>KL571249.1:67988-68153 GCA_000715855.1 Actinoplanes liguriensis
AAAGGGCGGCCTCCGTGGCGGGGCACGGTCACCCCAAAACCCGAACCCCCGGCCCCGGACCTCGCAGCCCGCTCGAACCGCGCGTTGACCCGCCCGCTCGAACCGCGCGTTGACCCACCGGCCTGAACCGCACGTTGACCCACCGGCCTGAACCTGTCTCTTATA
>KL571249.1:68430-73755 GCA_000715855.1 Actinoplanes liguriensis
GAACTGTGTCGGCCCGCCGCCCGGACTGCGCGTCGGCCCGCTCAGCCGGCCGGCTCGAACTCCGCGATCGCTCGCGCCGCCTCCGGACCGTCCGCGAGCAGCACCGCGAAGCCGGCCTCGTCCAGCACCGGCACCTTCAGGCTGATCGCCTTGTCGTACTTGCTGCCGGGGTTCTCCCCGACCACCACGAACCCGGTCTTCTTCGACACCGACCCGCTCACCTTGCCGCCTCGCGAGGTGACCGCCTCCGCCGCCTGGTCCCGCGTGAACCCGGCCAGCGTGCCGGTCACCACCACGGTCAGCCCGTCCAGCGGCCGCGGCCCGGTCGTGACCCGCTCGTCGGCCATCCTCACGCCGGCCTCGCGCCACTTCCGGACGATCTCCCGGTGCCACGGGATCGTGAACCACTCCCGCAGGCTGTCCGCGATGATCGGCCCGACGTTGTCGACGGCCGCGATCGGGTCGACCGCCTTGGCCTTCCGCTTGGCCGTCACCACCGCCGCGGTCTCCGCACCGGGAGCCTCCGCCGCAGCGTCGACGTCTCCCCCGGCATCGGCGTCACCCACAGCGCCGTCACCCGCAGCGGCGTCACCCGCATCGTCGGCGCCCGCATCGTCGACGTCGCCCGCGGCCCCCGCTTCTCCCGCGGCCTCCGCCAGTGACGCGGCCTCCGCGCTCGCCGCCACCGCCTCCGGATCCGCGGCCGTGCGGGCGAGCTCCGCCTCCAGCGCCGCCATCGACCCGTACTCCCGCGCGAGGGCGGTCGCCGCAATCGGCCCCACGTGCCGGATCGAGAGCGCCCTCAGCACCCGCGCGAACGGGCGCGACTTCGCCTCCGTCAGCGAGGCCAGCATCTTCCCGGCGTTGCTGCCCAGGCTCCCGTCCTGGTTGACGAAGAGCGGCACCCGGAGCAGGTCGGCCTCGGTCAGCGAGAACAGATCGCCCTCGTCGAACAGGACGCCGGAGTCGATCAGGGCGCGGGCCGCCTTCTCCCCCAGCACGTCGATGTCGAGCACCTTGCGGCTGCCCACGTAGCTCAGCCGCTCCCGGCGCTGGCCCACGCAGAACTGCGAGTTGGGACAGCGGATGTCGATGTCGCCCTCTTTCGCGGGCGCCAGGGTCGTGCCGCAATCCGGGCACTCGGTCGGCATGACGAAGGGCCGGGCGTCGGCGGGGCGCAGGTCGACGACCGGGCCGAGGATCTCCGGGATCACGTCGCCGGCCTTGCGCAACACCACGGTGTCGCCGATCAGCACGCCCTTGCGGGCCACCTCCTGCGCGTTGTGCAGAGTGGCCAGGCCGACGGTGGACCCGGCCACCGACACCGGCTCCAGCACCGCGTACGGCGTGACCCGCCCGGTGCGGCCCACGTTCACCGCGATGTCGAGGAGCTTGGTGGTGACCTCCTCCGGCGGGTACTTGAAGGCGATCGCCCAGCGCGGCGCCCGGCTGGTCGACCCGAGCCGCCCCTGGATGGCCAGCGAGTCCACCTTGACCACCACACCGTCGATCTCGTGCTCGACGTCGTGCCGGTGCTTGCCGTAGTAATCGATGAACTCGCGAACGCCGGCCAGGTCGTCGACGAGTCTCCACCGCGTGCTGGTGGGCAGGCCCCAGGCCTTGAGCGCCTCGTACGCATGCGACTGGGACACCGGGTTGAAGCCCTCCCGGGCGCCGATCCCGTGCACGACCATCCGCAGCCCGCGGGACGCGGTGACCCGCGGATCCTTCTGCCGGAGGCTGCCCGCGGCCGTGTTGCGCGGGTTGGCGAACGGCGCCTTGCCCTGCTCGACCAGCGACGCGTTCAGATCGGCGAACGCCTCGGCCGGGTAGTAGATCTCGCCGCGCACCTCGAGCAGCTCGGGCACGTCGTCACCGGTCAGCCGCTCGGGGATCTCCCGGATGGTCCGCACGTTCGGGGTCATGTCGTCGCCGCTGACCCCGTCGCCGCGGGTGGCCCCGCGGACCAGCTTGCCCTTCTCGTAGGTCAGGTTGATCGCGAGACCGTCGACCTTGAGCTCACAGAGGAACTGCACCGGGCCGCCGGCGTCGCGCACGGTCTTCTCGGCCCAGTCCGCGAGCTCGTCGAAGCTGAAGACGTTGTCCAGCGACAGCATCCGCTCGGCGTGCCGCACCGTGGCGAAGTCGCTGGAGAACGTGCCGCCGACGTTCTGCGTCGGGGAGTCCGGGGTGCGCAGCGCCGGGAACTCGGTCTCCAGCGCCTCCAGCTCGCGCAGGAGCACGTCGAACTGCCCGTCGGAGATGATCGGAGCATCCAGCACGTAATACCGATATTGATGATCACGGATCTCATCGGCGAGCTCAGCGTGCCGCGTGCTGGCCTCTGCGCTGGGTGATGTCACCGGGGAACCTCCGCTTCTGCGAACCTACGACGCACGGTAGTCGCACCCCCCGACAAATTCCGGGCTCACACCTCGGAGATCCGCAACGCGGCTTCCTGACACGCTTTGAGCAGGCCACGTACGTACGGCAGGGGGGCTCCGGCCAGGCCGCAGGCCGGTGTGACGACCACCTGGCGCGGCAGGAGAGCGGGCGGGAAGCCCAGCCGGCCCCACAGTTTCTGAACGCGCTCGGCGATCCGTTTCGAGTCGGGGCGGGTGCCGGGTTCGGGCCTGGCCGGGGCGGCGCCGACGAACAGGCCGAGCCCGGCCTCGATCGCCTCGCCGATCGGGTCCAGATCCTTGATCAGTGACAGGTCGAAGGCGGCGGCCGCGACCGACGCGTCCCGGAGCACCTGCCACGGCACGTCCGGAGCGCAGCAGTGCAGCACGACCGGCGCGTCCACGGCCTCGACGACGGTGCGCAGGCGGGCCGCGGCCTCCGGTGTATCGACCGCCTTGTACGCGCTGAGCCCGCTCTCGGTCGGCACCCGGCCGGCCAGCACGCCGGGCAGCGACGGCTCGTCCAGTTGCAGCAGCACGGTCGCGCCGGGAACCCGTTTCCGCACGTCGGCGACGTGTCGCCGGAGCCCTTCGGCGAGCGAGTCGGTCAGGTCCCGGACCGCGCCCTGGTCGCGCAGCATCCGCCCGCCGATCGGCAGGGACCGAGGCCGCCAGCGTCCACGGCCCGGCCGCCTGGATCTTCACGGTGCCGGTGAACCCGTCGGCCTGCTCGGTGAGCTGGTCCAGGTCCCGGTCCATCAGGTCGGCGGTGCGCCGCAGGTCCTTCCCGGGGTGGCTGGCGACCTGCCAGCGCCCGGCGTAGACCTGCACCGGCAGCTCGACCAGGAATCCGGCGGATCGGCCGATGATCTCCGCGCCCGGCCCACGGTCCGGCAGCTCGGGGAGGTGCGGCAGGTTGGGCAGCTCACCGAGGACGATGCGCTGCGCCTCGGCGATGTCGGTGCCGGGCAGCGAGCCGATGCCGGTGGCGGACCCGGCCGGCCACGGGAAGTCAGGCATGCGCCGACTCCCGGGTGCCGGCGGTGATCGTCGCCGAGCCGAGCACGATGTCCCCGTCCGGGTCGGGCTTGTACGCGACGATGGCCTGACCGGCGGCGACGCCACGAGCGGGAGATTCCAAGTTCGCGGTCAGGCCGCCCTCCGAGACGGTCACCGACGCCGGAACCACTTCACCGTGCGCCCGGAGCTGAACCTCGCAACGGACCTGTCCCGAAATCTCATGCCAGATCGGGCGAGTGGCGGTCACCGTGTCGACCTCAAGATCCTCCCGAGGCCCCACCGTCACCGTGTTCGTCACCGGAGTGATCGACAGCACATACCGAGGGCGCCCATCCGCCGCGGGAACCCGCAGGTTGAGCCCCTTGCGCTGGCCGATCGTGTATCCGTACGCCCCGTTGTGCGTCCCGAGCTTGGCGCCGCTGCGCCCGTCGACGATGTCCCCGGGCGCGGCCCCGAGCCGCCCCTCCAGGAATCCACGAGTGTCACCATCCGCGATAAAACAGATGTCGTGCGAATCCGGCTTGTCGGCCACCGCGAGCCCCCGCGCGGCCGCTTCCGCCCGCACCCGGTCCTTGGTCCAGTCCCCCAGCGGGAACATCGCCCGGTCCAGCTGCTCGCGGGTCAGCACGGCCAGCACATACGACTGGTCCTTGGCCAGGTCGACACTGCGTCGCAGCAGGCCGTCCTCCCCGAGCCGGGCGTGGTGCCCGGTCACAACCGCGTCGAAGCCGAGCGCCACCGCCCGATCCAGCACGGCCTCGAACTTGATCTTCTCGTTGCAGCGCAGGCAGGGGTTCGGCGTGCGGCCGGCCGCATACTCCTCGACGAAGTCGTCGACGACGCTCGCGTGGAACTCCTCGGCCATGTCCCACACGTAGAACGGGATGCCGATCACATCGGCGGCCCGGCGGGCGTCCCGTGAGTCCTCCAGCGTGCAGCAGCCGCGCGCGCCGGTCCGGTAGGTCTGTGGATTACGTGCCAGCGCCAGGTGCACGCCGGTCACGTCGTGCCCGGCCTCCTTGGCGCGGGCCGCGGCGACCGCGGAGTCGACACCGCCGGACATGGCCGCAAGAACTCGCATACCCCGAAGCCTATCTGGGTGTCTTCCACGCACCGGCCCGGCGGGCGCGCTCCACCGCGCCCGGCAGCGCGGCCATCAGCGCGTCCAGGTCCTCCTCGGTGCTGCCGTGCCCGAGCGAGAACCGCAGCGACGACCGCGCCCGGGCGTCGTCCGCACCCATCGCCAGCAGCACGTGGCTGGGCTGCGCGACCCCGGCCGAGCAGGCCGAGCCGGTCGAGCAGTAGATCCCCTGCGCGTCCAGGAGCAGCAGCAGCGCGTCGCCCTCACAGCCGGGGAAGGAGAAGTGCGCGTTGCCGGGCAGCCGGCGCTCCGGGTCACCGTTGTAGATCGCGTCCGGAATCGCCGTGAGCACCCGCCGGACCAGGTCGTCCCGCAGGGCCGCGACCCGGTCCGCATACTCCAGCCGGGCCCGCACGGTCGTCTCGACCGCCACCGCGAACGCCACCACCCCCGGCGTGTCCAGCGTCCCGGACCGCACGTCGCGCTCCTGGCCACCACCGTGCAGCAGCGGCGTGCAGCTCACGTCCCGGCCCAGCACCAGCGCGCCGACCCCGACCGGTCCGCCCAGCTTGTGCCCGGTCAGCGTGAGCGCCGCCACGCCGCTCTCCACGAAGTCCACCGGAACCTGCCCGACTGCCTGGACCGCGTCGGTGTGGAACGGGATGCCCGCCGTTCTGGCCAGCGCGGCCAGCTCCGGAACCGGCTGCACGGTGCCGACCTCGTTGTTCGCCCACTGCACGCTGACCACGGCGATCTCGGCGCCGTGCGCCCGCACCAGCTCGCCGAACCCGTCCGGGTCGACCCGGCCCGCCTCGTCCACCG
>KL571249.1:74006-74482 GCA_000715855.1 Actinoplanes liguriensis
CGTCCAGCACCGCGTGGTGCTCCACGGCGGAGGCCACCACCCGGGCCCGCTGGGGGTCCTCGTCACGCCGCGCCCAGAAGACGCCCTTGGTGGCCAGGTTATCCGCCTCGGTCCCGCCCCCGGTGAAGATCACCTCGGACGGCCGCGCGCCGATCACCGCGGCGATCCGCTCCCGCGACTCCTCCACCATCCGCCGGGCGCCACGCCCGGCCGCGTGCAGGGACGACGGATTGCCGATCTCCCGCGCGGCGGCCGCATAGGCGTCCAGCGCGGCGGGGAGCATCGGCGTGGTAGCCGCATGATCGAGGTAGGCCATTTTTCCCACTCTAGAACCTGTTTCTCGAAGCAACCTTCGCCGTCCCGCCCGGCATTCCCGCCACCCCCGGCGCCTACCCCGCAATCTAGAACAAGATCAATACAGAAGATCAAATTCTTCATTGCCCATCTCCGCTGTGGTCCGGACCGCCGCTCCCGCG
>KL571249.1:74734-83211 GCA_000715855.1 Actinoplanes liguriensis
CGCTGGCGCGCCCAGAACGCTCGCATCGAAAGGGCGACCTCCGTGGCGGGTCGAGCTCACCCCGAAGATCAAAACCACACCGCGCCACCCACCAGCCGACGGGCACGGCGCAGGCTGGTTCTCACCGTGGTTATTCGTCCCTCATAACCACGGTGAGAACCAGCCCTCGGGCGTGAGCCGCGCCACCACCTCGACCCGGGACGGGCTCGCGCGGGCACGGGCGGGACTTGGTCGTGTCGCCTGAGAGCGGGCGCCGAAAACTACGTACCGCCGGAAATGAGACGGCCCGGCGGAAGACCGCCGGGCCGTGAGCAGAAGCGTGGGGTTACTTCCGCTTGCGGATCTCGTCGGCCGCCTGCGGGACGACCTTGAACAGGTCGCCGACCACGCCGAAGTCGGCGAGCTCGAAGATCGGCGCCTCGGCGTCCTTGTTGACCGCCACGATCGTCTTCGACGTCTGCATGCCGGCCCGGTGCTGGATCGCGCCGGAGATGCCCAGCGCGACGTAAAGCTGCGGCGACACCGTCTTGCCGGTCTGGCCGACCTGGAACTGGTGCGGGTAGTAACCCGAGTCGACCGCCGCACGCGACGCGCCGACCGCGCCACCGAGCAGGTCGGCCAGCTCCTCGACCAGCTTGAAGTTGTCGGCGTTGCCGACGCCGCGGCCACCGGACACGACGATCCCGGCCTCGGTCAGCTCCGGGCGCGAGCCCTTCTGCTCGGCGACCCGCTGGGTGACCGTGGCCAGCTTGTCCGAGTCGCTGACGGCGACGGTCAGCTCCTCGACGGCCGGAGACGCCGCGGCGGCGACCGGCGTGGTCGAGTTCGGACGGATGGTGACGATCGGCAGGCCCTTCGTCACCTTCGACTTGACGATCGTGGAGCCGGCGAAGACCACCTGCGTGGCGGTGCCGTCCGCGGCCAGGTCGACCGCGTCGGTCAGCAGACCGTTGTCCAGCTTGACCGCCAGGCGACCGGCGATCTCCTTGCCCTCCTGGGTGGAGGCCAGCAGCACGGCGGCGGGCGAGACCCGCTTCACCAGCTCGGCCACGACGGTCGCCTTCGGGGCGGCGCCGTGGTCCAGCACGTCCGCGCCGGACGCGGTGTAGATCTTCGCGGCGCCGAACTCGGCGAGCTTGGCCTGGTCGGCCTCGCCGAACACGACCGCGGACACCTCGCCGAGCCCACGAGCGATCGTGAGCATCTCGAGAGTGACCTTCTTGACGCCGGCCTCGACGACAACGAGTACTTCAGCCATGACGAGACCCCTTCTCAGACGAACTTCTCGGTGGCGAGGTACGCGACGAGCTGCTCGCCGCCGGTGCCCTCGTCGATGACCTTCGCACCGCCGGAGCGGGCCGGACGCTTCGTCCACTCCAGGACCTGGCTGGTCGCGCCGGCCGCGCCGACCTCGTCCGCGGCCACGCCCAGCTCGCCCAGGGACAGGCTCTGCAGCGGCTTCTTCTTCGCGGCCATGATGCCCTTGAACGACGGGTACCGCGGCTCGTTGATCGTGTCCCACACGCTGACGATGGCCGGCGTCGAGGCCGTGACGACCTCGTAGCCCTCGTCGGTCTGCCGCTCGATGGTCAGCTGCGAGCCGTCCACGGTGAGCTTGCGCGCACCGGTCAGCGCCGCCACGCCCAGCCGCTCGGCCAGCATGTGCGGGACGACCTGCACGCGGCCGTCGGTGGACTCGGCGCCACACAGGATCAGGTCGGCGTTCAGCGTGCCCAGGGCCGCGGCGAGCACCTTGGAGGTGGCGACCGCGCAGGAGCCGTGCAGGGCGTCGTCCGACACGTGGACGGCCTTGTCGGGCCCCATCGAGAGCGCCTTGCGGATCGAGTCGGTCGCGCCGGACGGGCCGACCGTCAGCACGGTCACCTCGCCGCCGTGCGCCTCCTTGATCTTCAACGCCTCCTCGATGGCGTACTCGTCCATCTCGTTGATGACGTTGCTCGCCGAGCCGCGCTCGACGGTGTTGTCGCTCGCGCTCAGGGTGCGCTCGGCACCGGAGTCGGGCACCTGCTTCACCAGTACGACGATATTCATCGCGCTATTGACCCTCCTGTATTGAACGCACCGTTGCGGTAGAGCCGGTCCGTCGGCCGGCGTCGCCTGGCCGCGCAGTGCCCGCCTAGAACCATGTCGTGAAGGTTACCCGCCAGTAGCTTTGCTGTTGCCGGCCACCCAGAGTGACACACCTCACTAGCATTCCTGGAAGGAGGTGTCCTGACTTGTCCAGCCAAAACGCAACACTGTTGGACGCTGTGAACCTGCCCGGCTCCCATCTTCTCCCAAACGCGAAAAGGGCGGAGCCGCAGTCCCATGGCCGGTCCGGTCCCGACTCTCCCTGGTGCCGGTGCGGGCGTCCACGGGAAGCGTGTGTGAGTGACGAAGTACGCAATCTGTGGCACCCGCCTTCTTGACCGATCAGGTCAATAATCGGCACGTGCTCGGTGGCCTGCGTCAGTGGTTCGACCCGGAGAGCGCCCATTCCGAGGGCACCACTCCGGACTATCGGTTCTCGCTGGCCAACGAGCGGACGTTCCTGGCCTGGATCCGCACCGGCCTGGCGCTGATCGCCGGTGGCCTGGCGTGCGCCCAGTTCCTGCCGCCGCTCCCGATCGCCCGGCTGCGCGAGATCATCGCGATCGCGCTGCTGGTTCTCGGCGGGGTCGTCGCGCTGCGTGCTGTTGATCACTGGGCGCGCTCCGAGCGCGCGATGCGGCTCGGCCGTGACCTGCCCCGCTCCCGGTTCCCGGCGATTCTGGCGATCATCGTCGCGCTCGGCGCGCTGGTGCTGGTCATCACGGTGGTCCACCGGATCCTGACGTGACCCGCGACCCGGGCGCCTCCCCCGAGCGCACCCGGCTCGCCTGGCGGCGCACCGGGATGTCGGCGGCCGCGGTGGCGCTGCTCGCCGCCCGACCGGCGTTCCACCCCGGCGCCGGCCCGGCGGAATGGCTGCTCGCGGCCGCCGCGATGGGCGGCTGGGCGGTCCTGGCCGGGCTGGCTCTGCGCCGCGCGCCGGGTCTGCGGGCCCGTCCGCCGCTGCCCGCGCCCGGCACGATCCGGGTCTACGCGCTGATCACCGCGGCCTTCGCGGTCATCGGCGGGCTGGTTGTCATGCTCTGATCGTCGCCGGTCGGCCGTGGGCGGGGCATCATTGCCCCATGGTCCGGTTGTTCATCTTCGTGGCCGCGGTCGCTCTCGTGCTGCTGATCCTGGCGCTCATCGGGTGTCTGTCGGCGGAGCGCGTGCGTGCCGTGCCGCGGGCGCTCTGGGTCCTGGTCGTGCTGTTCATCCCACTGGCCGGGCCGATCGCGTATTTCCTGTGGGGCCGTCCCGTCGCCCGGGGCGCCCGCCCGTCCGCCCGCCCGTCCTCGCCCGACGACGATCCGGACTTCCTGCGCTCGATGGACACCGAGCAGTCCCGCCGCGACCGGGAGTTGCTGGCCCAGTGGGAGCGTGAGCTGCGCCAGGCCGACGATCCCCCGCCGGTCGAGGAAAAACGGGACGACAAGCCTCAGGCCAGGGACGAGGACCGGGGATAGGCGTCGGCCGGATCGGTCAGCACGTTGACCAGGTAAGGCACACCGGAATCGAACGCGCGCCGCAACGCCGGCCCGAGATCGGCCGCTCTCGCCACCGTCTCGCCCGCCCCGCCGAGCGCCCGGACCACCTCGTCGTAGCGGAGCCCCGGCTGGAGGTCGGCGGCCACGTCGAAGCCGTACATCGCGCGCATCGGGTGCTTCTCCAGCCCCCACATGCCGTTGTTGCCGACCACGATGACCGCGGGCAGCCCCTGCCGGACCAGGGACTCCGCGTCCATCAGGGAGAACCCGGCGGCGCCGTCGCCCATCAGCACACAGACCTGCCGGTCGGGGTAGGTGACCCGGGCCCCCATCGCGTAGCCCAGGCCGGTGCCGAGGCAGCCGTACGGCCCCGGGTCGAGCCAGGTGCCCGGCTGCGACGGCTCCAGGAACCGGCCCGCGTACGACACGAAATCCCCGCCGTCTCCGATCGTCACCGCATCCGGCGCGAGGACTTTCCGCAGCTCCCCGTAGACCCGCGCCGGTGTGATCGGGTCACCGCCGGCGCTCATCGCCTCGTCGTCGCGAGCCCGTGCGGCGTCCTCGGCCGCCCGCAGCCCGGCGATCCACTCCGGGTGCGCCGCCGTCCGCGCGGCCAGACCGGCGAGCGACAGCCGCAGATCCCCGGCCGGTGAGACGGCCGGAGTGACATGCGTCGCCCGGCTCTCACCGGAGTCGACGACGTGCACGATCCTCGTCCCCGCCCCGAAGTCGCCGAAGCCGAGCCGGAAGTCGAGCGGGGTCCCGATCACGGCGACCACGTCGGCCCGGTCGAGCGCGACCCGCCGCGCCCGGGAGAACGCCAGCGGATGCCCGGACGGCAGCACACCCCGGCCCATCCCGTTGGCGAAGACCGGCACCTGCAGCGCCTCCGCGGCGGCCCGCAGCTCGGCGACCGCGTCACCGGCCCAGACGTCCGACCCGGCCACGATCACCGGTCGCTCGGCGGTCTGCAACAGCCGGGCCGCCTCGTCGACGTGCGACGGGTCCGGCTCGGTGACCGGGATCGCCGGCCCGCCCGGCGCCACGGCCTCGCCGGTGGAGAAGATCACATCGAGGGGGAGGTCGAGGAAGACCGGGCCGCGATGCGGGGTCAGCGCCGCGGTCAGGGCCGCTTCGATCTCACCCGGGATCGCGGCGGTGCTCGTGACCGTCGACGCGTACTTGGTGATCGGCGCGACCAGTGGCACGTGGTCGAGCTCCTGGAGGCTGCCCGAACCCCAGCGGAACGCCGGCGCGCGACCGCCCAGCACCAGCACCGGCGAGCCGTTGAAGTGGGCGCTGGTCAGGCCGGAGATGCCGTTCGTCACCCCCGGCCCGGCGGTGAGCACCGCCACACCGGGGCGGCGCTGGAGCTTCGCGACGGCCTCGGCGGCGAAGACCGCGGACTGCTCGTGGCGGACGTCGTACAGCCCGAAGCCGGACTCGTGGGCGGCGGCGTAGAGCGGGAAGACATGACCGCCGGAGAGGGTGAACATCTCGGTCACCCCGAACGCTCGTAACGCGGCCAGCGCCAGCTCGCCGCCGTGCCCCTCGACCGGCTCAGGCATGTGTCCCGCTCACCCCTCCAGATGCAGCAGCTTCGCGATGTCGTTGAAGACGTCGACCGCGTCCTGCTGCCAGGGCTCGCCGTTGCCGTACCCGTACGCCAGGATCAGCGCGGCCAGCGGGACGCAGATCATCGTCAGCAGGCTGATCAGCACCCGCAGGAACCGCAGGAACGGATTACGGCGGCGCTGCGCGGGCCGCTGCTTCACCGGTTTCGGCGCCTTGCGCTTCTTCTCCGGCGCGTGGACCGGGCGCGGCGGCGCCACCACGGCACGGCCCGAGACCGGCGTGGGCGGTGAGACCGGCCGGGACTGCGCCATCACCGGGTGGGTGGTCCGGGGCGGGGCCGGCTTCGTGCGGTGCGGCCCGGAGTCCTGCCGCGGCGGCCGCGAGGTGCGTCCCTCGTGCGGGGGCGGGCTGGTCGGCATGGTCGCGTCCGGGTCCGCCCGCCAGTGCGGCGGATCCGCATCCGGCCACGGGTCGACCGGCGGACGCATGTGCAGCGGGACGGCCAGCTCGGGCCGGATCTCGGTCTCCCGGTTGTCCACCGAAGCCGGCGGTTCCGGTGCCGCCTCCGCGATCGCCGCCCCCGGCTTGCGGGACGGCAGGGCGACGGCGGGGACCGGGGTCTCACCGGTCGGCTCCGAGAACGTGTCGCCCAGCGGCGCGACCTCGGTCGCCCCGGCCGCCTCCGGGATCGACTCCACGCGCACCGGCTCGGTCGCGACCGGCGGGTCGTCGGGAACCGGCTCCTTCTCCGGCATGCGCTGCGAGGGCAGCCGCATCTGGGCGGTCGGCCCGGGCGCGGCCGGCTCGGAGGTCAGCAGCGCCGCCTCGGCCAGGACACTGCCCTCGGCCACCACCAGCTCGGGCTGCTCGATCACCACCGGCGGCTCGCCCAGCTCGCGGTGCAGCAGGGTCGCCATCAGCGGGATCCGGCTGGCGCCGCCGACCAGGAACACCCCGGCCAGCCGGCCCTCGGGCAGGTCGGCGAACTTCAGCAGGTTCCGCGTGATCCGGACGGTCTGCTCCAGCACCGGCCGGGCGACCTCCTCCAGCTCGTCCCGGGTGAGGTGCACCTCGGCGTCGAGCAGCGGCACCACGAAATCCGCGGACTGGGCGCGGGAGAGTCGCTCCTTCGCGATCCGCACGTCGTCCCAGAGCTGGCGGCGGGCCCGGCGCTCCTCGACCGTGGACGGCTCGAGCAGCCGCTGCCACGCGTCGGTCTGCAGGTGCTCGACGAGGGCCGCGTCCACGTCCAGGCCGCCCAGGTCGTCGCGCCCGTCGACGGCGAGCACCTCGAAGCCGGTGGAGGTCCGCGAGACCAGGCTGGCGTCGAACGTGCCGGCCCCGAAATCGTGCACCATCAGCACCGAGCCGATCGGCACCTCCCGGCCGAGCACCTCGGCGAAGTACGTCGCGGCGGCGACCGGCTCGGCGACCAGCCGCGCGCCGGACAGCCCGGCCCGGGCGGCCGCCTCGGCGAGCAGGGTCCGCCGGGTGGCGCCCCAGGTGGCCGGGCAGGTGAGCGTGGTCTCCGGCTTGTACGGCCCGACCGCGCGATGCCACTCCTCGACCACCCGGGCCAGCACCCCGGTGATCAGGTCGACGACGTTGAACTCCCGCTCGCCGAGCAGCACCAGGCCGTCGTCGACCCGGCGCTTCGGGTTCGGCTCGAAGCGGGCCGGCTCGAGGCGGGCGCTGTGCACCGCGTCCCGGCCGACGAGCAGGTTGCCCTCGGCGTCGGCGTAGACGGCGGACGGCAGCAACGGCGAGCCGTCGACCAGGATCGGGCGGGCGCGGCCGTCCGGCCACCGCGCGACGGCGACGGTGTTCGAGGTGCCGAAGTCGATGCCGAGGGCGTACTTCGGACCACCCTGGTCGATGGACATGTGCGCAGTCTAGGCGGTGCCTGTGACGGGTAGGTCCGCCGTCACTGTCCGGTGAACTTCGGCTTCCGCTTCTCGACGAAAGCGGTGGTCCCCTCCACCCGATCGTCGGTGGCGAAAAGCCCCGCGAACAGGTGCGACTCCAACGCCAGGCCGGCCGCGAGGTCCATGCTGAGACCCGCGTCGACGGCCTGTTTCGCGGCGCGCAGCGCGAGCGCCGGGCCGGTCACGTAGGGCCGGACCATCTCGACGGCGGTCGCGTACACCCGGTCGGCCGGGACCACCCGGTCGGCCAGGCCGATCCGCAGCGCCTCGTCGGCCTCGACCATCCGGCCGGAGAAGATCAGCTCCTTGGCGCGGGCCGGGCCGACCAGCCGGGCCAGCCGCTGCGTGCCGCCGGCGCCCGGGATGATGCCGAGCTTGATCTCCGGCTGGCCGAGGCGCGCGTCCTCCGCGACCACCCGCCAGTCGCAGGCCAGGGCCAGCTCACAGCCACCGCCGAGGGCGAACCCGGTGACCGCGGCGACCACCGGCTTGGGGATCCGGGCGACCGCGTCGAATGCCCCGGAGAGCGCCGTGGCCCGGCCCACCATGTGCTGGTAGCTGACCGTGGTGAACTCGGTGATGTCGGCGCCGGCGGGATAAGAGACAGCGCCGGCCGCGGCGGTGGCGGCTTCCCGCAGCTCCTCCTGGACCTGGGTGTTCAGCGCGTTCATCGGTGGCCGTTCGAGCCGGATCGTGCCGATCCCGTCCGCGATCTCCAGACGTACGAACTCGCCCACGCCGACCTCCGTTGGTTGCCGTTTGGCCGTCAGCCTACGACGGGTAACAGATGGATTGAACTTTTTTCACCGTGGCCAGGGCCCGGGATGCGGGCCCGTCGCCACGGTGAAAATGGTTCACTGGGTCCCCTGGGGAGGAGAGATGACCACGTACTACCGGGATCCGGACGTGTTGATCACTTCGTCCGGGGTCCGCATGAACGGGCGCGAGTTCCGCCTGCCCGAGCTGGTCCAGGTGTGGCACACCAAGGGTGGCCGCTCCTGGTCGGTGATCGCCAAGCGCGGCGCCCTGGGGCTGGCCATCCTGATGCCGGTGGTGATCGGCGCGCTGGCAGTCGGCATCGCGCTGCTCGCGCACATGACCGTCGCGCACACGATCGCGATGGTGATCGGCGGGGTGCTGGTCGGGCTGGCCGTGGTGCCGGTCGCCGACCTGGTGCTGGAGCGGGTCGACCGGTCCTACGACGCCGGCAGCCGGACCATGGAGATCTGGGGCCGGGTGCGCGGCGGCGACGTGCTGCTGCTCCGCACGACGAACGCGCAACGCTTCGGCCGGATCTACCGTGCCCTGCAACGAGCGATGGAACCGGTGATGCACACGTGACCGGGTCTGATGGCCTCGCTCCGCTCGGCGGGATTCCGTCTGTCTCTTATACACATCT
>KL571249.1:83489-84953 GCA_000715855.1 Actinoplanes liguriensis
CCACTGGCGTGCTGCATTTCGTGGCGCCCCGGCCGTTCGACGCGATCGTCCCGGGCGGGTTGCCGGGGACGGCGCGGCAATGGACGTACCTAAGTGGATTTTGTGAATTGGCAGTGGCCGCGAGCATCGCGCATCCCCGGACCAGAAGGATGGGCGGCCTGGCCGCCGCGGCCCTGTTCGCGGCGGTCTTCCCGGCCAACGTGAAGATGGCGTGGGACTGGCGGCACGCGTCCCCGGCGAAGCGCGCGATCGCTCTCGGACGGCTTCCGCTGCAGGTCCCGTTGATCGCCTGGGGGCTGCGGATTTCTCGCTGATTCGCCATAAAGCCGGACCGAAACCGGCACGATCTAGACATCATGAGAGCGACGCGGGTACGGCCCTCCGGGATCGAGCGCACCTTCGGCGACCACGAGATGATCGTCACCAAGACCGATCCTCGTGGTGTGATCACCTACGCCAACGACGTGTTCCTGCGGGTCTCCGCGATCCCGGAGCACGAGGCGGTCGGGCATCCGCACAACGTCATCCGGCATCCGGACATGCCGCGCGCCGTGTTCAAGCTGCTCTGGGACACCCTCGAAGAGCAGAAGGAGATTTTCGCGTACGTCGTGAATCTCGCCGCCGACGGCGCGCACTACTGGGTTCTCGCGCACGTCACGCCCTCCTACGACGCCGGCGGCCTGTCTCTTATACAGATCTCTGAGGTATAAGAGACAGCTCTACGCGAGGATCCGCGCCGCCGAGGCCCGCCAGAACCACACCCCGGACGCGGTCGCGGCCGGTGACCGGGCGTTGCGGGACATCCTCGCCGAGCGCGGGATGGACTACGACCAGCTGGTCTGGTCGCTGACGAACGGCCCCGGCCGATGAGCAGAGCGGAGACCCCGGACGAGGCCGTTCTCCTCACCATCGCGGACACCTGCCGCCGGATGACGGCCGGCGACTTCGAGGCGCGACTGGAACCGATCGGTGACTCGGAGATCGCGGTCGACACCCGCGGCGCGGTGAACGGCCTGCTGGACCGGTTGGACGCGTTCGCCCGGGAGGCCGGCGCCGCCTCCGCCGCGGCCGCCGAGGGACGCTTCCACCGCCGGTTTCTGACTACCGGGTTGCAGGGCACGTTCAAGCTCTCTGCCGAGCAGATCAACGAGTCGGTGACCGCGATGCGCCGCAACGCCGACCAGATCGCCCGCGCCGACCGCGCCCGGCTGGGGCTCGCCGACGAGCTGGAGTCCGCGGTGCTCACCGTCTCCGAGCAGGTCGCGACCGCGGCGACCGAGATGGGCGCGTCCGCGAACGACCTGGCCCGGTTCGCCCGCGGCGCGGTCAGCGACGCCGAGCGCGGCCTGGGCACGGTCACCTCGCTGCGCACCGCGTCCGAGGAGATCAAGCACGCGGTCGACCTGATCAACCAGGTGGCCTCGCAGACCCGGTTGCTGGCGCTGAACGCGACGATCGAGGCGG
>KL571249.1:85203-87613 GCA_000715855.1 Actinoplanes liguriensis
GCCGGCGAGGCGGGACGCGGCTTCGCCGTGGTCGCGAACGAGGTGAAGGAGCTCGCGAACGAGACCAGCTCGTCCAGCGAGGAGATCATGGGCCAGGTCAACACGGTCCAGCAGGCCGCGGCGGACGCGGTCGGCGTGCTCGAGGCGGTGAGCCGCAGCTTCCGCGAGATCAACCACCTGATCGACGGGATCGCGGTCGCCGTCGACGGCGGCGGCGCGTCCGGCACGACCGGCCTGTCCCAGCTCGCCGAGGTCCTGCGCGCCGAGGTCACCCGCTTCCTCAGCACCGCCCGGCAAACCTGACGATCAGCCCGCTTCCTCAGCACCGCCCGGCAAACCTGACGGTCAACCCGCGAAGATCGCCTCGATCTCGGCACGTTCCGGCAGCGCGTTGCTGGCGCCGATCTTGCGGACCGAGGCCGCCCCGGCCGCGTTCGCCCAGCGCACCGCGTCGATCAGCGTCCGCCCCTCGGCCCAGGCCACGGCGAGCGCCCCGCAGAACGCGTCCCCCGCCGCGGTGGTGTCGGCCACCTCGACCGGGAACGCCGGCACGTGCACGTCCTGCCCGTCCCGGTCGGCGTAGCGGGAGCCGTTGCCGCTGAGCGTCAGCACCACCCGGGGCACCAGGGCGAGCAGCGCCGCCATGTCCGACGCCGAGCCACCGGTGATCGCGCGCGCCTCGGTCTCGTTCACCACCAGCAGGTCGACCTGGTCGAGCAGGCCGGGCGGCAACTCCCGGGCGGGCGCGGCGTTCAGGATCGTCCGGGTCCCGGCCGCGCGCCCGGCCGCCAGCGCCTCGGCGACCGTGGCCAGCGGGATCTCCTGCTGGCAGAGCAGCACGTCGGCGTCGGCGACACAGGCCCGCTCGTCGGCGGTCAGCCCCAGGAACGACCGGTTGGCGCCCGGACTGACCAGGATCGCATTCTCCCCGGCTCGATCCACCATGATCACCGCGACGCCGGAGGAGCCGTAACTGGTCCGCAGGTGGGCGGTGTCGACCCCGGTGGCCGCCAGGCGCGCGCCGAGGGTGACCCCGAACGAGTCCGACCCGATCGCCCCCAGGAACGTCGTCGCCCCGCCCGCGCGGGCGGCCGCGATCGCCTGGTTGGCGCCCTTGCCGCCGGGCGTCATCACGAAGTCGTCGCCGAGCACGGTCTCGCCCGGCCGGGGCAGGTGCTCGGCGAGCCCCACCAGGTCCATGTTCGCGCTGCCGACCACCGCGACCCTGGGCACGGCTATGCGGCCCGCGCCGTGTAACGGTCGCCGAACCGGTCCACGACCAGCGGCAGCCCGAACGTCTTCGTCAGGTTCTCCGCGGTCATCACCTCGCCGAGCAGCCCGGCCGCGACCACACTGCCCTCGCGCAGCAGCAGCGCGTGGGTGAAGCCCGGCGGGATCTCCTCGACGTGGTGCGTGACCAGCACCATGGCGGGCGCGTCCGGATCCAGCGCGAGCTCGGTCAGGTGCCCGATCAGGGTTTCCCGGCCACCCAGGTCGAGGCCCGCGGTCGGCTCGTCGAGCAGCATCAGCTCGGGGTCGGTCATCAGCGCGCGGGCGATCTGGGTGCGCTTGCGCTCGCCCTCGGAGAGGGTGCCGAACTCACGGTCCGCGAACGCGCTCATGCCCAGCTGGGCGAGCAACTGCTTGGCCCGCTCGACGTCCTGCGGGTCATACTCCTCCCGCCAGCGGCCGACGACGGACCAGGCGGCGGTGACCACGACGTCGAGCACCTTCTCGTCCGGCGGGATCCGGTCGGCGAGCCGGCCGGTGGTGATCCCGACCCGGGTGCGCAGCTCGTTGACGTCGACCCGGCCCAGCCGGTCACCCAGCACCCACGCCTCACCGCGGGTCGGGTGCAGCCGGCCGGACGCGATGTTGAGCAAGGTGGTCTTGCCGGCGCCGTTCGGGCCCAGCACCACCCATCGCTCATCCAGCTCGACCTGCCAGGACAGGCTGTTGATCAGGTGATTCCCGCTGCGGACCACGGTGACGCGGTCGAACGCGATGACGGTGTCCTCGTCGGGCGGAACGGTTACGGCAGCTTCCGGCACGCGTCCATCCAACCATGTGCCCAGCACGCCAATTCGGCGGCGTGCCGGTTGCCGGCTGGTTCTCATGGTTGTTGTTGATGCCTCATGACAACCATGAGAACCAGCTGACCAGCGCAAGCGAGCCCCCACCGCGAGCAGGCCACCCGCGCGGGCGGCCCGCGCTCAGTCGGTGGTCGAGCCGAAGACCTCGTCACGGACCGCGTCCAGCGCGGTGTGCAGGGCGCCGTGCAGCACCGGCTCGGCGGCCACCCCGGTCACCACGACCTTCGGCGAGACCAGCGTTATCGCGGCGACCTCCCGCTCCACCCGGTCGGCGAGCGCGTCGCCACCGGCCCGGCCCACCCCTGTCTCTTATACAC
>KL571249.1:87845-91773 GCA_000715855.1 Actinoplanes liguriensis
CTCGTCGAGCACCGGCTCGCCGGCCGGGCCCGCGGCGACCGCGGCGCTCACCACATCGGACGCCTCCGCGCCCTTGAAGCCGTGCTGCTTGCCGATCGCCTTGACCGCCTCGGCCGCCGCGAGCGTCTGGAACGCGCCCTTCACGCCGCGCTTCGACGCGTTGTGCGGGACCTCGGCGCCACCCACCGGCAGGTAGCCGATCTCGTAGCCGATCTCGCCCGCGGCGCCGGTCGCGCCCTGGTGCAGGCGGCCGGCGATGACGCTGGCCAGGCCGACGCCACGACCGATCCAGACCAGCGCGAAGTCGGACACGCCGGTGGCCGCCCCGCTGATCGACTCGGCGATCGCGGCCAGGTTCACGTCGTTGCCGAAGACGACCGGGGTGCTCAGGTCACGCCGCAGGTCGGCCAGCAGGCCCCGATGCCAGCGCGGCAGGTCCCAGGCGAACGAGATCTCGCCGGACTGCGGGTCGACGAGGCCGGGGGTGCCGAGCACCACCCGACGTACCGACGTGATGTCGGTCTTGGCGTCGCCGGCGGCCTGGACCACGGCCTGGTGCACGACCCCGACCGGATCGTCGGTGTCCTTGGTGCTCAGCTCGGCGCGGCCGATCACCGAGCCGGTGATGTCCGCGCAGGCGGCGATCACCGAGTCCGGCCCGACGTCGACGCCGATCACATGCGCGCTGCCCGGGGTGACCGCGTAGAGCTGCGCGTTCGGCCCCCGGCCACCGGCCTGCTCGCCGACGCGCCGGACCAGGCCACGCTCCTCGAGCCGCTCGACCAGCTGGGAGGCGGTGACCTTGCTGAGGCCGGTCAGCTCGCCGAGCTGGGCCCGGGTCAACGGCCCTCGGGAGAGCAGCAGGTCCAGTGCCGCGCGGTCGTTGAGTGCGCGCAGCAACCGGGGCGTGCCCGGAAGGCGAGTGGCGGCCATGGTCGTACCCCTAATAATAAAGATTGTTTCCTGTTACAGTGGCGGCGCTCGGCATGCAGCCGCAGCGTAACGGTCGGCAATGTTGCCCGTCCGTACGGTGGCTATCGACTCCGAGCGATCATGGCAGCTCGCGGCCTCCGGTGGCCAGAGCAACGTCACCGGAAGGACACCATGACCGTCGACCCCGGGCTCCGCCGACTCGCCCTGCGCACCCTGCTCGCCGCCTTCCCCGGGCCGTCCGCCCCAGACTGGGCGCTCGACCTGACCGCCGACGGGCTGGCAGGTTTCACGCTTTTCGGGACGAACGTTCCCTCCGTCGATGACCTGGAACGGCTCACCGCGCAGCTGCGGGCAGTCCGATCCGACGTTCTCGTCGCCATCGACGAAGAGGGCGGCGACGTCACCCGGCTGGGTCATCGCACCGGCAGCCCGTACCCCGGAAATTCCGCCCTCGGAGCGGTCGACGACCCCGAACTCACCCACCGGGTGTACGCCGCCATGGGCCACGACCTGGCCGCGGCCGGCGTCAACCTGGACCTGGCACCCACCGTCGACGTGAACACGGCCGCCGAGAACCCGATCATCGGCACCCGCTCGTTCGGGGCCGACCCGGCGCTGGTCGCACGGCACAGCGCGGCCGCCGTCCAGGGCCTGCAGTCGGCCGGCGTCGCTGCGTGCGCCAAGCACTTCCCCGGCCACGGAGCGACGGTCACCGACTCCCACCTGGAACTTCCCACCATCGACGCGCCGATGACGGTGCTCCGGGAGCGCGACCTGCCCCCGTTCGCGGCGGCGATCTCCGCCGGGACGCGCGCGGTGATGAGCGCGCACATCCGCGTGCCGGCCCTGACCGGCGACGGGCCGGCGACGTTCAGCCGCGCGGCGCTGGAAGGTCTGCTGCGGTCGACGTACGGCTTCGAGGGCGTGATCGTCACCGACGCGCTGGAGATGCGCGGGGCGGCGGGCTGTCTCTTATACACATCTAGACAGGACCTGCTCTGCATCGGGGCGCTGGTCGATCACGAGCTGGTGCTCGCGGTCGCCGACGAGATCGCGGGGGCGGTGGGGGAAGGAAGGCTTGATCTCGTACGTCTTGAGCAGGCGGCCGGGCGCAACGCGGAGTTGGCCTCGTGGGCGGCCCTGGCTCGGGTGACCGCGGTCACGGCCCCAGTCGCTTCTCCTCAACTGGGGATCCTCGCGGCGCGACGGGCACTCCTCGTCGAGGGCGACCCGGCGTCGCTGAACGACCCGCTGGTAGTGCAACTCATGAGCGGACACTCGATCGCCGAGGGCAAAATCCCGTGGGGTCTACGCCCGTTCCTCGGCAAGGCGGAGCAAATCGACGTCAACGCCGCGAAAATCAGCGCCGACGAACTGATCGAACGCGCCTCGGGCCGCCCGATCGTGCTCGTCGGACGCCGGGTCCACCAGGCCGCGGCGAGCCGGGACCTCGCCGGGAAGCTCGCCATCGCATGGCCCACCGCTGTCGTCGAGATGGGCTGGCCGTCGTCCTGGCGGCCGGACGGTGCACGCGCCTTCCTCGTCACCCATGGTGCCAGCCTGGCCAGCGCTCAGGTGGCCGCCGAGGCGCTGGGCCTGCATCGCTCCTGACGTCCGCGTCCGCCCGGTCCGGAACCGCTACCGAACGTTATGCCAATGCTTCGTCACTCCGCGTAGCAGATATCCGAAAAAGCGGACAACTGATGGATAAATCGTCTCATACGAACGGCCAGAGCCTACGCTCGGCACTTCCGTCCGCCTGCGACCATCACGTAGCGTCATGTCCGCAGGTGGATCTGGGGAGCCGTCGCGGGTTCGCCATCGGGAAAATGTGCGGCCGCGACGCATCGGGTGAGCCGGGCATGGCGAGACTTCGGGAGCAGTCCCCCGCCTAGCCCGGCTCACCAGCATTTCCTTCTTATACCGCCCGTCCCGCTGCTTGCATCGCACGCCGGAATCTGGCCCATTTCTTGCATCGGCCTGCCGCGGATCCCGTCGTTTCTTTCGCTCGTGCGTTGCTGCTCAGTCATCACTCGCTCACTTCTTACCGTTGGTGTGCACCTGACTTACCAAGCAGCGGCGCGGACGCACTGCAAGCCCGTGACCTGGCATCTTTTGCGTTCGAGTTATCCACACTGTGTGTCTGTCCACAGGCTCCGAGGCGCGCGCCCTCCGCCGGCGGCACAGTGCATGCCATGGCACAACTGGACGCGATCAGCAGGCGCCAGCGCGGAGTGGTCACCCGCCGGCAGGCACTTCAAAACGGGTTGACCGCCACCGACCTGCACCATCTGACCCGGGCCGGCCACTGGCAGCGGCTCATGCCGGGCATCTACGCCACGTTCGCCGGCCGCCCACCACCGGCCGCGATGCGCTGGGCCGCGGTCCTCTACGCGGGCCCGGGCGCCATGCTCTCCCACCGTTCCGCAGCCGAGGAATCCGGCCTGGCGGAGCCCGCCTCCACCGCAATCCACGTGCTGATCCCGGAGCGGCGCCGGGTACGCCCCCACCCCGGCGTAGTCATCCACCGCTCCCGGCACGCCCCAGCTCGCAAACATGCCCGCCGGCAGCCGCCCCAGACCCGCGTGGAGGAAACGGTCCTGGACCTCGCCTCCACCTCCGCCGACGCGAAGGAGGCCCTGAACTGGATCACCGTTGCCTGCACCAGACAACTGACCACCGCGGACCGTCTGAGTGCCGCCCTGTCGGATCGCCCCCGCCTGATCCACCGCCGCGCGATAGCCATCCTGCTGGCAGGCATCGGCGCGAGCGGCGACTCGGCTCTCCCGCGCTGGGCTCCTTCTCGATCCTCGACCCGTCCCTCCCGCGCCGGGCCCTGACCGATTACCCGCACCAGCCGTGACCGGGTGCTGCCGTTGACCCAACCCCCTGACTGGCTACGCCCAGCACTGCACACGCCCCAGACCGGGCAAGCCTCTGCCCGGTTCCAAGCCCAAACCGGCGGCGCGCTACTCGACGCCCAGCGCTGATTGCG
>KL571249.1:92109-92580 GCA_000715855.1 Actinoplanes liguriensis
TCCCTGATCAAGGCACGCCGCTCTACGCCCAACCCCTGATCGGCCGGGCCTTCGTCGGGCGCGGACTTCCCTTGACCGGCCGCGCGAACCAACTGCCCCCACCTACCGCGCGGCCTGTTCCAGAAGTTTCGAGAGAGGAGCGACAACAGGACAGATCCAAAAACAGAAGACAGCACCTGTCGGCGGCAACCGGCAGGACCCGGTAACCGTGTACCGGGACACTCCGGGAAGGGACAATCCCGGACGGTCGGCCGGGGCCTCGCCCCGGCCGACCACCAAAACGTCCGATTCCGCCTGCCACCATCCCGGCCTGCCCAGCAGCAGCCGGCCCAGCGGCAGCCAGCCCAGCGGCAGCCGGCCCAGCAACGGTCAACCGGGCAACACGCTGGCTCAGAGCACAGCCGGACCGCGGGATGGCCTCCGAGTCACTCGCCGCGCCGCGAGACGGCGCCGAGCCTGTCTCTTATACAC
>KL571249.1:92745-99619 GCA_000715855.1 Actinoplanes liguriensis
CCGCGAGACGACGCCGAGCCACTCGCCGCGCCTCGGAACGACGCTGGGCCGCTCGCCGCGCCGCGAGATGGCCCCGAGCCACTCGCCGCACCGCGAGACGACGCCGAGCCGCTCGCCGGGCCGCGGGGTGAGCGCGGACCGGCGAGGGGTGGAACGGCCGGGGCTAGCTGGCCGAGGACGTCTTGACCAGCGTGCGGATCTGGCGGAGCAGCACCGACAGGGCTGCCAGATCGGCGGGTGACTCGTCCACGTCGCCCATCGCGTTGGAGGCTCGGGCGATGGAGGCCGCGTTGACCTGCTCCCACTGGGAGACGCGGTCCTCCGGTGCCGCCGACTCCGGCGTCGACTGGAGGACTTCGGCGGTCAGGGCGGCCAGAGCCGCGTACAGGTCGTAGCGCAGGGCCATCCGGGCGAGCGTCTGCCAACGGTCCCCGCGGGGGAGGCGGGAGATGTGGGACAGGAGCGCGTCGACCCCGAAGCGTTCGGAGAGCACGAAGTAGACCTGCGCCACCTCGGTGACGTCACGGTTGATCGCGGTCGCCGTCTCCAGGACGTCCAGCAGGCCGAAGCCGTAGAACACCCGGGCCACCTTGTCGGCCAGGTCCTCCGGCATGTCCTTGCCGGCCAGGGTCTCCACGCGTTCGGAGAAGGCGCGACGTTCGGCGCCGACGATCACGTGCGGGAGCTGGGGCAGCAGGGTGGTGACGCCGGGACGCAGCTTGGCGATCTCACCGGCCACGTCGATCGGCGAGCGCCGGGTGCTGACCAGCCACCGGACGGCCCGGTCGAGCAGCCGCCGGGTCTCCAGGAACGCCAGCGTCTGCGCGGGCGTCGGCACCTTGTTGTCCAGTGCCTCGGCCGCCGCCCAGATGTCGCGCAGGTTGTAGACGTCGCGGATCACGACGTACGCGCGAATGACGTCGGCCGCGGAAGCGCCGCTCTCCTCCATGGCGCGGAAGACGAACGAGGTGCCGCCCCGGTTGACCACCTCGTTGACCAGCGAGGTCGAGATGATCTCCCGGCGCAGGCGATGGCCGGCCATCCGGGCGGCGTACCGCTCGCGGAGTGGCGTCGGAAAGTAGCGGTGCAGCACCTCGTTGGTCCACGCCTCGTCGACCAGCTCGTCGGTGAGCACCTCGCGCTCCAGGCTGATCTTGACGTACGCGAGGAGCACCGCGAACTCCGGCGCGCTGAGTCCTTCGCCGTTCTCGTAGCGAAGCGCCAGCTCCTTGTCCGTCGGCAGCGCTTCGAGCTCCCGGTTCAGCTCACCGCGGTGTTCGAGCGCGATCAGCATCCGCCGGTGCACCGGCAGCAGCGAGTGGGCCTGGGCGCGGGCGTTGCCCAGCGCGGTCGCCTGCTCGTAGTTGTCCCGCAGCACGAGCGCGCCGACCTCGTCGGTCATCGCGGCGAGCAGCTCGTCCCGTTCCGGCATGGTCAGCTCGCCGTCGGTGACGGCGCCGCCGAGCAGGATCTTGATGTTGACCTCATGGTCGGAGCAGTCCACCCCGGCCGAGTTGTCGATGAAGTCGGTGAACACGCGACCCCCGGCCCGGGCGAACTCGATCCGCCCGCGCTGGGTCAGCCCCAGGTTGCCGCCTTCGCCGACCACTTTCACGCGCAGTTCGGAGCCGTTGACCCGGATCGCGTCGTTGCCCTTGTCGCCGACGTCGGCGTGCGACTCGGAGGCCGCTTTCACGTACGTACCGATGCCGCCGTTGAAAAGCAGATCCACGGGCGCTTTGAGGATCGCGCGCATCAGTTCGCCGGGGCTGACGGCGGAGACCGACTCGGGCAGTTCCAGGACGGACCGCACTTCCGGGGTGACCGGGATCGACTTCGCGCCGCGCGGGTAGATGCCGCCGCCCTGCGAGATCAGCGAGGCGTCGTAGTCGGCCCAGGACGAGCGCGGCAGGTCGAACAGCCGGCGGCGCTCCGCGAAGGAGATCGCGGCGTCGGGGTTCGGGTCGAGGAAGATGTGCCGGTGGTCGAATGCCGCGACCAGCCTGATGTGCTCGGACAGCAGCATCCCGTTGCCGAAGACGTCGCCGGACATGTCGCCGACGCCGACCACGGTGAAGCTCTCGCTCTGGGTGTCCTTGCCCAGGTCGCGGAAGTGTTTGCGGACCGATTCCCAGGCGCCCCGGGCGGTGATCCCCATCTTCTTGTGGTCGTAACCGGCGGAGCCGCCGCTGGCGAACGCGTCGCCGAGCCAGAACTCCTTGCCGACCGAGATCTCGTTGGCGATGTCGCTGAACGTCGCCGTGCCCTTGTCCGCGGCGACCACCAGGTACGGGTCGTCGCCGTCGTGGCGCACCACGTCCCGCGGCGGGACGATCTTGCCGCTGAGGATGTTGTCGGTGACGTCCATCAGCGCGGTGACGAAGCGCTTGTAGCACTCGACGGCCTCGTCGCGGTCGCCCGGCTTCTGCTTGAGGACGAAGCCGCCCTTGGCGCCGACCGGCACGATCACCGAGTTCTTCACCATCTGCGCCTTGACCAGGCCGAGCACCTCGGTCCGGAAGTCCTCGCGCCGGTCCGACCAGCGCAGGCCGCCGCGCGCGACCGCGCCGAAGCGCAGGTGCACGCCCTCGAAGCGCGGGGAGTAGACGAAGATCTCGTACTTCGGGCGGGGCTGCGGCAGGTCCGGGATGGCTTCCGGGTTGAGCTTGAAGGCGACGTACGACTTGGGCCGCCCGTCCGCCCCCCGCTGGAAGAAGCTGGTCCGCAGGGTCGCCTCGATCAGCGTCAGGTAGGAGCGCAGGATCCGGTCCTGGTCCAGGCTCTCCACCCGGTCGAGCAGGTCGTTGATCCGCGCGGCGACCTCGCCCGCACGCCGCCCGCGCTCCGACTCGCCGATCTGCAGGCCGGGCGAGAAGCGCACCTCGAAGAGCTCCAGGAGCAGTCGCGCGATGTCCGGGTACTCGATGAACGTCGACTCGACGTACCGCTGGGAGAAGACGTTCCCGGCCTGGCGCAGATATTTCGCGTACGCGCGCAGCACCACCACCTGCCGCCAGGTGAGCCCGGCACGCAGGACCAGCTCGTTGAACCCGTCGACCTCGGCCTCGCCGCGCCACGTGGCCGCGAACGCGTTCTCCACCTGCGGCCGCACCTCGGACAGGTCGCGGTGCACCTTGGGCGGGGTCAGCCCGAAGTCGTAGAGGTAGATCAGGCCGTCCTCACGGCGGATCTCGTACGGCCGCTCGTCGCTGACCTGCACCCCGAGCGAGTGCAGCACGGGCAGCACCGCGGAGAGCATCATCGGCTCGCCGAAGCGGTAGACCTTGAACCGGATGTCGTGCTCGTCCGGCTCCGGAGCCCCGTCGGCGCCGAGCTTGCGACGCCGGTAGAGGTGCATCTCCAACTGTCCCGGCTCTTCGAGCAGTTCCAGCTTCGCGAGATCCTGCATTCCCTCGTACGGCGTATGCCCGTTCTTGTAGCTCTCCGGGTAGGCGTGCGCGTACCGCCCGAACAGATCCTTCGCCGGCTCGTCACCCAGTTTGCGCTCGAGCACGAGGCTGAAGTCGTCGTCCCACATCCGGGTGGCGTCGGCGAGCAGCTCGGCCAGCACGTTCGGGTCGAGTTGCCCGGGCGGCGCGGCCGGGTCGGTGCGCACGATGAAGTGCACGCGGGCGAGCATCCGCTCGGTCACCCGGGTGGTGTAGTCGACGCCGACGCCGTTCAGCTCGCGCAGCAGGATCTCCTGCATGCGCAGCCGGTTGCCGGTGGTGAACCGGTCCCGCGGCAGGTAGATCAGGCACGAGATGAAACGGCCGTAACCGTCGCGGCGCAGGAACAGGCGCAGCTGGCGGCGGCCGGCCATCCGGAGCACGCCGATGACCGCGTCGTACAGGTCGTCGGTCTTGATCTGGAAGAGCTCGTCGCGCGGGTAGGTCTCCAGTATCTGCAGCAGGTCCTTGCCGGAGTGGCCGCGCGGCGACAGGCCGGAGCGGTCCATCACCTCGGTGACCTTGCGCTTGACCACCGGCAGCTCACGGACGCTGGTCCGGTACGCCGAACTGGAGAAGAGGCCGAGGAAGCGCTTCTCGCCGGCCACGTTGCCGTCGCTGTCGAAGGACTTGACGCTGATGTAGTCGAGGTAGGCGGAGCGGTGCACGGTCGCCCGCGAGTTCGCCTTGGTGATCACCAGCAGGCGCCTCTCCATGGCTCGCTGGTACGCCTCGGGCGCCATGCTGTCGAGCCGGCGCGGTTTGCTGTCGCCCCGCAGGATGCCCAGGCCGGTTCCGTGCACCGTGTGGAGGACCCCGTCGTCCAGCCGGTACTCCCGGTAGCCCAGGAACGTGAAATGGTCGTTCGCGAGCCACTTGAGCAGCTCGATCGAGTCGGTGACGTCCTTCTCCGGGACCGGCAGCTTGCGCTCGGATCCGCGGGCGGCGGCCAGCTCGTCGGAGATGACCATGGCGCGCTGACGCATCCGCGGCCAGTCCTCGACGGCCTCGCGTACGTCGGTGAGCACCCGCCGGACCTCGTTGAGCAGCTGCTCGCGGGCGTCGGCGCGGCGGACCGGGTCGATCTCGATCCTTATCCAGCTCTCGACCAGGTCGCCCTCGATGGCGTCGTCCGGCTCGACGTCCGCCTCCAGCTCGCTGAGCGCGCCCAGCGGCTCCCGGCGGACCACGATCAGCGGGTGCACCATCAGGTAGACCTGCAGGTTGTGCGCGGTGAGCAGCGCTATCACCGAGTCGACCAGGAACGGCATGTCGTCGGTGACGATCTGCAGCACGGTGTGCGACTGCGAGCCCTGCGGCGCGGTGAGGTCCAGCTTCAGCTCACCGGGGAGCCGGTTGCGGGCCAGCTCGCGATGCTCGATCGCGGCGGAGAACATCTCCTCCGGCGTGTAGCCCACCAGCTCCTCGTCCGGCGCGAACCGCCAGAATCGGTCCACCAGCGATGCGGTGCCGTGATCGTCGCCCGCTCGCTCCACCGCCTGAGCAACGAGTCGCTCGGCGTTCGGGAGCGGCTCGTCGAGCTCTCCGTCATCACTGGATGCACCGAGCCGCCCGGTGAGGGCAAGCCCGGGACCAACCCCCGGCGAATCAGGGATGGTCTGATCAGAATCGGTCGCTGCCTCGTCCGCGACAGGCATGTCCGGCGCTCCCCTCACCCACGACACTGTGGGTTCGAACGTGTCGGGCACAGCCTAGAACCACGGGGCGCGGCTGCTTCACACCCAGGGTGTGCCAGCCCGACAGGTGGGCTGATATGCGAGGTTTCGCACGGTGCGGGGCGGCACGAACGGGCGTTTGACGGCTACCGTGCGATCAGCCCAGCAAGACGTACCCACAGGGGGAAACCTCATGCGCCGCGCCTCTATCGGATTGACGACCCTGCTCGTGCTGGTCACGAGCGGTCTGGCCGGTTGTTCCGGAGACGAGCCACAAGACACCGTGGTCGACTTCCTGAACGGCTGGAAGAACGGCGACCTGAGCAAAGTGGGCTTCGTCACGGCGGAGGGCGGCAAAATTTCTTCGGCCGATGTCCTCGCCGGGATCAAGGACTTCTACGGCGACCTCAAGGACCAGCCGCTCGACGTCTCGGTCGCCGGTGACCCGGCGGAATCCGGCGACATCGCGACCACCCCGATCACCGTGAAGTGGACCCTCCCCGGCGACGTGCCCTGGGAGTACAAGTCCAGCGTCCGGATGACCAAGCGCAGCGGCGACGGCTGGCAGGTGATCTGGGAGCCCACCGTGCTCCAGGCCGACCTCGAGCAGGGTGAGAAGTTCCGGCTCCACCGGATCGCCGCGCAGCGCGGCACGATCCTGGACGCGAGCGGCAAGGCCCTGGTCGGCCCGCAGAAGGTGGTCGTGGTCGGGGTCAGCCCCGAGAAGATCAAGGACCTGAAGTCGCTCTCCAAGTCGCTCACCAGCGCGTTCAAGAAGATCGACGTCGACGTCGACCTCGCCGATCTCAAGGCGCGCGTCGACAAGGCGGACGACGGAGCGTTCCTGGATCTGGTCACGCTCCGCCGCGCCGATTACAACAAGATCCGCGATGTGGTACGGCCATTGCCCGGCACCGTCTTCCGTGAGGAGACGCGCCAGCTCGCACCCACCCGGGTCTTCGCCCGCGCCCTGCTCGGCGCCGTCGAGCCGGCCACCAAGGACGACCTGGACAAGCGTCCCACCGAGTTGACCGTCGGTGACCAGGTCGGGCACGGCGGACTGCAGGAGAAGTACGACAAGGAGCTGCGCGGCGCCCCGGGGCTGTCCGTGGTCGTCTCCGCGGAGGCCGCCGACGAGACCACCACGGAGAAGCCGGTCTTCACCTCCAAGCCGGTGGACGGCAAGGACATCAAGATCACTCTCGACACCGCCATCCAGAACGCGGCCGACCAGGCCGTCACCAAACAGAAGCTGCCCAGCTCGATGGTCGCGATCCGGATCAGCGACGGCGCGGTGCTCGCGGTGTCGAACGGGCCCGACGCGGGAGGCGTGGACACGGCTCTGACCGGGCAGGTTCCGCCCGGGTCGACGTACAAGATGATCTCTGCCTATGGGTTGTTGCAGTCCGGCGCCGTCACCGCCGACACGACCGTGGAGTGCCCGAAGACGGCAACCGTCGCCGGCCGGACGTTCAAGAACTCCGCCGGCGAGGTGCTCGGCAAGGTGCCCTTCCACGTCGACTTCGCGAAGTCCTGCAACACCGCGTTCGTCGGGCTGGCGCCGAAGCTGGGTGCCGAAGGGCTGAAGAACGCGTCGAGCGCGCTCGGCATCGGCGGGGACTGGAACATCGGCATCGACGCGTTCACCGGCAAGGTCTCCGACGGCGCGACCCCGACCGAGCTGGCCGCCGCCACGTTCGGCCAGGGCAGCACCGCGGTCAGCCCGATCGCGATGGCGGCCGCCACGGC
>KL571249.1:99862-102832 GCA_000715855.1 Actinoplanes liguriensis
GGCCGATGATGCGCGAGGTGGTCACCGGCGGCACCGGCACGGCGCTGAAGAGCGTTCCGGGCAAGCCGGTGTACGGCAAGACCGGCACCGCCGAGTTCGCGGACGACTCGGACGACACGCACTCGTGGTTCATCGGCTACCAGGACGACATCGCCTTCGCCGTGATGGTGCAGAAGGGCGGGGCCGGCGCCACAGCCGCAGTCCCGATCGTCAAGTCCTTCCTGACCACCCTGAACAAGTAGGCCGGCTGGTCCTCACGGTGGTTGCGCGACCCGCATGACCACCGTGAGAGCCAGCCGGGAGCGCACGACGCGGCCGCAGCCCAGCCACGACGCAAGCCCGCGACCCCACCAGCCTCCAGCCGCGCCTCACCCGTGCAGCTGGCTCCCACCGTTGTTATCGACCCTGCATAACCACCGTGAGGACCAGCCGGGCGGCCGGGCTGCGGGCGGCCCGGGCGTGGTCCGAGGGCAGGCCGACGGGAAACGAGGTGCCTCGGGTCAGGCGACGCCGGGCGGGAACTTTCCGAACTGGGGGGTGTGCAGCGTGAACGCACCCTCGGCGGGCGGATCGGCCGGCGGCCGGGGGCGGAGCATGCCCGGCCGGGTGGCGGGCAGCGGCTCGGAGTCCAGCAGCGGCGCGGAACCCAACGGCCTCGTGAGCAACCGCACCTCGGAGACCACCGTGACCGGTTGATCATCTTCTGCCGGCTCGGTTGAGGTTGATTCCTCGTCCTCCGGCGGGTCATCGGCGCTGCCGTTCACGGAGTGCTCGGAGTCCACCGGGTCGACATCCGGCACGATCGTGAGGTCGGGATCAGTGTCCCCCTCAACGGCGTGGACCGGATCGACGTCTCCCTCGATCGCCGGCGCGGGGTCGGCCTCGTCCTCCACCGCCGGCGCAGGGTCGACGTCCCCTTCGATCACAGAAGCAGGATCGGCGTCATCTTCCACCGCCAGCGCAGGGTCGATGTCGCCCTCGATCGCAGAAGCAGGATCGGCCGCGCTCTCGATCGCGGAAGCAGGATCGGCGTCGTCCTCGATCGCGAACGCGGGGTCGGCGTGGCCGTTGATGGCGACAGCGGGGTCGGCGTGGCCGTTGATGGCGAACGCTGGATCGCCTTCGACCGCGGGATCGGGGCTGCCGTTCACCGCGAGCCCGGGATCCGGCTCCGCGACGACGGCAACGGCTGGGTCGTCCTCCGAGAAGGTCGTAGCGTCATCCGGGACAACCGCGAGCGCGTCCGAGATTTCCGCGATCTCAGGCTCGGAGGCAGGATCGATATCGGTCACTGGTCCCGCAGGTTCCACCTCGCCAACCGGCTCGTCGAGCGGTGGATCGGCATCGGCGCCACCGGCTTCGTCCGGCATCTCCGCCCTAGGAAACTCCGCGACGAGGCCCGCCGGAGCAGCGGAGTCGGCCCCGGCCAGCGGAATCGTAGGGGCGGTGGCATCGGCCTCGATCGGCGGAACCGCAGGAACGGGCGTGGCCGGCGGAACAGCGGATTCGGGCTCGATCGGTAGAACCGCGGAATCGGGCTCGATCGGCGGGACCTCGGAGTCGGGCGCGGGCGGCGGAACAATCGGGGCGGCAGCAGGAGCGGCCGCGGCGGGCCGGTTGACCAGGCCACGGCGGGAGGCGGGCTGGTTGGCGAGGCCACCGCGGGCGGCGGCGGGCTGGTTGGCCAGATCGCGGCGGGCGGCGATCAGATCCGGTCGCGGCGTGACGGTCCGCACCGGCGCCAGCCCGCTCACCACCGCTGAGGTGATCTCCGCCGCGTAGCGCCCGTCCGGGTCGTAGTCCGGGTCGAAGACCGTGATCTCCACCCCGAGGCAGTGCGGCGACTCGACCAGCCCGGTGAGCAGCAGCTCCAGCTCCGGGAACGCGATGCCCCCGGGGTCGGGCGCATCCACCGCCGGCATGACCGCCGGGTCCAGGACGTCGACGTCGACGTGCACCCAGTACCCCGCGCAGTCGACGAGCTGGTCGCGAGCCCACTGTGCGCTGCGCGCCGCCCCTTCCGCACGGAGCATCGGCACCGGTCGGGTCACTATTCCCGCGGCCTGCAGGTCCAGCCGGTACTCGTCCTGCGCCCGGATGCCGAGCACCACCACGTCGATGTCGCGAAAGTACGGCCGGCGGCTCTCGATCGCCGCCAGGTTCGCCTGGCCACGGCCGGTGACCAGCGCCAGATCCTCCCCGGCGGCCGCCCCGACGTAGGACGCGTTGCCCGGGTGCCGGAAGTCGGAGTGCCCGTCGACGAAGACGAGGCCGATCCGCCCGCCGACCGCTTCGCCGAGCCGGTGCATGGCCAGCCCGGAGCCGATCAGGATCGAGCAGTCCCCGCCGAGCACCACCGGGAACTCGCCGCCGTCGATGATCGCGCCGATCCGGTCGGCGAGCGCCCGCGAGTACGCCGCGATCTCGGCCGCGTGCGCGACACCGTCGCCGGGCCGCCAGTCACCCGGGTCGTAGCGCGGCGGGGTGAGGCAGCCGGCGTCCCGGGCGGCGAGCTTGGGCAGCAGGCCGTGGTCGCGGAGGGCGCCGGGCGCTTTGGCGCAGCCCGGCACCGACGTGGGCGTCGGCGGGCGCAGGCCGAGATTGGACGGCGCGTCCAGAACGGCGATGCGTCGCACGACGCCCCTCCCGCTTTTGTCGGATCGGCTAGAACAGTGCGCTGGCCAGTGCTCTGCGGGCGCCGGCCACCGCCGGGTCGTCCGGCCCGGCGACGGCGAACAGCGACAGCAGGTGCTTGCGCACGACGTCACGATCCTCTCCGCTGGACCGCTTGACCAGAGCCACGAGCCGCGCATAGGCATCCGCGGCCTGGCCGCTGAGCACCTCGATGTCGGCGGCGAGCCGCTGAGCCTCGATGTCGTCGGGGTCGGCCGCGGCCCGGGCCAGCACGGATGCCGGGTCCGCACCGCCGATCCGCCGGTAGAGCTCGACCCTGTCTCTTATACACATCTC
>KL571249.1:102999-107642 GCA_000715855.1 Actinoplanes liguriensis
AGATGTGTATAAGAGACAGATCTTCTTGTACGCCGCCTCGGCCGCGTCCAGATCGCCGACCATCAGGGCGTCGTCGGCGGCGTCGAGCCTCGGGTCCTCCTGCTCGGCGGCGCCGGAGTTGACCCCGGCGGCCTTGAGCACCGCATCGATGTACTGCTTGACCTGGATCTCCGGCAGCACGCCGGTGAAGCCCTCGACCGGTTGTCCCCCGATCACGGCGAGCACCATCGGGATGCCCTGGACCCGGAAGACCTGGGCGAGTCGCGGGTTCGCGTCCACATCGACCTTGCCGAGCACCCAGGCGCCCTGGCCCTCGACGGCCAGCTTCTCCAGCACCGGGGAGAGCTGTTTGCACGGCCCGCACCAGTCGGCCCAGAAGTCGAGGACCACCGGCGTGGTGAGCGACCGCTCCAGCACGGTGCTCTGGAAGTTCGCCTCGGTGACGTCGATGATGGTCTCAGGGGCTAGACCCGGCAGGGTGCCGGGGACTCCACCGGCCGGCTCACCGTCGGCGACGGCGGGACGGCTCGGCGCGGCGGGCTTGGCCGGCGCCGGGGTACGCAGCGCGCTGAGATCGACCGCGCCGCGGGTGAAGATCGACGGAGTGGTCCGTGGGTCGCTCATGGTTACCTAGTCTCGCACGCTGTCCGGCCTGTTCGCGCCGCCGCCGGGCGGGCGATATCCGACGTCACAACACTCCCGCCCGCCCTGTCCCCAGCTGCCGCTTTCCGCCCCACTCCGATCAGAAGCGGGCGGGCTCCCGGTAGACACCCCACTCGCCCCGCAGGGCGTCACAGATCTCGCCGAGGGTGGCCTCGGCGCGAGCCGCTTCGAGCATGGCCGGGATCATGTTCCGCGACGTGCGGGAGACGGACACCAGCTCCTCGAGCGCGGCCTTCACCCGTACCGGATCGCGGTCTTCCCGCCGTGCCCCCAACGCACGTTTCTGCTCGACCTCGACCTCGTGCGAGACGCGGAGGATCTCCAGCTCCTTGGCGACCGTTCCGGTGTGCACGTTGACGCCGACGATCCGCTTCTCGTTCTTCTCCAGCGCCTGCTGGTAGACGAACGCGGCCTCGGCGATGTGCGCGGTGAACCAGCCGTCCTCGATGCCGCGCAGGATGCCCGCGGTGATGCTGCCGTCGTGGCCGAGCCCGCGGATCCGCTCGAAGATCTCCTCCGCCTCGGCCTCGATGCGGTCGGTGAGCGCCTCCACATACCACGCTCCGCCGAGCGGGTCGGCCACGTTGACCACGCCGGTCTCCTCCATCAGCACCTGCTGGGTACGCAGGGCGATCTCGGCGGACTCGTCGGTGGGTAGCGCGAGCGTCTCGTCGAGGGCGTTGGTGTGCAGCGAGTTCGTCCCGCCGAGCACGGCGGCGAGCGCCTCGACCGCGGTGCGGACCACGTTGTTGACCGGCTGCTGGGCGGTGAGCGAGACACCGGCGGTCTGCGTGTGGAACTTGAGCCACAGCGCTTTCTCGCTCGTGGCCCCGTACTCCTCGCGCAGGTGCCGGGCCCAGATGCGCCGGGCCGCGCGGAACTTCGCGATCTCCTCGAAGAAGTCGAGGTGCGAGTCGAAGAAGAAGCTCAGCCCGGGCGCGAACTGGTTGACGTCGAGGCCCCGGGCCAGGCCGAGCTCCACGTAGCCGAAGCCGTCGGCCAGCGTGTACGCCAACTCCTGCGCGGCGGTCGCCCCGGCCTCGCGGATGTGGTACCCGCTGACCGACAGCGGCTTGTACTTCGGGATCTCGGCGGCGCAGAACTCCATCAGGTCGCCGATCAGGCGCAGGTGTGGCTCGGGGGCGAAGAGCCACTCCTTCTGCGCGATGTACTCCTTGAAGATGTCGGTCTGCAGCGTGCCGTCGAGCTTGCCGATGTCGGCGCCCTGCCGCTCGGCGGCCACCAGGTACATCACGAAGATCGGCACGGCCGGGCCGGAGATCGTCATGCTGGTCGTGACGTCCTGCAGCGGGATGCCGTCGAACAGCACGTCCATGTCGGCGGCCGAGTCGATCGCCACCCCGCAGTGGCCGACCTCGCCGAGCGACTGCGCGTCGTCCGAGTCGCGGCCCATCAGGGTCGGCATGTCGAACGCGACGCTGAGCCCGCCACCACCGGCGGCCAGGATCATCTTGTACCGCTCGTTGGTCTGGCGCGCGTTGCCGAACCCCGCGAACTGCCGGATGGTCCAGGTCCGGCCGCGGTAACCGGTCGGATAGAGACCCCGGGTGTACGGGAACTCGCCCGGCCACCCGATCCGCTCGAAACCGGGATACCCGGTGCCGGCCGGGGGCCCGTAGACCGGCTCGACGGTGTTGCCGGAGAGCGTGGTGAAGTCGGCGTCCCGCTTGCGTGCCGCGTCGTAGCGGCGCTGCCAGCGCTCCCGGCCGGCATCGATCTCGGCTGCGTCCATGCCAGCCATCCTAGATGCAGAACTGAACGACGACTAAGGCCGCGACGCGCGGCATGACAAGGGTTTTCCCCACTACCGCCGGGTAGCCGGAGCCGGAAGAGTCGACGGCGAACCTTCCATCCCCACCGCCCCGGCAGAGCCCGCCACTCTGCCGGGGTCCCGCTCCGGTCACGCCGCGGGGAGCGCCGGCAGCCGGTGGCTCAGGATCCAGGCCTGCGGGTCGCCCTTGCGCATGAGCAGACGGAACATCGCCGGCATCAGGGCGTCGCGGATCGCCGCGCCGACGGGACCCTGCACCTTGCTGCTGTTGCCCCGGCGCCCGTAGGCGGCGACCTTCTCGACACGGGGGCGGCGCGTTGCCTCGTACGCGCTCAATCCGTTTTTGATCTCGGGGTTCTGCCGGAGGCTGTGACCGAGAACGACCGCGTCCTCCAGGGCCTGCGACGCGCCCTGTCCCGAGGTCGGCGCCATCGCGTGCGCGGCGTCGCCGACCAGCACGATCCGGTCGTCGTGCCAGACCCGGACCGGCCCCAGATCCTCGGTGTTCCACGGCCCGACGATCTCGTCGCTCGCCCGGATGATGTCCGCGGCCGGCTCCCCCTCGAACAGGTCGATCAGATGGGCCCGCCAGGATTCCGGGGTGAACGAGCGCGCGTCGATCGGCCGCTTGCCCGGCGGGTTCGCGAACCACCAGACCGTGCCGTCCGGCGCGGTCGCCCAGCCGAAGAACGCGCGCCGTCCGAAGGCCATTCGCATCACGCCCGGCGGCGGGCCCTCGACCGGGCCACGGGTGAATCCGCCGGCGTTCAACAGACCGAGATAGTGCGGTTCGGGCGCTGAAGGATCAAGAGATTTGCGCGTACGGGATCGAAGCCCGTCCGCCCCCACGAGAAGATCAGCCCGCACGCGCCGCCCGTCACCGAACTCCGCCTCGACCGCGTCCCGCCCGGTCACCGCCCTGGTCAGCGCCGCGCCGTAGACGATCGGGATGCCCCGCGACCCGGCCTCGGCGCGCAGCGACGCGTAGAGCCCCGACCGGCGGATCGTGGTGGTGACCGTCCCGTCCGCCTCCGGGCCGCCGAGGGGCAGCTCGACGAGCGGCTTCCCGGACGCCCCGAACAATCCCATGGTGTGCGTCGGGAAGCCCGTGGCCAGCACTTTCGCCGGGTCGAGGCCGAGCGAGCGGAGCGCGTTCAGCCCGTTCACCGCGACGGTGAGGAACGCGCCGCGCTCGTCGGCGGCACCGCGCTCGTGACGCTCGTGGATCACCGGGTCGAACCCGGCGCTCTGCAGGGCGATGGCCGCGGCGGTGCCCGCGATCCCACCACCGATGACAGCCGCAGTTTTAGTCATAAGATGACTATCCATAAAATGACTATGCGCCGTCAAGGGATCGTAGGCTGCTCGGCATGAAACGCTCCCCACTTGCGATGCTGCTGCTCGCGCTGCTCGTGGAAGCGCCCATGCACCCGTACCGGATGCAGCAGGTGATCAAGGAGCGCGGGCAGGACCAGTTGGTCAACGTCGCCCAGCGCAACAGCGTCTACCAGGCCCTCGACCGCCTCGTCCGGGAAGGACTCGCGCGCGCCGGGGAAACCACCCGGGAAGCCGGACGGCCCGAACGGACCGTCTACGAAGTCACCGAAGAAGGCTCGGCGACCCTGCGCCGATGGCTGGTGGAGATGCTGCCCGCACCCGCCCGTGAATTCCCGGAATTTCCGGTGGCACTCGCGTTCCTCGCCCTGATCAGCCCGGAACAGACCCGTGAGCTGCTGAGCCGCCGGGCCGAAGCGGTCGCCGAACGGGTCGCCGCGATCGACGGGCAGGCGCCGCCCGGGCTGCCGCGGTTGTTCCTGCTCGAAGACGAATACCGGGCGGCGATGCTGCGGGCCGAGCTGGGCTGGCTGCGGGGGGTGCTGGCGGATCTGGACAGCGGGTCACTGACCTGGGACTGGGCCATGATCCAGGCGACAATGGCCAATTTCGCCAACTGAACAGACCCCACCACTCCACCGGGGGGCGTGCCCAGACCCATTATCGCCCGAACGGTGGATCTTGGCAGACGGCCTGTGGACAAGCCGCTGGTGTGGACAACTCCCGGCCCGCCCGCCAATGTGCTAGCAAGCCGCGAGCAGCTCGTCCGCTGTGGACAGCTCCCGGCCCAGCCGCCTACGCGCCGGCAAGCCCCACGAGCAGCCCGACCGCCTACGCGCCGGCAAGCCCCCGG
>KL571249.1:107872-114208 GCA_000715855.1 Actinoplanes liguriensis
GCAGCAGCCCGTCCGCCTACGTGCCGGCAAGCCCCCGGCAGCAGCCCGTCCGCCTACGTGCCGGCAAGCCCCAAGAGGAGCCCGACCGCCTACCCGCCGGCAAGCCCCGAAAGCAGCTCATCCGCCGCCGCGTACGGGTCGATCGCGCCGTCCGCGACCCGAGCCGCGAGCGACGCCAACGCCGTACCCCCGGAAAGGTCGCCGATCCGGGCGCGCAACGTCCCGAGAGCCAGCGCGGAGATCTCCGCCGCCGCCCGGCGCTCCTGGCGGGCCCGCAGCTCGCCGCTCGACTCCAGCCATTCGCGGTGCTTGCCGATCGCGGCGACCACGTCGTCGACGCCCTCGCCCTTGACCGCGACCGCCCGGACCACCTGCGGCCGCCAGTCTCCCGCGGCGCGTTCGCCGAGCGCCAGCATCCCCTGGATGTCGCGGTACGTGTTGTCCGCGCCCGGCCGATCCGCCTTGTTGATCACGAAGACGTCGGCGATCTCCAGCACCCCGGCCTTGACCGCCTGGATCGCGTCGCCCATCCCGGGCGCGAGCAGCACCAGCGTGGTGTCGGCGAGGGAGGCGATCTCCACCTCGGCCTGGCCCACGCCGACCGTCTCGACCAGGATCACGTCGCAGCCGGCGCCCTCGAGCACCCGGACCGCCTGCGGGGTGGCCGCGGAGAGACCGCCGAGCTGACCGCGGCTGGACATCGACCGGATGTAGACGCCCGGGTCCGCGGTGTGCTCCTGCATCCGCACCCGGTCGCCGAGGATGGCGCCGCCGGTGAACGGGCTGGACGGGTCGACGGCCAGCACACCGACCCGGTGGCCGGCCAGCCGCAGCGCGCGGACCAGCTCGTTCGTGGTGGTCGACTTGCCGACGCCGGGAGCGCCGGTGAGGCCGACGACCTGGGCCCGGCCGGCGTGGGACGCCATCGCGGCGGCGACCTCGGGCAGGGCCGGGTCGCCGTTCTCCACCAGGCTGATCAGACGGGCCACCGACCGGGGGTCGCCCTCCCGCGCCTTGGCGACGAGGGAGGGCACGTCACGTGCTCGGCTCACGACGGGGCCTCGCCGTCGCGGGACGCGGTGCAAACGATCACGCGGGCACCTTGATGATCAGCGCGTCGCCCTGACCACCGCCACCGCAGAGCGAGGCCGCTCCGGTCCCGCCGCCGCGGCGCTTCAGCTCGAGCGCCAGGGTGAGGACGAGCCGGGCGCCGGACATCCCGATCGGGTGACCGAGAGCGATCGCCCCGCCGTTGACGTTGACCTTGCTCTCGTCGACCTTCAGCTCGCGCATCGACTGCATGGCCACCTGCGCGAACGCCTCGTTGATCTCGATCAGGTCGAGGTCCTCGACGGTGAGCCGGGCCTTGTCCAGCGCGTGCCGGATGGCGTTGGCGGGCTGGGACTGCAGCGAGCTGTCCGGCCCGGCGACGTTGCCGTGGGCGGTGATCTCGGCGAGCCAGGTGAGCCCGAGCTCCTCCGCCTTGGCCCTGCTCATCACCACGACCGCGGCGGCGCCGTCGGAGATCGGCGAGGAGCTGGCAGCGGTGATGGTGCCTTCCGGGCTGAACGCGGGGCGCAGCTTGGCCAGCGACTCGGCGGTGGTGTCCGGCCGGACGCCCTCGTCGGTCTCGATCGGGCCGGGCGACTTGCGGTCGCCGGACGGCAGCGGCGCGATCTCCTCGGCGAACCGGCCCTCGCGCTGTGCGGCGGCGGCCCGCTGGTGGCTGAGCGCGGCGAAGGCGTCCTGCTCGGCGCGGCTGATGTTCAGCCTCACGCCGGCCTCCTCGGTGGACGCGCCCATCGAGACGCCGGCCCACGGGTCGGTCAGCCCGTCCAGCGCCATGTGGTCCTTGACGAGCGTGTCGCCGAACTTGGTGCCGCGGCGCTGGTCCATCAGCAGGTGCGGGGCGTTGGTCATGGACTCCATGCCGCCGGCCACCACGATGTCGAACTCGCCGGCCCGGATCAGCTGGTCGGCCAGCGCGATCGCGTCGAGGCCGGAGAGGCACACCTTGTTGACGGTGACCGCCGGGACGGTCATCGGGATGCCGGCCCCGACCGCTGCCTGACGGGCGGTGATCTGGCCGGCGCCGGCCTGCAGCACCTGGCCCATGATGACGTATTGCACCTGGTCGGGGGCGACGCCGCCGCGCTCCAGGGCCGCGGCGATGGCGTGTGCCCCGAGGGCGGTGCCGCTGAGGTGCTTGAGGTTGCCGAGCAGCCGCCCCATCGGGGTGCGGGCGCCACTGATGATCACGGAGCTGGTCACGGTCACGTCCGATCTGCGGCGGCCGGGGTGCGGTGAATCACCCGGCCGGGACTTAACGATGAGTCAGGTCAGAGACTAGTGGCATGACTGAGCACACATCGAGTACCGGCCTTTCCGAGAATGTCACACTCGCGGGCCTCGAATTGCTGCGCATCGACCACGTCGGCATCGCGGTCGCCGACCTTGACGGAGCCATCCGGTTTTATCAGGAAAAGTTCGGTTTGCACTGTGTGCACCAAGAGACCAATGACGAACAGGGTGTCCGGGAGGCGATGCTCGCCGTCGGCGACGGCAGCGGCCCGCGGATCCAGCTGCTCGCCCCCGCCCGGCCCGACTCCGCGATCGCCAAATTCCTCGACCGCAGCGGGCCCGGCCTGCAGCAACTCGCCTACACGGTGGCCGACGTGGAGGTCGCGGCTGCCGCGCTGCGGGCCCGCGGCATGCGACTGCTCTACGACGCCCCGAAACGCGGCACGGCCGGGTCGAGGATCAACTTCGTCCACCCGAAGGACGCCGGCGGGGTCCTCGTCGAGCTCGTCGAGCCGGCCGCCGAGGTAGACCATTCGGGTGAATCGGACTGACGTGAGCCCGGCCACCTGGCAGGATCGGGGCCATTGAGCAGGTCCGACGACCTCATCGGCCGGGTGGCGATCATCCGAAGCCCCGAGTCAGCAGGTAGCGACGGGACGACGCCGGACCGGCCGGTGAGTGACGGTCGTCCCCCGAACGGCCCGGCACCCGCCCGCGCACCAGCTCAAAGCTGATCTACATTGGGGTTCCACAGACACTTCGCCCTTGCATGTCCGCCCCCTTCTCGCCAGGATGGCGCAATGCCCCAGCAGCAGGATCAGCACGTGGACTTCTTCGAAACCGCGAATACCCAGCACGACTTCACCGTCGTCCTGCGTGGTTACGACCGGCAGCAGGTCGACGGCCACATCGGCCGGCTGCTAGCCGCGCTGAACCAGGCCTATCAGGCCCGCGGCGAGGCCGAGCAGCGGATGAACGACGCCCAGCGCCGGCTTCGCCAGGCCGAGCAGCGGCTGAACGTGCTGGAGCAGAAACTCGCCGACAGCAACAAGTTGCTGGAGGAGAACAACCGGCCAACGCTCTCCGGGCTGGGCACCCGGGTCGAGCAGATCCTCCGGCTCGCCGAGGAACAGGCCAACGACCACCGCAGCGAGGCCAAGCGGGAGAGCGAGGGCATCCTCTCCGCCGCACGGCTCGAGGCGCGGGAGATCACCGACAAGGCCCGTGCCGAGGCCGCCGCGATGAAGGCGACCGCCGAGCGCGAGGCCGGCCAGGTGCGCACCCACGCCGAGCGGGAGGCCGCCGAGACCCGGGTCCAGGCCCGGCGCGAGGCCGACACCCTCCGGTCGGACGCCGACCGCGAGACCAAGCAGCTGCGCACGGTCACCGCCCATGAGGTCGCCGAGCTCAAGTCGACGGTCGAGCGCGAGGTCTCCTCGCTGCGCGCCACCGCTGAGCGGGAGATCACCCAGGCCCGGGCGAAGGCCGGCCGCGAGGCCGAGGAGAAGCGCGCCGAGGCCACCAAGATGCTCGCCGACGCCCGCGACAAGCGCGACAAGGACCTGCAGGCCCTGGCGCTGGAGATCGCCGAGCGCCGGGAGAAGGCGGAGACCGAGGAGTCGCAGCGGCATGCCGCCCAGCTCCAGGCCACCCAGAAGATGGTGGCCGAGGGCGAGGAACGGGCCCGCGCCGCGGAGGACCGCGCGAAGGAGATCGAGCAGCGCGCCGAGAGCCGCCGCATCGAGTCCGAGCGCAGCGCCGCCGAGGCGGTGGAGAAGGCCCGCGCCCTGGCCGAGAAGACCGTCTCGGAGGCTCGCTCCGAGGCCAACCGACTCCTCAGCGAGTCCCGCACCGAGGCCGAGCTGACCACCCAGGCCGCCCGCCGCGAGGTCGAGGACCTCACCCGGCAGAAGGACGCGGTCACCAACCAGCTGGGTCAGATGTTGTCCGGCCTCTCCGGTCTGGTGCCCCGAGCCAGCCGGCCGAGCCGGCCGAGGCCGAGGCGGACGACGAGCCGGTCGCCGCGAAGACGAACTCGTAACGATCCGTCCCGGTCTCTCCGGTTGCGGACTCTCCGTGAGTACGCAACGGTGGGACCGGTCGGCGGCTTTTGTGACGCAGGCCGTACCGGAGTTTCTCCGGCACGGCCTGACTCGTTTTGGCGCGTAGCCTGGGTTCCGCACGGCACCCGGTCGGACAATTCGCAACTACCCGCATAGTCCCGCTCAAGCCGGTGTGTAACGACATGCCGCAGGACTAGGCGTATGTGAGGATGGAAAGCATGTCGCACGGCGGTGAAATCTTCGGCCTTGGCGGAGACTCGGCCACCGAGCCGAGCTTCGAGACCGCTATGCGAGGTTATGAGCGGAAGCAGGTCGACAGATACGTCGCCCGCGCCGAGAACGAGATCGCCGCTCTGGCCGCCGAGCGTGAGCAGGCCTATTCGCAGATCCAGGCGATGGCCGCGCAGATCGAGCGGCTCCAGCAGGAGATCACCGCGGCCCGCCGGAACAACGGCATGAGCGGCGAGGTCTCCTTCCGGCACCTCGGCGCCCGGGTCGAGCAGATCCTCGTGCTCGCCGAGGAGCAGGCCGAAGTGATCAAGGCGTCGGCCACCGACGACATCGCCGGCCGGCTCGCCGAGGCGGAGCGCATCCGGGCCGAGGCCGAGGCGCACGCCCACGACGCGGTCCGCGACTTCGAGGTGGCCCTGGCCGCCCGCCGCTCCGAGGAGGAGAAGGCGGACGCCGCCAAGCGCGCCGCGGCCGACAAGGCGGTCGCCACCGCCCGCCAGACCGCCGAGCAGATCCGCACCGAGAGCGAGGCGCTGCTGGCCCGCGCCCGCGCCGAGGCACAGCACCTGGGCGACAAGGCCGCGCAGGAGGCCCAGCGGGCTCGCGCTGAAGTGGACGGTTACGTGCAGTCCACCCGGGTGCAGGCCGAGCAGGAGCTGAAGGCGCTGCGCGAGAAGACCAACCAGGAGATCACCACCCGCCGGGCGGAAGCCGACCGCGAGCAGTCCGACCTGAAGGCCGCCGTCGAGCACGAGCTGGCGCTGCGCCGGCACGCGGTGATCGAGGAGCTCGGCCAGATGCGCTCCGGCGTCGAGAAGCAGTGCGCCGACCTGCGCAGCGAGGCCGACAAATATGCGGAGGAGGTGCTCCGCCGCTCGGACGAGCAGGCCACCGCCACCCGCAAGGAGCTCGCCGCCCAGCAGGAGCGGATCGCCCAGGCCGGCCGTGAGCTGGAGGCCGCCCAGGCCAAGGTCGCCGAGGCCGAGCAGCGCCTGACCACCGCCCAGGAGCAGGCCCGGGCCGCGGAGCTGGAGACCGAGCGGGTCGAGCAGCAGCTCGCCGAGACGAGCAAGAAGCTGGAGAGCGAGCTGCAGCGGGTCAGCGAGGCGCAGCGGGCCGGGGAGGCTGCCGAGCGGCACGCCGCCGACGTCCGCCGCCAGGTCCGTCCGCAGCCAGGTGCAGCGGGAGGCGAAGCGGGTGGCCGAGCTGGCCGCCGCCGCGGTGCTGGCCGCCGCCGCGTCCCCCGAGCCGGGGCTGGAGCCGGAGCCGGAGCGGGCGACCGGTCACGCCGCGGTGGAGCTGGACGAGAAGCAGCCCGCCAAGGTGACCGCATCGGCGAAGGTGACCGTCCCGCAGGCGAGCCGGGTGTCCGCGGACGCGGAGTAACGGGTTGGCGGTCGTTGCGCCACAGCGATAACGTCCGGGTCTTCACGTCCGCTGTGGAGGTCCCGCATGTCATCCGAGTCTGTGGAGGCACCGGCCGCCGCATCTGAGCCGGCCCCCGAGCCGGACGAGGTGCCCCAGGTCGGCAAGGGCCGGTTCGGTGCGCCCGGGCAGCCGCTGAACCGGCGCAGCCCGTTTCTGTTCGGCTTTCTGTTCGGGCTGGGCGTCATCGTGGCGTACGCGCTGTTCCTGGGTGTTCGGAATGCCGCCTCGATCCTGGTGCTGATCTTCATCGCGCTGTTCCTGGCGATCGGCCTGAACCCGGCGGTGGTGCGGCTGCACCGCTGGGGCCTGCCCC
>KL571249.1:114458-115352 GCA_000715855.1 Actinoplanes liguriensis
TGTGTATAAGAGACAGTGGTGACGCAGACCACCGAGCTGGTCAACAACGCGCCGCAGACGATCGACGACCTGCGCCGCAGCGAGACCGTCAACGAGCTGGTGCAGCGCTACGACATCGTGAACAAGGTGCAGAGCGCGGTGAACGCCGGCACGATCGGCAACGCGCTCGGCGGCGTGGTCGGTGGCGCCAAGCTGATCTTCGGGACGATCTTCAACGTCCTGACCGTGCTGGTGCTGACGATCTACTTCATGGCGTCCTTCGAGCGGATCAAGGAGGCCGGTTACTCGCTGGTGCCGTCGACCCGCCGGGACCGGGTGCGCCTGCTCACCGACGAGATCCTGACCAAGGTCGGCGCGTACATGGTCGGCGCCATCTCGATCGCCGTGCTGGCCGGGCTGAGCACGTTCGTGGCGGCGATGCTGCTGGGCTTGCCGTACCCGTTCGCGCTGGCCGTGGTCGTCGCCGTCTGCGACCTGATCCCGCAGATCGGCGCCACGATCGGCGCGGTGATCGTCAGCCTGGTCGGCCTCGCCTCGTCGGTCAGCGACGGCGTCGTCTGCATCGTGTTCTTCATCGTCTACCAGCAGATCGAGAACTACCTGATCTACCCCGGCGTGATGCGCCGCTCGGTCAAGGTCAGCGACGTGGCCGCAGTGGTGGCGGCCCTGCTCGGCGTGGCCCTTTTCGGCGTGGTCGGCGCCCTGATCGCGATCCCGATGGTCGCCGGCATTCAATTGATCATGCGAGAGGTCCTGGTCCCGAGCATGGACCAAAGATAATTTCCCGGTACGTCGATGAGCCGCCCGCCCGCAGGCGACACGCCGAGTCCCGCCCGTGGGCGCGCGACCTCCGCTGCGGTCCGGCCCGCGGTGCGCTCCCGCCCCAGGCTGGTG
>KL571249.1:115558-118990 GCA_000715855.1 Actinoplanes liguriensis
TTCGTGCCTCATAACCACGGTGAGCACCAGCCCGAAACCCCGTAGCGCGGCTGGGCCTGGAATGGAAGCGGCCTGGCGGCGCGGGGACGCAGTCCCCCGCGCGACCCCGGGACCACCGCGCGGCGCGGCTGGGCCTGGAGTGGCGGCGGGCTTGCGGACGTACGGGAAATCAGTCTTTGAGGGGTTGGGGGACGTCGACGTCGGCGAAGGCGGCCACCGTGCGATCCGCGTAGGCGTTCATGTCGCCCGTCTCCATCGGGCCGTCCCACGTGCGGGGCAGCGGAGTCGTCACCGAGGGCGCGACGCGCTTGACGATCTCGTCGAGGACCTTCTCCGCGTCGCCGACCCAGAGGTGCTTGGCGCCCGCCATCGGAACCACCTCGGCCTGCGGGATCGCGGCGAACCGGGTGGCGGCCTCGGCGGGGCGCAGGTAGTCGTCGAACTCCGGGATCAGCGCGGTCAGCGGCTTCCCGTCGGCGGCCCACGCGGCCAGGTGCTCCGGCTGGGAGAAGCGCAGCGGCGGGGAGAGCAGGACGGCGCCGGCGACGGCAGGCTCCAGGCCGTACATCAGGGTCAGGTCGGTGCCGAAGGACCAGCCGACGAGCCAGATGCCGGGCAGGTCGGCGAACTCCGCGTACTCGATCGCGGCGGCCACGTCGAACCGCTCCTCGACGCCGGAGGAGAACGTGCCGCCGCTGGTTCCGCGGACGCTGCTGGTGCCGCGGGTGTTGAAGCGCAGCACCGCGAGCCCGGCAAGCGCGGGGAGCCGCCACGCGGCCTTGCGGAAGACGTGGCTGTCCATCATCCCGCCGTGGGTGGGCAGGGGGTGCAGGCAGACGATGGTGGCCACCGGCTCGCGGTCCAGCGGCACGGCCAGCTCACCGACGAGGGTGACGCCGTCCGCGGTGTGCAGTTCGATCTCCTCGCGCTTGGCGGGGAGGATCGAGTTGGCACGGATCTGGTTGCTCATAGAGGCAGTGTCACCCATAGCGGGGGGCGTTTCGTGACCGCTCCACCCCCGGGCCGCGCCGGTCACGTGCCCGCCAGCAGCCGTTGTGCCAGTGGCGACGGTCCGCCCCGTCGCCGAGGTCGTCGGCCGGCCACGCCACCACGTGCGCGACGCCGGGCCGGATGTCCTGCATGCACCCCGGGCACAGGTACGTCTTGACGGCCGCCGCCCCGAAGATGTTGCGCACCATCCACTCGCCGTCCCGCCATTGCTGGACGCGCTGCTCGGTGATGCCGGGACGATCCGGGTTCGGCTCCTCGGCGGGAGGCCGGCGGGGGCGGTTACGGCGGGGGCTCACAAGGTTAATCGTACGTAGTGACTCGCCGGTAACATTCGGCCTAGACTCCGGACATGACGGCGACTCACGTTCCAGGTCTGCCCGTGATCGCGGACGGCCACCTGATCTCGACGAATCCGGCCACCGGCGAGGAGGCCGGGCGGGTGCCGGTCGCCGACGAGAAGGCGGTGATCGCCACCGTCGACCGCGCGCGCGAGGCCGCCGCCTGGTGGCAGGGCCTGGGCTGGGAGGGTCGCAAGACCCGGCTGCTGCGCTGGCGCACCCTGCTCGTGGAGCGGATCGACGAGCTGGCCGAGCTCACCAAGAAGGAGACCGGCAAGCCGATCAACGACGGGATCATCGAGATCACCGCCGCGGTCGAGCACCTGGACTGGGCCGCCCGGCACGCCAAGCGCGTCCTCGGCCCGCGCCGGATGCGCACCCGCCTGCTGCTCGCCGAGCACGTCGGCCACCTGGAGTACCAGCCGTACGGCGTGGTCGGCGTGATCGGCCCGTGGAACTATCCGATCGTGACCCCGATCGGCCCGATCTCCGGCGCGCTCGCGGCCGGCAACGCGGTCGTCTTCAAGCCCAGCGAGTACACGCCGGTCGTCGGGCAGTGGCTGGCGGACACGTTCGCCGAGGTGGTCCCGGAGCACCCGGTGCTGCAGGCCGTGCACGGGCTGGGCGACGTCGGCGGCGCGCTGTGCCGCTCCGGGGTCGGCAAGGTCAGCTTCACCGGCTCCACCGCGACCGGCAAGAAGGTGATGGGCGCCTGCGCGGAGAATCTGGTGCCCGTCGTGATCGAGGCCGGCGGCAAGGACGCGCTGATCGTGGACACCGACGCGGACGTGCGCGCGGCGGCCGAGGCCGCGGTCTGGGGCGCGATGACCAATGCCGGTCAGACCTGCATCGGGATCGAGCGGGTCTACGCGGTCGAGAGCGTCTACGACCGGTTCGTCGACGCGGTGGTGGAGAAGGCCGGGAAGCTGCGCACCGGCGAGGAGATCGGCCCGATCACCATGCCGAAGCAGTTGGACATCATCCGCGACCACATCGAGGACGCGCTGGCCAAGGGCGGTCGTGCGGTGCTGGGCGGCGCCGAGGCGGTGCAGGCGCCCTATGTCGCTCCCACGGTGCTGGTCGACGTGCCGGAGGACTCGTCGGAGATCCGCGAGGAGACGTTCGGGCCGACGTTGACGATCACCAGGGTCCGCGACGCCGACGAGGCGATCCAGAAGGCCAACGATTCGCCGTACGGGCTGGGAGGCTCGGTCTTCGGCAAGAAGAACGCGATCCGCATCGCGAGGCGGCTGCGCTCCGGCATGGTCGCGGTCAACGGCACCCTGACGTTCGTCGGAATGGGCAACCTGCCGTTCGGTGGCGTGGGCGAGTCCGGGTTCGGGCGCATCCACGGCGAGGACGGGCTGCGCGAGTTCGCCCGGTCCAAGGCGATCACCGTGCGCCGCGCGAAGTCCCTGCTCCCCGCGATGACGTTCGAGCGCACACCGGCCCAGGTGCGACAGATCGTCAAGGCCCTGCGCCTGCTCTACGGACGCAAGCCCTAGTCTGTCGGGGTGGCTGACCACCCCGCGGTTGAGGTAAGCGATCTCTCGGTGAGCTACGGCTCGACGCCGGTGCTGGCCGGTGTCGCGCTGACCGTCCCGGCCGGCGCCGGCGTCTGCGTGACCGGCGAGAACGGCATCGGCAAGTCCACCCTGCTGCGCTGCGTCAGCGGCCTGCAGCGGCCGGACGACGGGCGGATCCGGATCTTCGGCGCGACGCCCGGGTCCAGCCCCGAGTTCTGGGCCGCGGTGGTCACCACCGTGGAGCCGCCGACCTGGTATCCGGGGCTCACCACCCGCGAGCACGCCGAGCTGATCTGCCGCGCGCACGGGCAGGACCCGGACGAGGCCGGCGTCGACGAGGCGCTCGAGCGTTTCGGGCTGAGCGGGCACGCCGACGCGATCCCGCCGTCGCTCTCGTCCGGGCAGAAGCAGCGGCTCACCCTCGCGCTGGCCCTGATCCGGCCCAGCTCACTGCTCATTCTGGACGAGCCGGAGCAACGCCTCGACCCGGAGGGCCGGGCCGCGGTCGCCGCGATGCTCGTCGACTATCTGGCGACCGGCGGCTCGCTGCTGATGGC
>KL571249.1:119222-124779 GCA_000715855.1 Actinoplanes liguriensis
GCTGATGGCCAGCCACGACGACAAGTTCGCGGTGGCCTCGGGCGCCGAGCTCACCACCATGGAGTCGCTGGTCCCATGACCGTCATCGTTCCGCTGCGGCCGGTCCGCCGCTGGATCCACCAGCGCCAGGTGTCCCACCGGGAGCGCGGCGCGACGCTGGGCAATCTCTACTTCGCGGCGCTGCTGATCGCGGTCGTCGGCGCGATGACGCACCGGCAGCTTGCCAAGATCTTCTGGCCGGGCGCGCCCGACCTGGGCCTGCTGCCGGCCCTCGCGCTGGGGCTGCTCGGCGCCGCCTTCCTGGTGAAGACGATGCGCGCGGTCGGCCCGGTGACGCTCGGGCGCCCCGCGGCGTACTTCCTGCTCACCGCCCCGGTCAGCCGGCGCCGCCTGCTGCTGCCCTCGCTGCGCCTGGCCGCGCTGGCCGCCGCCTTCGTCGCCGCGGTGATCACCACCGCGATCGCCGGGCACGCCGCGCCACACCACCTCGCCGGGCCGTTGATCACCGCCGGGGCGCTGCTCGGGGTCGGGTTGCTGCTGGTCGGGTGGCGACGGTCGTCGCGGCCGCCGGGCTGCTCCTGCTGATCGCCGACAACCTCGCGATCGGCGATCCGCCCACGGTCGACGGGTGGCTGTCCGGGGCGGCGCTGGTCGTCCTGGCCGGATCACTCGCGGTCATCGTCGGGGCCGGGGCGATCCTGATCGTACGGAATCTGGCCCGCACCCCGGACGACCGCATCCTGGACGCCGCGAAGACCACGGGCACCATCTTCGACACCGCGTTCGGGATGGAGCCGTCGTTCATCACCGACATGGTGGCCCGGCGCTACTGGACCCAGCGCCGGTTGGCCAGCGCCCGCCCACCGGCCCGGCTCCCGGTCCTGACCGGCCAGGACTTCCTGCTGCTGCGTCGCCGGGTGCCCAAGCTGCTGTGGCTGCTCGCGGCCACCCCGATCCCGCTGCTGCTCTCCGGGGCGCCGCGCTGGGTCGCCGCGATCGCCGTGCTGCTCGGCTCGATGATCGCCGGCGGCACCACGACCGCGACCGTCAACACCGACGCCGGGAACCCGGTGCTGCTCCGGCTGCTCGGGTTGAGCTCCCGGCAGGCGCTGCTGCAGCGCCTCTGGATCCCCGCGGTGCTGGCTTTCGGCTGGTCCCTGATCGCGCTGGTTCTGATGCAGATCGCCGGTGACCTGCCGGCCGGCCCGTGGTTCCTGCTCAGTCTCCCGATCGGGGTGACCGGTGGGCTGGCCGCGGTCCGCCGGGCCCGCGCCGGTTTCGTCCGCAACGACCTGCTGCCGCTGGACACCCCGATGGGCACCGTCTCCACCGGTCCGCTGGTCTACGCCTTCGCCGGGCCGGACGCCCTGATCCTGGGCATCCCGACGGTGGTCGCTATCGGTCAGAGCGCGCCGCTGCCCTGGACGCTGCTCCTCTTCCAGACGGCGCTCTCGGTGGTCGGTGCCCGCGCCTATCTGGCCGGCACCACCGACCCGGAGCGCGTCGAACTCCAGGCCTGACCACGATCCGGGGGCTCACCCATGACGCAGGAATTGACCGCGGACGAGAACGCGCTGCTCACCGGCGGGCTGGGCCGGCTCGGGGCGTCGGGTGTATAAGAGACAGGGGCTGGTCCGGGCGCTGCTCGGCGTGCCGGCCGGGCCGCTGCGCACGGTGGTGGGCGCCGGCGCGATGGGCCTCAACCCGGCCGTGGTCACGGTGACCATCGCCGGGAAGGGGCCGTCCCCGACCACCGTCCACATTCGCGGGGCGGCCAAGGAGGGCCTGATCAAACAGCGTGCCGGGCGCGAGGCCGCGGAACGGGTCGCGGACGGGCTCAGAAGAGTGTGAGCTCGTCGCGCTCCATGCCACGCAGCTTGTCGTAGTCCACGACGACGCAGCGGATCCCCCGGTCGGCGGCGAGGACGCGGGCCTGCGGCTTGATCTCCTGCGCCGCGAACACGCCCTTGACCGGGGCCAGCAGCGGGTCACGATTCATCAGCTCGAGGTAGCGGGTGAGCTGCTCGACGCCGTCGATCTCGCCGCGGCGTTTCACCTCGACCGCGACCGAGGCGCCGGCCGCGTCCTTAAGCAGCAGGTCCACCGGGCCGATCGCGGTCATGAACTCACGGCGGACCAGCGTGTGGCCCTCACCGAAGGTCTCCGGGTGCTCCGCGAGCAACTCCTGCAGGTGCGCCTCGACGCCGTCCTTGACCAGGCCGGGGTCCACTCCCAACTCGTACGAGTAATCCTGGAAGATCTCCTCCAGGGTGATCCGGAGCTCCTCGCCGGCCTTGTTCACCACCTTCCACACGCCCGGCGCCTCCTGGAGCTTGCAGGGCGGGCTCATCCAGTTCAGCGGCTTGTAGGCACGGTCGTCGGCGTGGATCGACACGGATCCGTCGGCCTTGACCATGAGCAGCCGTGTGGCGAGGGGAAGATGAGCGGAGAGCCGTCCGACGTAGTCGACGGAGCATTTCGCGATGACCAGGCGCACCGGACGACACTATCCGAGGCGCCCCGGAGCGAAAATGTCGCACGCCGGTGCCATGCTGATTTCGTGTTAGAAGCATTGACCGGCACCGGTCTCGCGGCATCCGCCGGACTGAATGCCTACATCCCCCTGCTGACCATGGCCCTGCTGGCCCGCTTCACCGACGCCATCGACCTGCCGCACAGCTGGTCCTGGCTGACCAACGGCTGGACCATCCTGATCCTGGCGATCCTGCTGGCCATCGAGGTGGTCGCCGACAAGGTCCCGGTGGTCGACCATGTGAACGACGTGGTCCAGACCTTCATCCGGCCCACCGCCGGTGGTCTGGTGTTCGGCGCCGGCTCCGCCTCGCAGACGGTGACCGTCTCCGACCCGGGCACGTTCTTCAGCTCGCACCAGTGGGTCCCGGTCCTGACCGGGACTCTGATCGCGCTCGGCGTGCACGGGGTGAAGGCCGCGGCCCGCCCGGTGGTCAATGTCACCACGGCCGGTTTCGGCGCTCCGGTGGCGAGCACGGCCGAGGACATCACCAGCGTCCTCCTCTCCCTGCTGGCAATTCTCCTGCCTGTTCTGGTTCTCGTCGGCCTCGCTCTGCTGGTCTGGGCCGCGGTGTGGGTGTTCCAGCGCCGCAAGCGCCGTAAGGAAGCGAAACTGGCGGGTGTCGAAACGCGTCGACTGTTTGGTTGACTCTCCGGGTGCCCGCGCTCGCCGTACCAGCTTTTGCCCTCACCTGGTGGCTCGCCGGGTACCTGATCGGCCGTGATCCGGGGCGTCCCGCGTTGCGCTGGGCGAGCGCGGGGCTCGTCGCGTATGCGATCGCGGTGGCCACCTGGACCATCGCACCGGGCTCCCGGACAGCACAGATCCTCATCTGCCTCCCGGCCCTGGCCTGGGCCGGGAGCGTCGTCGCGCTGCTGCCGCTGGGTCCCGCCGAGCGCCGCCCGATCGACGTCGGCGCCCTGGTGCTCGGCGTCAGCTTCCAGCTGATGGTGGTGGCGCTGCCCGGTGCGGGGAAGCTGGTGGCGCTCACCCCGCTGCTCGGCGCGCTGATCCTGCTCTGGCGACATCATGATCAGGTGGTGCCGCGGAGTCTGCCGGTCGCGCTGAGCGGCATCGCTTTCCTGTACGCCGCGAGCCTCGCCGTCCTTCTCCTGCCGATCGACGCGGGCGGCCCGGTCCCGGCGCTCGCCGCGAACGGGCTCGACCTGCTGGTCTTCGGCTACCTGATCGCCGTCGCGCACGCGATGGCCGGTGGCGAGCGGCTCCGGCCGGACATGCGACGCTCGCTGGTCGCCGGGATCGGCGTGCTGGTGCTGGTCGGCGGCCCGGTGATGCTGACCCTCCACCAGGTCCGGGGCAACGACCTGGTCACCGCGGTGCAGTTCGTCCCGCTGGCGGTGGCGGCGACCGCGGCCGGCCTGACCGGGCGGCTCAGCCGGTTGATCGACCGGATCGCGCTGGCCGGCGACACCCGGCTCCGGCACGACCGGGCCGCGCTGTTCCTGAACGCGGACGCGCTGCTGCGACTGCGGGAGCGCCGCCGCCTGGCCGAGGTCGGCGAGCCGGAGTTCCTGCGGCTGACCCGGCGGGCGCTGGACGACTTCAACGATCTGAACCGGCTGTCCCGCAGCCCGCTGACCGATCTGCCGGTGGTGGCGGCCCGGGTCGCGGTGCGTGGTGACGACCAGCCCCGGGCGCGCGCCCGGGAGTTGCGGGCGGTGCTGCGCGAGTCGGTGTCGGCGCTGCGCCCGTCCGGGCCGTTCGGCACCACCGAGGACTGGCATTACTACAGCACGCTGCAGTTCTGCGGGGTGCTCGGGCTGAATCCGTACTCCCGGCGGCAGCGGCTGGACGGGCTGAGCCGGGAGGCGCGGATGGCGGTCGACTGGTTCCGCCGCAACGTCCCGCGGGACACCATGCGCCAGTGGCATCGGGAGGCCGCGATGGTCGTGGCGGGCCGGCTGTGGGCAGAGGCCTTTTCGGGCGACAGATCACGACACGCATCGGCTAATCCGTCATAATGGTGGAAAATCGCTAAAATCCCCCCACATGGATTCCGGGGGGTCGCGTGGGTAGTCACCGCAACGCGCTGGTCGCCGTGGTCCGGCAGGAACTTGCCGAGGCCCGCGGCTCGGCGCGGGCGTTGCTGGCCGCCGCGGAGTCGGCCCGGGGCGAGGCGCAGAACCGTCGCCGCCTGGTCCGGGACGCGTATGCCACCTGCCTGAGCCAGCTCACCGCCGCCCGCGAGGCGGCCCGCAACGACGTGCAGCGGCGCTTCCAGAGCGAGGCCACCCGGCTCGCCGGGCACCTGCGCGGGCTGGCCACCTCCAGTGCCACCGGCGCGGCCGGCGCGCCCTGGCGACTGTGGTCACCGAGCGAGCCGGACCCGGGCAGCCGTCCCGGCCTGCTGCGGATCGGCGCGATCACGTTCGAGGAGACCGCCGCGCTGCCCGGGCTGGTCCCGCTGCTGGACGCCGTGCACCTGCACGTCGCCGGGCCGTCCCCGCAGGTCGACGACCTGATCACCGGAGTGCTGCTGCGGGCGCTGGGCAGCACCCGGCCCGGGGACGTGCACCTGACCGTCTACGACCCGGAGAACCTGGGCGGCACGCTCGCCCCGTTCGCGCCGCTGAACCCGACCTTCGTCGGGCCCGGCGGGCTCGGCTCGCTCCTCGACGACCTGGCCGACCACATCTGCCGGGTGAACGAGTCGCTCGGCGGGGAGTACCCGTCGCTCGCCGAGCTGAACGCCGCCCGGCCCGGGCCCCGCACCGAGCCGTGGAAGCTGGTGGTGCTGCTCGCCGACCGGGCCACCTCGGTCGAGATGACGACGACACAGCGGGCGCAGCTGGACCGGATCGTGCGTACCGGGGTGGCCTGCGGGGTGCACCTGGTCGTCCGCGGGCTGGCGCTGGAGGACGACCCGACCGTCGAACGGATCGTGGTCCGCGACCAGACCGCTACCTGCGACTCACTGGGCAGCCTGGAGATCAGGCTGGACCCGCCGCCCCCGCCGGAGCGGATCGCCGCGTTCTGCCGGGCCACCGCCTGTCTCTTATACAC
>KL571250.1:0-1409 GCA_000715855.1 Actinoplanes liguriensis
TGCGCCACTCTGAAATTGTCCCACCGCCGGAAGGCCATGTGTAAGCGCTAGGAAGCACTAAAAACATTTACCTCCGAGCGGCACGGAAAAGAAAATTACCGCCAAGCGGAAGCGGCGCAAGGTATTGAGTCGACGACCTCATTTGCGCGATCGGCGCGACTGGCGGGCCGGCAGCGGTTCGCAGATGAAGGCGTTATGGCCGCATCGCTGATCTGAGCCGCACAGCTGCTCGCCTGAAGTGTTGCGGCTACCCATGAACTGTCCCCAGAGGGGTCGCCCCCCACTGGCCATTCTCCCGGAAATTCGGAAGATCATGGCGACACCCTGTGGACAACCCGCCACTGTGGATAACTCCAACGAGCCGGCCGGATCTGGAATCATCGACGTCGGGCGAGCGCCACACCGGCCAGGGCGACAGCGCCGCCCACCAGCGCGAGGAGGTGAGGAGTCTCGCCCAGGATCGGCCAGGCGAGCAGGATCGTCAGCGGCGGCACGAGGTAGGTCGTGACGCCCAACCGGCCCGCGTTCATGTTCGTCAGGGCGTAGGCCCAGGTGCCGAATGCGAGGGCGGTGGGAATCAGACCGAGGTACACCACGCCGGCGATCGACCCGGCCGGAGCCGACCGCAGGTCATCGGTAAGGCTGCCCGCGAACGGCAACGTGACGATCATGCCGACCACGCAGGCCATCTGGGTGACCTGCAGAGCGGGCAGGCGACGCAACGCGGGCTTCTGCAAAGTGACACCGACCGCCCACGCGGCGGCGGAGATCAGGCAGAGGGCCACGCCGAGCGGGTCGGCGGACTCGCCGCCACGGCCCGCGAAGCCGATCAGCAGAACGCCGCCGAAGGCCACACTCGCGCCGATCAGCAGACTGCGGGGGAAGCCCTCGCCGAGGAAGATCCCGGCCAGAATGGCGATCAGGATCGGTCCGACGTTGACCAGCATCGCCGACGTCCCGGCGTCCAGGCGCTGTTCGGCCGCGTTGAGTGTGACGTTGTAGAGGCCGAACCAGACGACGCCGACGCCGATGACCTGGGCCCATTCGCGGCTGGTGGGCCTGACCCAGGTACGGGTGGCAAGGAGCGCGATGGTCAACGCTATCGCGCCCGTGGCGAGGCGGCCGAGCGCGAGCGAGCCCGCGGAGAAGTGTGCGTGTACCGCGCGGATCGCCACGAAGGCCGAGGCCCAGGCGACGACGGTGACCACGACGGCGGCGAGGACGGTGAGCGGCGGGCGGACACGATCGGCCGGGACAGCGGAGACGGACATGGGGTCACGGTAGAGCCGGGACAGTTCGGCCGTCGCCGCAATATGACGCCGTCGCCGCAGTATGGCGCTGGCCGTGCCCGCGATAACGCCGACCGCCGCAATATGGCGCTAACCGCAGCCGGAATGACGCCGGCCGCC
>KL571250.1:1670-2021 GCA_000715855.1 Actinoplanes liguriensis
CTCCTGGAGAGCCGAACTATCCGCATAAATCGGATTCCGCCAGCGAGTGCAGCGAGCCGTCAGCCGAATGGCCCGTGAAGGCGACCCAAGCGCTGGGCGGTGGAGGCGACTCAGGCGCCTGTGAAGCGGCCCGAGCCCTGGCCCGAGGTGGTGGCCCGCGATAGCGGCCCTAGCTCTGACCCGTGAAGACGCTGACCCGAATTGCGAGCTGAGCCCGGGCCGCTCGGGGGTCAGGACACCTTCGAACCGAGCAGCGCGCTGAGCCCACCCGCCCGCTGCAACTTCTGCCAACCGAGCCGGATCCCGCCGATCGCGGCCAGCGTCGACTGGATCAGCACCAGATACATCAGC
>KL571250.1:2272-11507 GCA_000715855.1 Actinoplanes liguriensis
GAGACAGCAACGACTCCTTGTCCAGCCGGAACGCGTAGACCGTGCTGAAGAGCTGTGTGGCAAGCATCGCCAGCCACGCCACCACGGTCTCCACCGGGTTGAGGAAGAACAGCCCGTAGATCAGGAACACGTCGATCAGCGGCGACAGCAACGGCATCAGCGTTTGGAAGAGCGCGAGGTTCAACAGCCCACGCCGCCCGAAACTGCCTTTCTCGACGAGCGCCCGGCGGTGTTTCCACATCGCCTGCATGGTCCCGTAGCTCCACCGGTACCGCTGCCGCCACAACTGTGACACCGTCCGCGGCGCTTCGGTCCAGGCGCGGGCGTGCTCCTCGTAGACGACCCGCCACCCGGCGCGCACGATCGCGATCGTCAGGTCGGTGTCTTCGGCGAGCGTGTCGTCGCTGAGCCCGTTGACCTGCTTCAACGCCGAGGTGCGGAAGGCGCCGATCGCTCCGGGCACGGTCGCCATGCACCCCATCACGTCGTGCGCCCGTCGATCGATGCTGAATCCGACGACGTATTCGATGTGCTGCCAGAGCGGGATCATCCCGGTCCGGTTGGCGATCTTCGCGTTCCCGGCGACCGCTCCGATCCGATAGTCGGCGAAGGGCTGTACCAGGTTGCGCACGGTGTCCGGCTCGAACACGGTGTCGCCGTCCATCATGACCACGACCTCGGTGTCCGCGGCCGCGATGCCGGTGTTCAGCGCGGCCGGTTTGCCGCTGTTCGGCTGCCAGATCACCGTGACGTTGCGGTAGCCGAGCGATTCGGCGATCTCCGCGGTCCCGTCGGTCGACCCGTCGTCGACCACGATGATCCGGATCGGATGGGTGCTCGCGGCCAGCGATCGCACCGTGTCGGCGATGCATTCTTTTTCGTTGTACGCCGGAACGATCACCGTGACCGGTTTCGTATATGCCGGACCCCACACGTGCCCGGTCCGCCCGCGCCGCGCGTGCCGCCGCCCCAGGATCAGCATGATCAGCAGGCGGGCCACCGTCAGCACCCCGAAGACCAGCAGCAGCACGGTGAACCAGACCGACACGTTCTTGGCGATCTGCACCACGCCGACGATGCCGGTGCCGAGCAGGCGCTCGTTGGCCGTCGCGACCGGGTTGACCGTTTCCATGCCGGAGGCCGCGGCGACTGTCGTGAACGTGTAGCCGGCCGCCTTGAGTGCCGGGATCACCTTCTCGAGGGATTCGACGGTCAGTGAGCGGTCACCGCCACCGTCGTGGAAGAGCAGGATCGCGCCCGCGCCGTCGTCGGGGGTCACCGCGTCCACGATGTCGTCGACTGTGACGTCCGCCTCCCAGTCGCGGCTGTCCAGGTTGTTGACCACGGTCAGGTAGCCGCGTTCACCCATGTCCTGCATGACCGCCCAGTTGTTGTTGTCGAGGGCGGCGACGGTCGACGAGTACGGCGGGCGGAAGATCACGCTGGTCACGCCCGCGGCGCCGGCGAGCGCGAGCTGGGTCTCCTCCATTTCCACGGTACGGCGCCACTCGCCCTTGCTGGACAGCTCGGGATGCGTGAACGTATGGATGCCGATCTCGTAGCCCGCCTCGGCGACCTCCTCGACCACGTCCGGATACTCCGCGATCTGCGAGCCGATCATGAAGAACGTGGCGGGCACGTCGTACTTCTTGAGGACCTCGAGGATCTCCGGGGTGTACTCCGGGTTCGGTCCGTCGTCGAAGGTCAGCACGATCTGCTTGTCCGGGACGGAGACCGTCGTGGTCGTGGTGCCGTCGGTCTGGATGATCGGGCCGCCCTCGAGCGCCTCACTCGGGACCTGATCGGTCTGCGACGTGGAGGCGGTCGCCCCGTCCTGGGTGAATTCGCCCTGCACCAGGCCGTTCACCAGCAGGATGCTGGCGAACAGGCTGATCAGCACGGCGAAGACGATCCAGCGTGGTTTCGGCACCCGGATTCTTCGCGGTTCCTTCGGCACGTTTTTCCTTTCTGTGGGCAGGCATTTCCATAGGGCGATCAAAGGAATCGGTGTCACCATCCGGCGATGGACCCGATTCGTCGCTGCCTGTTCTGTCTCTCAGCCGCTCTGGTACTGCTCGCCGGTGCGTGCAGTTCCGGCACCCCGGCTGTCGTCACGCCGAGTGCCGTGCCGAATACGACGCCGGCCGCCACGCCGAGTGCGACACCGGCGGAGTTCACCGTCGCGCCCTATCTCGACGTCGTCAGTGGCACGGCGGACGTCTCCGCGATTCACGCGGCCACGGGCCTCTCGGACTTCACGCTCGCATTCCTGCTCGCCGATAAAGCGGGAACTTGCACGCCGACCTGGGGCGGCACGAAAGCGCTCACCGACAGCGCGATTCAGGCCGAGATCGCCGACATCCAGGCGCTCGGCGGCGAGGCCGTCATTTCCACCGGAGGAGCATCCGGTACGTATCTGGAGCAGTCCTGCGACGCGGAGGAACTGTCCACCGCGTACGGGAAAGCCCTGGATCTCGTCGGAAGCGACCACCTGGACGTGGACATCGAGCAGGACGTCGACGTCGCCACGGTGATCAGCGCGCTGAGCAGTCTGCAGCAGGACCGCGATGCCGAGATCACGTTCACCGTTCCGGTGGAGGCGTCCGGTCTGACCGCGGAGAGTCTCAGCCTGCTGGGCGCCGCCGAGAAGGCGAACCTCAACGTCAACGTCAACGTGATGGTGATGAACTTCGACGCGGACGGCGACTGGGGCACGGCGATGGTGAACGCGGCCGAGGCGGTGCACGACGATCTGGCCGGAATCTGGACCGGCCGCAGTGACGCGGAGATCTACGCGATGCTGGGTGTCACGCCGATGATCGGCGTCAATGACACCGGGCCGGTGACGACGGTCGCCGACGCGCGGACCGTCGCCGATTACGCGCGCCAGAACGGTCTCGGCTTTCTGCGGTTCTGGTCGGTGAACCGGGACAACGGCGATTGTGCGGAGGGCACCCTGAGCGGTACGTGCAGCGGTGTCTCGCAGGAGGAATACGCGTTCACTTCGCTGTTCACCGGATAGGCGGATCAATGCGGGCCGCCCGGCTGACCCATCGGGCCGGGATTTCGGAAGTCGGGCGGCAGCGCGGTCGGTGTGGCCGGCGCGGATGCTTTCGCGCTGCTCTTGGCGGCCGTGGTCGCCGTCGCGGTGGCGGTGACGCTGGCGGTGCTGGAAACCGTTGCTTTCGTCGTCAGTTCGGCGGCCGGCGCCTGGACGACGCTGGCGATCACCACGCCGATGTAGGCCAGCGCTCCCACGGCGGCAGCCCCGCCGAACATTGCGAGAATCCGCTTCCGCCGCCCGCTCGAATCGACGAAAACCTTCGTTCCACCGGATTCGTTCTGCCTGGTCGAGGCGTAGATCATCGCGCTGGTCCTTCCCCAACAGAGCGGATTTCTTCCAGGCAGCAACCTAAGAATTCAATCTGGGCGGGAACTGTGCCGACCCTCAGTGCGTTCTGTGCAAAAACGTGACAGTGCGTATCGTGGCGATTACCGAATTCTCGGAGGAATTCTGCGATCATGCGGCATGACCGTTCTCCGCACGGTGCACACCGCCGACCTGACAACGGGTGATCGCACCCGGATTCGCGCCATGCTGGACGAGGCATTCGACGGCCGTTTCGACGACCACGACTGGGATCACGCGCTCGGCGGCCAGCACATTCTGATCAATGTGGACGGCACCCTGATCGCCCACGGATCGGTGATCCAGCGGCAGTTCCTGCATCGAGAGAAGTCACTGCGATGCGGCTACGTCGAAGCGGTAGCCGTGCATCGCGCTCATCGCGGCCGCGGTGTCGCCGCCGCCGTGATGACCGAGGCCGAGCGCCTCATCGACCACGGTTACGCCCTCGGTGCGCTCTCTGCCTCCAGCGCCGCTCAGGGCCTTTACCGGGCCCGCGGATGGCGCTCCTGGACCGGCGGCACCGCGGCGCTCACCCCGACCGGCGTGACCCGCACCCCGGACGACGACAGCAGCACCCTGATTCGCCCGGTAATGGGCGGCGCGCTATTGGACGAGACCGCCCCGATCATCTGCGACTGGCGCGACGGCGACGTCTGGTGACCCGATCCGCCGCGCCATTTCCGCCACCGGAAGCGACGGATTGGCAGCGGCGGATCCACACAACCCGGGGTCATCCAGAAGAGCAATTATTTCGCGTACGGCGATATGCGGCGACCGTGCCACGGCCCACCGCACCGCCTCGTCCGGGTCGGCGAGCAGGCGCCGCAGGACGTGCGGGCCGGCCTCGGGATCCCGGGCGGCGAGCAGGCGGGCGTGCGGGCGCTGGTCCTCGGCGAACCGGGCCAGGCCGGCCGCCGGCGGCAGGTGCGGATTGTGGGCAAGATCGGTCAGGTCGTACTCGTCACCCTCGGCCAGGACCCAGGCCAGGAGCTCGTCGGAGAGCGGCCCGCGCAGGATCGCGGCCCGGTCGTAGCCACGACTGCCGTTCAGGTCGGTGAGCGTCCGCGGACGGGCAGACCCGGCCGGCTCGCCGGTAGCGCGGTCACCCGCCTCCGGCTCCACCAGCCGCCGGACGTACGGGTCGGGGTCGTCGAGCAGCCCCAGCCGGATCCGCGGATCGACCGAGCCGTTCGCGGCGAGCGCCGCCCGCACCCACGGCTCGGGATGCCGGGCCATCGCGGTCACCGCGGCCGCCGGCAGTGACGTGCGCTCCGCCAGACCCACGACCGCCGGCCCGCCGTGGTCGCGGATCAGCCGCAGGAGCAGGTCCTCCGGGAGGGCGGGATTGACGGCGAGACCTTCCAGAATCGCGTCCGGCTGGGGAAACTCCGGCCAGCGGCGCTGCTCTGACACCGATCGTGGTCGGGCCCTACCCGCGTACATCCGCACTCCTGACGAATCGATGTGAATGCTAGCCTAAGCGGAAGTATGCGCAGGTCAAGAGGTGTGTTCACCCGATCGGCGCGGGACTTTGAAGTCGGGTAGGCTGGATTTGGACCCGCTCTGTGGTCGCCCGGCCGGTCGCCGGGAATGGGGCGCTCACCGTCCGTACCTCCCAATTGGCCTGGTCCCGAGCGTGCCGTGAGGTAATCGCTCGTTTTCGCGCCGGACGCGCAAGCGGTTCGAGCCCGCGTTCGTCGAGGCCCGCGGCGGCGGGCACAATGGGAGGGTTGTTGCCGTGGGGATGTCAGGAGGAACGGTGGCGCTAGAGATACGGCCGGAGAGGTGCGTCGTCGCGGTCGACGGCCCGTCCGGATCGGGCAAGTCCACTGTTTCCCGGCGTCTGGCCACCACGGTTGACGGCGTGTACCTGGACACCGGCGCGATGTACCGCGCGGTGACCTGGGCGGTGCTGCAGGCCGGGGCGGACCTGGCGGACCCGGAGGCGATCGCCAAGATCGCGCTGGAGACCGAGCTGTCCATCGGCACCGACCCGAACGCGCCGCATTTCGCCGCGAACGGGACGAACGTCGACGCGCCCATCCGTGGCGCCGAGGTCACCGCCGCCGTCTCCGCCGTCGCCGCGGTGCCGGCCGTGCGCAAACATCTCGTCGCGCTCCAGAAAGCGGTGATCGCGGCGCATCCGCGGATCATCGTCGAGGGCCGCGACATCGCGTCGGTCGTCGCGCCGGACGCCGACCTCAAGGTCTACCTGACCGCGTCGGCCGCCGCCCGCGCCGAACGCCGCAGCGCCGAGGACGCCACCGACGTCACGGCCACCGAGGCGGACCTGGCGCGCCGCGACAAGCTGGACTCCAGCCGCGCCACCGACCCGCTGCGCCAGGCCTCCGACGCCATCGAGGTGGACACCACCGGAATGAGCATCGACGAGGTCGTGCAGCACCTTTTCGCACTGCTGAACAGCAAGGTAAGTAAGTGACTGACTTTCCCGCCGGCCTCGACATCAACGATTTCGAGGGCGGGTTCGATCTCTCCCCGGCCCCCGGGGATTCGCCCTCCGACGACGACTCGTACACCGGCCCGGTGCCGGTCGTCGCGGTCGTCGGCCGGCCCAACGTCGGCAAGTCGACCCTGGTCAACCGCATCATCGGCCGCCGCCAGGCGGTCGTCGAGGACGTCCCCGGCGTCACCCGCGACCGGGTGCCCTACGACGCCCAATGGACCGGCCGGCGATTCACCGTCGTCGACACCGGCGGCTGGGAACCGGACGCCAAGGACCGCGCCGCGGCGATCGCCGCTCAGGCGGAAATCGCCGTCCAGACCGCCGATGTGGTGATCTTCGTCGTCGACGTCACCGTCGGCCCCACCGACGTCGACGAGGCCGCGGTCAAGATGCTGCGCCGCAGCCACAAACCGGTGATCCTGGTCGCGAACAAAGCCGACAACCAGAACCTCGAACTCGAGGCGGTGTCGCTGTGGTCCCTCGGCCTCGGCGAGCCGCACCCGATCTCCGCGCTGCACGGCCGCGGCTCCGGCGACCTGCTCGACGACATCCTCGACGCGCTCCCGCCGACCCCGCCGATCGTCGAAGGCGCCCCGCGCGGCCCGCGCCGCGTCGCGCTCGTCGGCCGCCCCAACGTCGGCAAATCCAGCCTGCTCAACCGGATCGCCAAGGAAGAACGTGCCGTCGTCGACTCCGTCGCCGGCACCACCGTCGACCCGGTCGACAGCCTGGTCGAGATGGACGGCGAGATCTGGCAGCTCGTCGACACGGCCGGCCTGCGCAAACGGGTCCACCAGGCGTCCGGCACGGAGTACTACGCGTCGCTGCGCACCGCCGGAGCCGTCGAAGCCGCCGAGGTCGGCGTCGTGCTGCTCGACGCCGGCGAGGTCATCAGCGAGCAGGACCAGCGCGTCATCACCCAGGTGATCGAATCCGGTCGCGCCCTGGTCATCGCCTTCAACAAGTGGGACCTGGTCGACGAAGACCGCCGGTTCTACCTGGACAAGGAGATCGACCGCGACCTCAAACGGGTGACCTGGGCCGTCCGCGTCAACATCTCGGCCAAGACCGGCCGTGCCGTCGACAAGCTCGCCCCCGCCATCCGCCGCGCCCTGACCTCGTGGGAGCAGCGCATCCCCACCGGCGCTCTGAACCAGTGGTTGACCGCTCTGACCCAGGCAACCCCTCATCCCGTACGGGGTGGGCGCGCCCCCCGCACGCTGTTCGCCACCCAGGCCGGAGTCGCCCCGCCGCGCTTCGTCCTGTTCACCACCGGCCCGTTCGACGCGGGATACCTGCGCTTCATCGAACGCAAGCTCCGCGAGGAGTTCGGCTTCGAAGGCACCCCCATCGAGCTGTCCGTCAAGCCCCGCAAGAAGACCGGGCCGGGGGGCCGCGGAAAAGCGCATGGGTGAGGTTGGTAAGCTTTAGGAGATGTCGCGCCGGGCCGAGGTTCGGGGCGGGATCGGGCTGTAGCGCAGCTTGGTAGCGCACTTGACTGGGGGTCAAGGGGTCGCAGGTTCAAATCCTGTCAGCCCGACCGATTAGAGCGTTTTCGCAGGTAACACACTTGCGGAGACGCTCTTTTTATTTGCGCTGACCGATGTGCAGCCCTGGTGGACCCCGATACTGAGCTAGCGTCCGCGAGGTTCGAAGTAGCATTCGGAACGCGTTTCCGCAGGTCAATGCGCCTTTGCTTGGCCAGGGGCCGTCTTGGTGGACTCCTTGACTCGGCTATTTCCCGTGTGGTGATCGAAATGGGGCTCCGTCGTGCTGGGGTGTATCGGTGCTGGTCAGCGGAGTGTGTAGGCCGTTCCGGCGTCGTCCCTTGAAGCCGGCGGGCTATCAGCACCATCCTTTACGCATATGCCGTACCCGCCGAACGCTGGTGTTCGGCTGGTGCGGTGTCCACGAACCGTTGCCCGGTGGGTGAGGCCGCCCGAGCAGCGCTGACGGCGGGGTCAACGCTGTCGACGATGCTGGTCAGCGCGCTGTGGGAGGTGAGCACGCCGCTTGGCGACCCCTTGACTCGGCCGTTGACCCGATTTCGTGTGTCGCCGGTCAGCGACTCCTTGACCCGGGAGAATGTATTGAAGTTTGAGAATCTTTTGACCGGTGTCCGTCATGAGGCTTGGATGGTGCTGCTGAGGAACTGGGATCGGTCATTGCGGGCCGGAAATCATCTGGAGACCACCCGGTACAACTATGTGCTCGCTGCCTCACAACTGGCCGCGTATCTGGGCGAGCGGATGCCGGAATCCGGTGGTGCTTCCGATCCGAGTTTGGTGGACAGCCGGCAGGTGGTGGCGTTTCAGGCCTCGGTGATCGAAGTGTGCTGCGCCGGTATGTGCGTGCCCGGAGCCGACGCCCGAGGCTGGCCGGGATTGAGCAGCTGTGGATCGCTGCGAAGGGTGCCAGGCCGTTGAGTCCGAACGGGATCAAGATCCGGCTCAGGGAGTTGGGGCCAGGGCTGGGGTCGAGCATGTTCACGCGCAGCGGTGGCGGCACAGCTTTGCGCACGAATGGAAGCTTGCCGGCGGCGATACCGGCGATCTGATGCTGCTGATGGGCTGAACATCGGAGGAAATGCCACGCCGCTACGGCGCCAGCGCAGCGGCGGAGCCGCCCAGCAAGTCCATGCGCGACTCGGTATCGGCGAACGCGTCTGAGTCACCGGGCGCGACCCCGTCATGAGTACAAACGGTCGGGATCGACGAGGAGGATTCGGTCGTCGGTTGCGGCGGCGGCCGTAAGTTCCTCGGTGAAGCCCGCGCCACCGTAGAGCGTGATCACAGTGTCCTTGGTGTCGAAGCCCTTGAGCTGCAGCAGGTCGCGTGCCGTGGTCAGGCGGTGGAGGTGGTGGTGGCCGATAATCTCGCCCCATTTGGCTTCGCCCAGGGACAGGATGCGTCGGGGATTGTTCGACTGTTGTGGGGCGAGTGCCACCACGTCGATCTCGATCTGGGTGCGGTTTGTCGGGTCGTTGACCGTGCCGGATCCGACCTCTGAGGGGTGCTCGGCGAGCAGTGTGTCACCCGATTCCAGGGTGAATGCCCGGCACAGGGCTTCGAAGTGGGGACCGGCTACCTGGGTGAGGAAGGTTTGCCGGGTTGTGGTCCAGACCTGCTCGGCTCGATGGATTTCCAGTTCGGCCCACCGTTTGCGCATGACTGCCTCGTAGAACGTGATCAGCGGCTCGACGATCCGGTAGCGGGCTCGTCCTGATCGGAACATGTCCGGTTCACGGGCGATCAGGGCGCAGTCCTCCAGCACGTTTAGAGGGTGCGTGATCTGGTCGGACTGGCGCCCGATGAAGTTGGCGATCCCGCCGTTGGTGTTGTTGCCGGCGGCGATCGCTGCCA
>KL571250.1:11778-12807 GCA_000715855.1 Actinoplanes liguriensis
GTACCGAGTGGTAGAGGGCCGGGTCGCGGATGGCGGACTCTTCGGCCAGTAGGTAGCGGGCCTCTCGGAACAGTGGTGTCTGTGGGTTCAACGCGGTCCGGGTCACCCATGCGTCGAAATCGTCGATGGTGGCCGGGGTATCGCCCTGTGTGAACTCGTAGCGGTAGGCGGGTGTGCCTCCGGCAACCGCGTGGACCAGGATCGCGAGCCGGGGGTCGGTGATGCCCCAGAATTGCGCCGATTCCCGATGCTGGAACGGCTGGACGACGAGTTCCAGGCTGGCCCGGCCGCGCAGTGGCGCCTGCCCGGCCAGGAGGCCGCCCATGACCGACATCGCCGATCCGCACAGCAGAAGGCGTACAGAACTCGTCCGGCCGCTGCCTCCGGGGCCAAGTTCACGCTGGATGATCGACGGCAGCGCCGGTGACGTCTTGGACAGGAACGGGAACTCGTCGATGGCGACGATCGTCGGTCGGTCACTGAAGCTTCGGAACATGCGCGATATCGCGTCGTTCCAATCTCGCAGCGGCTCGACGAACTCGCGGGTATGCCGTGCGAGGGCCTCGCCGAACAGCCGGAGTGACTCTGCCTCGGTGGCCTCGGTGGCCGCGAAATACATTCCCCCGGCAGCCTCGGTGGCCGCCTGCAGCAAGAAGCTCTTACCTTGACGGCGTCGGCCGCTCACCACCCCCAGCGACGCACCGCCCTGCGTGACTTCGAGTGGCTTGGTCGCGAAGGAGACGAGGCCTTCCCACTCGCGGGCACGTCCGAAGATGCGTTGCGGCTTGTCCATCAGCGACCCTCCGAGAGTGAAGTCTTACAGAAGTATAGTTCCGGGAACCGTACCTCTGTAAAATGCGACGAAGAGTAGCGCCAACCATCAGGGGGTGAGGGCCAGCAACCCTTCTGTGCCACCGAGTCCAGAAGAATGGTGGGCTGCGCCATGGTTCGAGAGTTTCTCGGATCGGACGCGACGACGGCGAAGCCCTTGCCGGCGTCGCCGGCCCGGGCGGCCTCGATGGTGGCGTT
>KL571250.1:13056-16652 GCA_000715855.1 Actinoplanes liguriensis
CGCGGTGATCAGCTTCAGGACGTTGCCGATCTCGGCGCTGGAGGCGTCCAGTTGTGCGACGGTGCCGGACGCGCTGGTGGCCGTCTCGACCGCGGACGCGGCGACGCGGGCGGCGTCGGAGGCCGACTCGGCGATCTCCCGGATCGCCGCGGACATCTCCTCGGCCCCGGCGACGACCGATTGCACGTTGTCCGACACCTGGGTCGCCGCCGCGGCGACGTTCTGCGAGCGGCCGGCGGTGTCGTCGGCGGTCCCGGCGATGGTGGTGCTGGTCGCGGCGAGTTCGGCGGCGGAACTGGCGACGCTGGTGGCGGTCTCGGCCATCGCCCGGACGGTGTTCCGGACGCCGGTGGTGGCCTCGCGCAGGGTGGCGGCCATCCGGCCGATCTCGTCGCGGGAGTTCACCGCGGCGGTCCGGGTCAGATCCCCGGCGGCCATCGCGGGGAGCACGGTTCCGACCTCACGCAGCGGGTGCACGATGCGCCGGGCGGTGTAGACGGCCAGGGCGGCGCCGATCAGCACGCCGGCGGTCAGCAGAATGATCAGGTTGGTCCGGGCCGAGTGGTAGGTGTCGCGGGCATCGGCCACCGTCCGGGTCGCCTCGGCGGTCTCGGCGGTGGCGGCGGTGTCGAGCGCAGCCATCACCTGTTTCATGATCGGGTTGGCGGTGCTGGTCGCCACCGCCTCGAATGTCTGCAAATCCCCGGACAGCGCCGCCGGAAGCTGCTGGCTGTCGCGGACATTCACGTACTGCTTCCACAACTCGTCGAACTGCTCGACCGCGGCCGGGTCGGAGGCATGGGATGAAAACCTGCTCGTGGTCTTGGCGTCGACTGGTCATTTGACTGAATGAGGTGGTCCTGGCGGGCCCTACCGTTCGTGTCATCGCCGCCCGGCACCTGGCCGGTTGCGGGGATTCCCGAACGGTTGGAGCTGTAGTGAGCGTTCAGAATGACGAAGTGTTCCTGGAGCCGGCGGCGGAGGCGTTGGTGGAGGCGACGGCCAAGCCGCCGTACCTTTTCCAGCTTCCTGTGGTGCAAGGTCGCGAGGCGCTGGAGTCTTTGCAGAGCGGGGATGTCGCCGTCCCGCTGGTGGAGGTGGACGAGTTCGCCGTCGGTGACATCACGGTGCGGATGCTGCGTCCGCCGAATCGCGACGAGGCACTTCCGGTCATCCTCTACATTCACGGTGCGGGCTGGGTGTTCGGCAGTGCGCACACCCATGACCGGTTGGTGCGGGAGCTGTGCGCGGGCACCGGCGCCGTCGTGATCTTCCCGAACTATGACCGGTCGCCCGAGGCTCGCTACCCGACCGCGATCGAGCAGAACTACGCGGTCCTGACCTGGATCTCCGAGCACGGGGCGGCGGTGGGCATCGATCCGGCGCGCATCGCGGTGGCCGGTGACTCGGTCGGCGGGAACATGGCCGCGGTCATGGCACTGCTGGCCAAGGCGCGCTCGGGTCCGGCGCTCGCCGCCCAGCTGCTGCTCTACCCGGTCACCGACGCGAACTTCGACACCGCGTCGTACCAGGAGTTCGCCGAGGGTTTCTATCTGCGCCGTGACGGGATGCAGTGGTTCTGGGACCAGTACATCGCCGGTGACGCGCAGCGTAGCGAGATCACCGCGTCACCGCTGCGGGCGACCGTGGAGCAGCTCAGTGGCCTTCCGGCCGCGCTGGTGATCACGGGGGAGGCCGACGTGCTGCGTGACGAGGGCGAGGCGTACGCGGCGAAGCTGCGCCGGGCGGGTGTGCCGGTGACCGCGGTGCGTTACCAGGGGATCGTCCACGACTTCCTGATGCTGAACTCGCTGCGCGGGACGTACGCCGCGGAGGCCGCCATGACCCAGGCCATCGGGTTCCTGAGCAAGGCCCTCGCCTTGTCCTGAGCACGACGGCGGCCCGGGCGAACGACGTCGTTCGCCCGGGCCGCCCGGCTCGACACCACCGGCATCCCCGAACCACCAGCACCGGAGACAACCATGAGCCATTTCCGCAGCGCACTGATCTGGCGCGGTGTCCTCGCCGTGATCATCGGCATCATCGCCGTCGCCTGGCCGGGCATCACGATCGGCGCCTTCGTCATCCTGTTCGCCGTCTATGCCTTCATCGCCGCGGGCACCGACACCATCCGCGCGTTCCGCTCCGACCGTGCCGGCCCGGTGGCCGGTCGGCTGCTGCTCGCCGTCGTCGATGTCGCGGCCGGCGTCGCGGCGCTGGCGTGGCCGGGCATCACGGCGCTTGCCCTGGTGTGGCTGGTGGCGGCCTGGGCGCTCGTCGGTGGTCTGGCCGAGATCGGACTGGCCTTTGTCGTGGGCAAGAGCGCTGGCGGGCGCGCTCTGTTCGCCCTCGGCGGCCTGGTGTCGATCGCGCTGGGGGTGGTCTTCGCGATCCGGCCCGACGTCGGGGCGGTCACCATCGCTCAGGTGTACGGCCTGTTCAGCATCGTCACCGGCATCTCGGCGCTGGTGCTGGCCGTCAGCACCGCCGGGCGGCGTGATCCGGTGCTCGTCTGATCCGCGAACGCGCAGCGGCCGGCCCCGGGTGCGGGGCCGGCCGCCCCGTGGTCAGGCGCGGTAGTCACCGGCCGCGAGCCAGCGCAGCGCGGCCAGTCCCGGCAGGAAGAAATACTCACCACCGCGCGTACGGGCGAAGGCCGGGATCCCGGTCAGCCGCCGCCGGATCGGGTGGCGGGGGATGGTGAAGACCGCCCCGGACTCCTGATTGCCGAGGATCGGGTCACGTTCCGGACCGAGTCCGGCGAACTCGCCGTCGTTGGTCCACTGACTCTTGACGAACTCGAACTGCCGGCCGATCTCGGTTCCCAGGAAGATGAAGGCGATACCCCGGTCCTGGCCGTCGTCGGTGAGCACGCCCTCCGGCAGTGGTGGCCCGTAGGTCGCCCCTCGCCGCAGGATCCGATGCAGCTGCACGTCGGTGCTGTCGTTCAGGCTGTCGCGGGGGTTCATCCTCCTGATGTGGGCGCCGACCGGGCAGCGCAGCCCGATCGGGTCGTCGTGGTAGCGGAAGTCGTTGATCCGCCGGGGGTCGGCGGCGATAACGGGGTCGTCCTGCTCCGGGGCCAGCTCCAGCGGCGCTCCGCTGGGCCAGCGGCCGACCATCTTGGCCGCCAGTAACTGCTCGCTCTCGGTCGCGGTGGCGTTGTCGCGAAGGAATCGGCGGAAACCGGCGACGTCGAGTTGCAGCTTGCGGAACGACAGGTAGGTGCCGTTACGGCCGAGCACCTCCGGCTCGGGCATGGCGCTGAGTTCGCCCAGTTCGTTGCGGTGGCCGAGCACGAATTCACCCGCCTTGACCTCGGGTCCGAAGCCCGGCAGGTAACCGTAGTGACCGGGAGAGTTCTGCACCGCGGACGTCAGCCCGCTGCCCTCGATGTACGGCTCGCCGATCCCGTCGACGAAGCCCAGATGGGTCCGTCCTGTGGGCAGCTGCGGTGTGCGCAGCTCGTAGATCAGCCGTACGCCGGGCAGCTCCCGGGCCGCGTCCCGGGCCGCCGCGATGATCGCCTCGAGCGCGGGCTCGTCGGCGGCGAACAGGGCCAGCGCCACGTGGCCCTCGTCGCCGCCGAACGGCTG
>KL571250.1:16939-17076 GCA_000715855.1 Actinoplanes liguriensis
GGCCCAGGATCGCGGCCCGGGCGGCCATGCCCTGCCGGAACTCCGGTGCGAAGCTGCCCAGGACCGCGTCGGGCAGTCCGAGAGCACGGAGCCCCGCGTGGCTGAAGGCCACGCTCTGTCTCTTATACACATCTCTG
>KL571250.1:17405-19198 GCA_000715855.1 Actinoplanes liguriensis
CCGCAGGACGGTTCCCTGGATGTCGTCGAGTTCCAGAGTCTGTGCGGAGACGGTCACCGCTTCTACGCCTGCGCGATGTCGAGGAGCTGGTCGAAGGCCGTCGACAGGTGCAGTGCGCGGGTGATGTCGCGGACGCTGGCCTGTGGGTTGGAGGCGTACCAGACCGAGGCTTGAACGGTGTACTTCAGGATGTACGCGATGGCGTCGGGTGACTGGAGCCCGGGATAGCCGTCGGCGACGCCGGTGAACATGTAGTCGATCCACGGCGTCGCGAACTTGATCACATCGGCGACGTACGGCTTGAAGTCGTCGCTGTAGGTCGCCGCGAAGAGGATCTGGGTCTCGTCGTTGATCAGCGCGACACGCAGGTCGTGGACGGTGGCCACGGTCCCCTCCCAGTACGCCGCCTCGACCTGGGCCTTCGCCACGTGCTCGCGGAAGAGTGCAGCTCCGCCGGGCTGCAGGACTGGGGCGACCAGGGTGAACTCGGCCCGGTTCGCGATTCGCAGGCCGAGGCCCTCGACCTGTTGGTGGGCCGTCTGGGAGACCGCCATGATCGTCTCGGCGGTCACCTGGTCGGAGATGGGGGTGTATGCGGGTGATGTCACGTTCTTGCTCCTTGAGGGGGCGAATGTCGACGTTGTGAATCTAGGACGGTCGCCCGGACCGCGTTTCAGTCAAATGACCAGCCCGCTCACGATCTTGAGCGAGCTACCATCCGGCAGGCTGGGCCGGCGACGGAACGAGGAAGAGCATGGGTCACGATCAGCGCCATCTCGTGGGGCGCGATCGGGAGCTGGCCGCGATCGAGCGAGTGCTGGGCCGCGGACCGGAAGCGGATCGCGCGTTGCTGCTGCGCGGCTCCGCCGGGATCGGTAAGACATCTCTGCTCCGGGCCGCCCGGGAACGCGCCGCAGCGCTGGGGTTCCGGGTGCTGAGCACGACGGGCTCGGAGGCCGAGACGTCGTTCGCGTTCGCCGGCCTGCAGCCGCTGCTGCTCCCGCTGATCGAGCGGGACACCGTGCTGCCCGTGCATCTGCGCAACGCCTTGCACTCGGCGCTCGGCCTGCTCGACGAGCCGATCCCGGCGCTCGCGACGGTAGCGCTGGGATTGCTGGGGTTGCTCTCGGCCGCGGCCGAGGAGAACGCTCCGCTGTGCCTGATCGTTGACGACGTGCACTGGCTGGACGTCGCGAGCGCCGAGGTCCTGCGGTTCGTGGCGGCCGGCCGGAGCGCTGCCGGAGACCGGGGTCGAACCCCTCGGCCCCGAAGCTGTCACCGCCGTGCTGGACGCCTCCGCCTCGGAGCTGACACCCGCCATCCGCGCCCGCGTGATGGCCGAAGCCCGCGGCAACCCGCTCGCGCTGGTGGAGCTGCCCCGGGCGCTGACGGCGACCTTGAGCGACCCGTCCCGAGTGGTGCCACGGATCCTCCCGCTGACCGCACGCCTGGAGCAGGCCTTCACCCGCCGGATCGACCTGCTCGCACCGGACAGCAAGGATGTGCTGCTGGTCGCCGCGCTTGCTCCGGCGGCCTCGCTCGCCGACCTGCTGACCGCGGCCGGTGAACTGGCCGGGCACGCGATAGGCCTGCCCGTACTGGATGACGCAATGCTCTCGGAGCTGGTGGAGGTCGACGACCGGCACCTGCACTTCCGGCATCCCTTGATCCGTTCCGGCCTCATCCACGCGACCCTCGCCACCCGCCGCCGGGCGGCCCATGAGGCGCTGGCCCGGGCGCTCGCTGATGGGGAGCGCCGGTTGTATCACCGAGCCGAGGCATGTATCGGCTAC
>KL571250.1:19243-19768 GCA_000715855.1 Actinoplanes liguriensis
CGCCGAGCCGGCCGGCGCGGCCCGGCTGGCGATCGAGGACCGATCGCTGGCCCACTTCATCGCGGCCGCGACCGCCGACGCCGACGCCGACGACCCCCGCCCGGTCTGGGACCTGACCACCCTGGCCGAACAAGCGATCAGGGCCGGCGACCACGACGGAGCGCTGCGGCTTCTCGGGTTCGCCTCGAGCCGGGTCAGCTGGGACGAACAGGGCCGCGAACTGGGCCGGGCCGTCGTCGCGACCGCCCGGCGCGTACCGGGCGCAGACACGGATCCACGAGTCACCGCGCTGATCGCCCATGCCATGCCCATCGAGGGCCACCTCGAGCTGACCGCCCGCCTCGACCGGATCGACGAGGAGACGCTGACCGACACCGAGTCACAGCGGCTGGTCGGCTTCGCCGCCGTGCTCGCCGGTGACTACGACCGTGCCGAGCGGCTGCTGCAGCGCGTGGAACGGGAGCTTCGCCGGCAGGCCCGGCCCGCCCCACTCGCTACCGTGCTGACCTTCCGCGGAGTGTCGAC
>KL571250.1:20040-21217 GCA_000715855.1 Actinoplanes liguriensis
GTGTATAAGAGACAGCTCCGGGCCGGCCTGGCCGGAATGTCCGGCGACGAGGAACAGCACCGTCGTATCGTCAACGAGCAGACCCTGACCTACCAGCGCATGCAGGCGCACCACCGCACTTTCCACCTGACCGTGATGATGGGCAAGACCGCCGCCGTACGAGGCCGTGCCGACGACGCCGTCGAACTGCTGGGCGGACTGTTCGATCCCACCGACCCGCACTTCGACGCGCGCGGCGCGTACGAGGTCGTCTACTACCTGGCCGACGCTGCGAACGCCAAGGACCGGACGGACGTCGTGCACCGCATGATCGAGGTGCTCGCCGCCGCGGTGCCGGCGCCGTGGCCGCCGATCCTGCAATCCGGCATCGACTACGCCCGCGCGGTGGCGGCCGACGACTCGATGAAGCAGGAACTGCTCGAAACCGCCCTGAAAGGACCGGCGAACGGACGCCCGTTCGACCGTGCGCGCATTCAGCTGACCTACGGCAGCTGGCTACGCCGTCAGCGGCGACGCAGCGCGGCTCGCGAATTCCTGCGGGAGGCTCGCGGCACCTTCGAACGACTCGGCAACGAGCCGTACGCCCAGCGCGCCCGCGACGAACTCCGAGCCACCGGCGAGGGCAGCCCACGCCGCCGCGGCACCGAACTGGAAAAACTTTCCGCGCAAGAACTCCAGATTGCCCGGCTGGTCGCCGAAGGGCTCTCCAACAAGGAGATCGGCGAACGACTGTTCCTCTCCCACCGCACCGTCGGCTACCACCTTTACCGGATGTTCCCCAAGCTCGGCATCACCACCCGCACCCAGCTCGCAGCAGCCGCCCGAGAAACGTAGGGGATAGGCGCGGCGGGTCCGATCCCCAGGGCGCGCGTCTCGGAGCGCGGGCGGGAATGGAGTGCAGCGATGGGCCGGCCCAGCGAGTGCTGCTTACCGTGCGCCGGCCGGCGCCGGTTCCACGTTCGTGTCCACCGCCTGCGTGGCGCGCGCGGCCGAGCGCCGCGGGATGAACGTCGCGATCCCGAGTGCCAGGATCGCGACCGCGCCGGCGACGGCGAACACGGTCTGGTAGGCGTGCAGGGTCGGGGCAGCGCCGCCGGGGATGGCCATGGTCAAGTTGGCCAGGATGGTGGCCACGATGGCGCTGCACACGGCCTGCCCGATCGAGCGCATCAGCGTG
>KL571250.1:21523-26431 GCA_000715855.1 Actinoplanes liguriensis
GGGCAGGGCGGAGTAGGCCAGTGCGGTCCCGGCGCCGACGAACAGCGCTCCGGCCTCGCGATGTGTGACGTTCGGGGGAGGGTCAGTCCTGCGGTGGTTCGTCCTTGCCCTGCTCCTCGAGGCGGTCGGCCTCTTCCTTCGTCTTGTGAATCGCCTTGTCGGCATGCTCCGGCGGGCCGTAGACGGTGTAGAGGACAAGCGGGTTCGGCCCCTCATTGGTGAAGTTGTGCTTGCGGCCGGCCGGGACGACGACGAGGTCGCCGGCCGCGACCTTGCGGGTCTGTCCGGAGACGACGGCTTGGCCGACGCCACTGACGAAGGTGAGAATCTGGTCGACTTCATGGACTTCCTCGCCGATCTCGCCGCCCGCCGGGATGGTCATGATGACCAACTGGGTCCCCAGCACGGCAGCGGTGGCTCGAGACCGTCCGGATTGCGTCGGGCTTTCTGGCTGGCGAGCCGTGGCGTATCCATGGGCCGACGTTGACAGCCGTCGAGTCGATGCTAGTAGCTCTGAACGAAGAGTCGTCGGCGGCGGAGTAAATCTCGCCCGGGCCAGGTGAACGAGATCTACTCCACCGCTTACCCGACTCGCCGCCTGCGCGGCGGTGGGTGTCCCGGTGCGATCACTGCCGTTGAGCCCCGGAGTCGAGGCGCCGGTAGCGGCTGGCGTGGAACACCAGTGGCTCGCGGTTCGCGCAGATCCAGTACCGGTGCACTTCGAGCAGAGCCAGGCAATGATCGCCAGCCGGTACGGTGGCGTGCATCGAGCAGTCGAATCCGGCGATTGCCTGGTCTATCAGTACGCCGCCGGCGGCCAGGGCGTGCCAGCCGAGCCCGGCGAAGCGGTTGTCGCCGGGCTCGGCCAGTCTGCGACAGGTGTCGTCCTGGTCGTGGGCCAGGACGCTGAGTCCGATGCGGGGCAGGGCGCGGAGCACCGGCCAGGTGCGGGAGGTGTTCTGGACGCAGACGGACACGAGTGGAGGGTCGAGCGACACCGAGGTGAACGAGCTGACCGCCAGCCCGGCCGGCTTCCCGCCGGCGAGGGCGCACATGGCGACCACGCCGGTGGGGAAGCAGGCGAACGCCTCGCGCAGATCGCCCTCCACTCGTGCGGTCATGCGGCGGGCGAATAGACCCGGGCCAGGATCTCGTCGATCACGGCGTTGAAGCGTTCCGGGTTCTCCCAGTAGTCGGAGTGCGGTGCGCCTTCGACCAGCTGGACGTTCGCTTCCGGCAGCAGCTCGCGCAGGCGCGCGTACGCCGGCGGATAGACCATCACGTCGGCGCCGCCCTCCAGGACGCTCACGTGCTGGCCGGCCTCGATCGCGTCCCGGATCTGCTGGACGCCGACGCTGCCGATCAGGGCGTTCTTCATCCGGGTCGGCCGGCCGGGCCCGGTCTCGTTGAAGCTGCCGATCTGGAAGAAGAGCCCGACCTTCTCCGGTTGTTTCTCCTGGAACTCCTTGGTGAGCAGGAAATCGGCGACCGACAGATGCTGGACCGACTGCCGGCCGATCTTGTTGAGGTCGGAGATTTCGTCGCCGACCGGGCCGAGGGTGCTGGTCATGACGATGCCGGCGATCCGATCGGGGTGGCTCGTGGCGTACGACAGACCGCCGTAGCCGCCGAGCGACTGGGTGACGATGAACGCGCGGTCGACGCCGGCGTCGTCAAGGACGGCTTCGATCGCGGCCGGGTGCAGCGCCGTGTCGTAGACACCCTTGTTGACCTTCGACAGGCCGAAGCCGGGCAGGTCGGGCGTGATGACCCGATAGCTCTTGCTGAAGTGGGGGAGTTGCTGCCACCACGCCGCGTGGTTGCCGCCGCCGCCGTGCAGCAGGACGAGCGCGGGGCCCTCGCCGTGGGACTCGTAGTAGACGTCGAAGTCGTCCGTCCGTACGTAGGTCATCTGTTCTTACCAGTCGCGATTCGCGTGGTAGGTGATCTCGACGTGGTGCCCGTCCGGGTCGTGGATCGTCGTGGTCCGCGAGTTGTTCTGCGGCCGGCTGTACGGCTCGTCGTAGTGCACGCCGAGCTCGTCGAGGTGGGCCAGGAACGCGTCGAAGTCCTCGACCTCGATCGCGAAGTGGTAGTGCGTCTTCGGGTCGATGTCGGTGATCGGCGAGAAGTGCAGGTCGAAGTTGCCGTGGGTCATCAGCAGCGCCTGGATCTGCGGTGCGTTCGCCCCGCCGGAGCGGCCGCGGGGAATGATCCGCTTCATCCCGAAGACCTTCGTGTACCACTCCTCGGTCTTCTCGACGCTGGTGATCGGGAAGTTGACGTGGTGGATGGTGTGAGCGAGCTTGACCGGTGCAGTCATCAGCCCTGTCCCTTCGTGAACTGTCGTGATGTATCGGTATCTGAAACGCAGAAGGTCAGCGGGCCTGATTGACGGGTCCGCCGCCGCCGAAGCCGTTGACCAGGTCGACGTCGATGATCAGTGCGACGCCCTTGCGCTCTTTGTCGCGCGCCCGCTCGACTTCCGGGATGCCGGCGTAGACCGCGTCGTTCAGGGAGGCATCGACCCGAGCCCGGCCCTTGATCGCGACGCGGCGCGGCGACACGGACGGATCCGGGCCCTGCTCGGGGTCGTAGTAGAGCAGGGCCACGTTCGGGTTCGCCGCGACGTACGCCGCGAGGCCCTGATCCTGCTTGCGGACCCAGATGGCCAGCTGGTCCGGCGCGAACACGAACGTGCTGCCCCGGAACGACACCGCGGGGTTGCCCTCCAGGTCGATCGCGGTCACCACGATAGGCCGGCCCCGGTCCATCGCGCTGTTGATCGAGGTGGCAAGTGCCCCGGTCAGATCGATCTTGTCTGCCATGTCGTCTCCTCGGCTAGCGATATATCGAAGTTATGTCGATAAAATTTGGAATGTCAAGAGCGAGGTCCCGGACCGTGCGTGCAAGCAATGCATGCGTGGTGAGTCCTCCCGGCGCCGCCGTCATCGCCACGAAACTCATCCTTGACACCGCGTTCACGCCGGTCATAGCGTGACCCACATCACGATAGATCGCGATAGTTAGCGATAGGTCACGATAACGCTGTCGGTTTCGACCTCGCAAGCGTCGGCTGTCCGCGCCGAGCGGGTCGCGACTTTTCCACCAACCCAGCCGTCCACAGGGCCAGGACTGAAGGAAAAGTGGGGACACCTGTATGAGACTTCTGCGCACCGCCACCTCGATCACTCTTGTTCTCGCCCTTGCCGCCTGCGGAAACGGCGGCGCGAACAGCACCTCGGCAGGCGCCGCTCCGGCTGGTGAGCCGGCGGCCGGCGGCACGCTGCGGGTGCTGGAGTTCAGCGAGCCGCGCAACCTCGACCCGGCCGCACTGCAGAACACCGGCCAGGGCACCGCACTTCTGGGCAACGCGCTCTACGGCACGCTGCTCGTCGACAACCAGCAGACCGGCACCGCCGAATACCGCATGGCCACCGGCTTCACCAGCAACGACGGCGGCCGCACGTTCACCCTGACTCTCAAGGACGGGCTGAAGTTCTCCGACGGCACCGCTCTGGACGCCACCGCGGTCAAGTTCAACTGGGACCGGCTCAAGGACCCGACACTCGGCTCCGACTCCCAGCCGGTCGCCGGCCTGGTCGCCTCGACCGCGGTCACCGACGCGACGCACCTGAGCGTCACGCTGACCCAGCCGTCGCCGCACTTCGGCCAGCAGTTCCTCGGTACGGCGATGAACTGGATCGCCTCGCCGGCCGCACTGCAGCGGGGCGCGGCCGCGTTCGACGCGCAGCCGGTCGGCGCCGGGCCGTTCTTGCTCAAGAGCTGGACTCGCAGCGGCAGCATCCAGCTGACGAAGAACCCGGCCTACTACGACAACCCACGGCCCAACCTGGACGCCATCACCATCACCACCAGCGCCGACGCCCAGCAGCGGGTGAACGCGCTCAGCACCGGGCAGGCGGATCTGGGCACCGAGGTCGACTGGGCGGCGGCGGCCAAGGACAAGGCGGCCGGGCTCCAACTCGTGACCCGGCCGTTCGGCGGCGGACAGTTCTTCGCGCTCAACACGCAGCGGGCGCCGTTCGACGACGTACGCGCAAGGCAGGCTCTTTCTTCTGCCTTGGATCTGAATGCGCTGAACGCCGCCGTCTACAGCGGCAAGGGCGAGGTCGCCGATGAGTTGTTCCCGGCCGGCAGCACGTTCCACAACGACGTAAAGCTGCACACCTTCGACAAGGCGAAGGCGCAGCAGCTGTTCGACCAGCTGGCCGGCGAGGGCAAGCCGGTGACGTTCACGTTCACCGCGTTCCCGAAGGACCGGGCGATCGCCGAGGCCGTGCAGGCACAGCTCAGCGCGTATCAGAACGTCAAGGTCGAGGTGAAGACCGCCGACACCGCCGAGTCCGGGAAGATCTTCGGCTCGCACGACTTCGACCTGCTCGTCGCGACCACCTTCTTCATCGACCCCGAGCCGGCGCTCTACTCAGCGTTCTTCAGCAAATCGCCGCGCAACTCGACCGGCATCGCCGACCAGCAACTGGACCTGGCCCTGCAGGACGGCCGGATCGCCACCAGCGACGCGGACCGCAAGACCGCCTACCAGACGGTGGCGCAACGCATCGCGGACATCGTGCCGGTGATCTTCTACGCCCGGCCGGCGCAGGCGGCCGTCGCATCCACGAAGGTCGGCGGCGTCAGCATGTACGGCACCGGCTCGGTCCTCCCGGAGCAGCTGTGGCTGGCAAAGTAGCGGCGAAGAAGCTCGGCCACGGGCTGCTGGTCATGCTTCTGGTGACGATCGCGGTGACGGCGCTGATGGCGCTGACCCCCGGCTCGGTCGCCGAAGTGATCCTCGGTGAGAACGCCACCGCCGCCACCATCGCCGAGCTCAACGCGAAACTCGGCCTGGACCAGCCGGTCTGGCGGCAGTACCTGGACTGGCTC
>KL571250.1:26666-29349 GCA_000715855.1 Actinoplanes liguriensis
GTGTATAAGAGACAGCCCTCGAACTCGCGCTGCTCGCCCTGCTCATCGCACTGAGCCTGGCGCTGCTGCTGGCCGTGCTCGGCGCGACCTGGCCGCGCAGCGCCCTGGACCGCGGCCTCAACGCGGTGTCGTCGGTGTTCCTGTCGGTACCGGCGTTCATCGCCGGCCCGATCCTGATCTACCTGTTCGCCGTCCAGCTCGGCTGGTTCCCGGTGCTGGGCTGGTCACCGATCAGCGCCGGGCTCGGGCCGAACCTGCGCTCGGCCATCCTGCCCGCGATCGCCGTGGCACTGGTCGAGGTGGCCTCCTTCTACCGGCTGCTGCGCACCGACCTGACCAGCACGCTGCGCGAGGACTACATCGACGCGGCCCGGGCGCGGGGCATGTCCAGCGCGTACGTGATGTTCCGTCACGCCCTGCGCCCGTCATCGTTCTCGCTGGTCACTGTTCTGGGCATCAGCTTCGGCCGGATGATCGGCGGAGCCGTCGTGGTGGAGACGCTGTTCGCGCTGCCCGGCCTGGGCCAGCTGATCGTGTCGTCGATCGGCACCCGCGATGTGATCGTGGTGCAGGGCGTGGTGGCGTTCACCGGCGTCATGTACGTCGCGATCAACACCCTGGTCGACCTCAGTTACGGCCTGATCGACCCCCGCGTGCGCCGGGCGGTGACGGCATGACCACCATCGGCCTGCCACGCCGCCGGGTGCACGCCCGCGCCGAGCCGAGCGTGCCCCGGGCCCGGCGGCCGTTCTCGGCGCTGGTCTGGCTCGGCTACACGTGGATGACCGTGATCATCCTGCTGGCCGTGCTGGCGCCGATCCTGCACCTGCCGTCGTACGCCACCCCGATCGGCTTCCCGCGCCTCGGGCCGGACACCGGCTCACTGGGCATGCTGCTCGGCACGGACGGGACCGGCCGTTCGATGCTGTCGCGGCTGATCTACGGTGCCCGCGTCTCGCTGGTCGTCGGCGCTGTCGCCTGCCTGGGCACGTTTGTGCTCGGCACGCTGCTCGGCCTGATCGCCGGCTGGTTCGGCAAGTGGCTCGATACCGGGATCGGGCTGCTGACCGACACGATGCTCGCGTTCCCCGGCATCGTGCTGCTGCTGGCGCTGTCGGCGACCTTCACCCCGAGCGTCACCACGCTCGTCGTCGGCATGGCGATCATGGGCCTGCCGCAGTTCATCCGGCTCGCCCGGGCGCAGACCCTGTCCTGGTCGACGCGGGGATTCGTGCGGGCGGCCCGCAACATGGGTGCCGGGCCGTGGCGGATCCTGTTCCGCGAGATCCTGCCGAACGCCCTGCCGCCCCTGGCGGCGTACCTGCCGGTGGTGCTCGGGCACATCATCGTCGCCGAAGGTTCGCTCAGCTTCCTCGGCCTGGGCATCCCGCCGCCCAGTCCGTCCTGGGGCGCGATGGTCTACGCCGGCAAGGATTCCCTGGCCGACCACCCTCACCTGGTCTTCATCCCGGCGCTGGCGATCTTCCTCACCGTCTTCTCGCTGAACCAGATCGGCGACCACCTGCGCAACCGGTTCGATCGGAGCACCGATGACTGAGGTCCTGCAAGTGCGACACCTGCGCGCCCACCTGGGCTCGCCGCGCGGCATCGTGAAAGCCGTCGACGACGTCTCCTTCGACCTCGCGCCCGGCGAGGCGCTCGGCCTGGTCGGCGAGTCCGGCTCCGGCAAATCGGTGATGTCGCGGGCGATCATGGGCCTGATGCCGCGCCGGTCGGCGACCACCGGCTCGGTCGTCTTCCAGGGCACCGAACTGCTCGGCATGAGCAAGAAAGCGTTGCGCGACCTCTGGGGCACCAAGATCGCGATGGTCTTCCAGGACCCCGGAAGATCTCTCAATCCGGTGGTACGCGTCGAGCGGCAGCTGACCGAGGGCATGCGCCGCCACCTCGGGGTGGGGCGCTCGGAGGCTCGTACCCGGGCGGTGAAGTTGCTCGCCGAGGTGGGCGTCTCCGACCCGGAGCGCCGCCTGCGGCACTACCCGCACGAGATGTCCGGTGGCATGCAGCAGCGTGTGATGATCGCCGTCGCGCTGTCCGGGGAACCGGAGCTGCTGATCGCCGACGAGCCGACCACCGCCCTCGACGTGACGATCCAACGGCAGATCCTCGACCTGCTGCGCCGCGTTCAACGCGACCGGCACATGTCGATGATCCTGGTCAGCCACGACCTGTCGGTGGTCGCCGGGCGCACCGACCGGACCGCCGTCATGTACGCCGGCCGGCTCGCCGAGGTCGGCCCTACCCGCCAGGTGTTCGCCCGGCCCCGGCACCGGTACACGCACGCGCTGCTCGGCGCGACCCCGGCGATCGACCATGAGCGACATGCGCGGTTCCCGTTGATTCCGGGGGCACTGCCTGATCCCGTACGGGCGCCGGAGGGTTGTCGTTTCGCGGCGCGCTGCGACTTCGCCACGGCGTCGTGCACCGACCCGGGCCCGGCCATGGAACCGGTCGGCATCGATCACCATGTTGCCTGTTCCAACCCGATGGAGGGTGAGATCGGTGGCCGGTAGTGGCACCGCGCATCTGCGCGGCGACGAAGCCTTGCTCAGCGTCCGTGACCTGGTCGTCGAATACCCCGCCGCAGGCGGCACCGTGCAGGCGGTCTCCAAGGCCAGCTTCGACGTGCTGCCCGGCGAGACGCTCGGCCTGGTCGGCGAGT
>KL571250.1:29524-30290 GCA_000715855.1 Actinoplanes liguriensis
GGCGAGACGCTCGGCCTGGTCGGCGAGTCCGGCTGCGGCAAGTCGACCACCGGCCGGGCCGTGCTGCGCCTGGAAGGTCTGACCTCGGGCGAGATCAGCTTCGGTGGCGAGCGCATCGATCAGGCGGACGAGAAGCGGATGCGCGCGCTGCGCCGCGACATGCAGATGATCTTCCAGGATCCGGTCGGCTCGCTGAACCCGCGCCGGCCGGTGAAGAGCATCGTCGCCGAAGGACTGGCCATCGGCGGGGCCGGAAAAGCTGAGCAACACCGGGCCGCCACGGATGCGCTGGCCGCGGTCGGCCTGCCCGCAGAACGCTTCGCCGACGCGCTGCCCCGGCAGCTCTCCGGTGGCCAGGCGCAGCGCGTGGCGATCGCGCGCGCCCTGGCCCTGCGGCCCCGGCTGCTGATCTGCGACGAGCCGGTCTCCGCTCTGGACGTGTCGGTGCAGGCGCAGATCCTCAACCTGATCGAGGACCTCAAGGCCGAGTTCGATCTGACCGTCGTCTTCATCGCGCACGACCTGGCCGTGATCCGGTCGATGACCGACCGGGTCCTGGTCATGTACCTCGGCAAGATGTGCGAGTTCGGCGACTCCGCGCAGGTCTACGACCGGCCCGCGCACCCGTACACCCGGGCGCTGCTCGACTCCGTGCCCCTGGCCGATCCTGATCAGCCGTTCGCCGGGCCCTCGCTGGACGGCGATCTCCCGTCGCCGCTGTCACCGCCCAGCGGCTGCCGGTTCCGCACCCGCTGCCCGCTCGCCC
>KL571250.1:30483-31456 GCA_000715855.1 Actinoplanes liguriensis
GTTCCGCACCCGCTGCCCGCTCGCCCAGCCGCTCTGCGAGCAGCGGGAACCGGAGATGCGCGAGGTCGCGCCCGGACAGTACGCGGCCTGCCACTTCCCCACGGTCACCACGTGAGCCGCACGTTCGCGGCGCTGCGGGCCCGGCCGTACCGCAAATTCTTCATCGGCCAGGCGATCAGCCTGCCCGGCACCTGGATGCAGACCGTGGCCCAGGGCTGGCTGGTCCTTCAACTGACCCACTCGGGCACCTGGCTCGGCCTGCTCAGCGCCGCGCAGTTCCTGCCCACGCTGCTGCTCGCACCGTGGGGCGGACTGCTCGCCGACCGGCTGCCGAAACGCTCGCTGATGCTGGCCACCCAGTCCACGATGGCCGTCTCCGCACTCACGCTGGGGCTGCTCACCCTCACCGGGCACGTCACTGTCATCGTGGTGTTCGCCTGCGCAGTCGTGACCGGCATTGCGCAGTCGATCGACAACCCGGCCCGGCAGGCGTACCTGATCGAGCTCTCCGGACCGGAACTGATCAGGAACGCGGTCTCCCTCAACGGCGTCCTCATCAACGCCGCCCGCGCGGCCGGCCCGGCACTCGGTGGCGTGCTCATCGTTGCGCTGGGACTGGGCTGGTGCTTCCTGCTCAACGCGCTGTCGTTCCTCGGCATCATCCTGGCTCTGCGAGCACTGCCGGTGGGCAGTCGGCCCTCGGAGAACGCGAAGGCGCCGCCGTTGCGGCAATTGACAGAGGGATTCGCGTACGTCCGGAGTCGCCCGACACTGCTGTGGCCGCTGCTCGCCGTGCTGGTCGTCGGCACGTTCGCCGCGGAGTTCCCGATCACCCTGCCGCTGCTCGCCCGGGTCACGTTCACCGGCGACGCCCGTACCTACGGATGGTTGATGTCCGCGATGGGGGCGGGCGCCGTGCTCGGCGGCCTGCTGGTCGCCCGGCGCGGACACGTCGGACTGCGCCCCCTCGCGT
>KL571250.1:31670-33000 GCA_000715855.1 Actinoplanes liguriensis
CCTACGGCACCGCGATCACCGGGCTCGTGCTCAGCCCGACGCTGCCGGTCGCGCTGATCGCGCTGCTGCTCGTCGGTTGGGGCAGCTCGGCGTTCATGAGCATCAGCAACGCCACCATGCAACTGACCAGCGAGACCCGCTACCGCGGCCGGGTCATGTCGCTGTGGTCGATCAGCTTCGCCGGCACCACCCCGATCGGCGGCCCGATCGTCGGCGCGATCGGCCAGCACATCTCCCCACGAGTGGCGATCGCCGCCGGCGCGGTGGCCTGCGCGCTCGCGGCCGTCGCCCTGTTCACCGCCCCGGAGCCCGAACCCGCAAGGAGCGAGCATGACCGTATCTCCCGCTGACGAGGTCGTCACCGGCTGTCACGTGCTGGGCCTCGACGATCATGGCGACCCGGTCTGGGGGCACGTCTCACGGCGTGACCCGGACGGGCTCGGCGTGTGGCTCAAAGCCGGGCCGTACGGCTTCGACGAGGTCGACACCGACGACATCGTCCTGACCGACCTGGACGGCACCCGCCTGAGCGGCGACGCCGCCGTGCCCAAGGAGTTCCCGCTGCACACCGAGGTGATGCGGGCACGTGACGACGTGGATGCGGTGGTGCACTGCCATCCGCCGTACGCGATCGCCCTGGCCGCCACCGGTCAGCCGCTGTACGCGTTCTCCAACGGCGCCGGCCCGTTCGCCGCCGGGGTTCCGCGCTTCGAGGAGCCGGTCGGCCTGATCGCGACCCGGGAACTGGGTGCGCGGGTCGCCGAGTGCCTCGGTGACGCCCGCGCGTTGTTCCTGGTCGGCCACGGCATCCTGGCCGCTGGGCGCACGGTCGCGACCGCGGTGACCACGGCCGTCCTGCTGGAACGCGCCTGCCGTCTGCAACTGCTGGCCGCCGCGGCCGGAGGAGTCGCGCCCGAGCTGCGCACACCCGGCAAGCGATACGCCCACGCGGAAGCGGACGGCTACCTGCTGCGCTCGTGGGACCACCTGGTCCGCCGCCTGGGTGGTTGACCTTGAAACCTATCGCGATATATCGTGACTGCGCGACAAGGTGGTGACCGGACGGTGCGGCGCGGTGGACGCTGGCTGCGCCGGGGCGACCTGAGTGACCTGTTGCTGGTTGCCCTGCTCGACGGCCCCGCGCACGGTTACGAGCTGATGGACCGGCTCGAGAACCTCAGCGGCGGCATATGGCGACCGAGTCCCGGCTCGGTCTACCCCCATCTGCAGACCCTGGAGGACACCGCTTTGATCGAAGGCGACGAGGTGCGGGGCCGCCGGGTCTTCCGGCTCACGACGACCGGGCACACCCGGGCTGCCGAGCGGCGGG
>KL571250.1:33225-34391 GCA_000715855.1 Actinoplanes liguriensis
CCGAGCGGCGGGCCGGCGCACTCGCCGTGTTCGCTCCGCTCGACCCGCGCCACGGCGCGCTGCGCGCCGAAACCCAGCAACTGCACGCGGCCAGCCGCCAGATCGTCATGGCCGCCACGGAACAGCAGCTCGAACAGGCGATCACCATCGTCCGCGGCGCCCGCCAGGCGCTCTACCGGCTTCTGGCCGACGAATGAAGAAGGAGAACGACATGAGTGACTTCCCAGGACGTGGCGGACGGCCCGGCGGAGGCCGGCGCCGCCCGCCGCCGCAGCCGGTGGAGGTGGTCCGCGTCGAGCGGATCACCCCGCGACTGGTGTCGGTGCACGTCGCCGGCGGTGACCTGACCCGCTTCCAGGACGCCGCGCCGACCGCGCACATCAAGGTCTTTCTGCCGGCCCCCGGCCAGGATGCGCCGGTCCTGCCGACGATGGGTCCGGAAGGGCGGGTCTGGCCCGAGGGTCAGGAACGGCCGACGGTACGGACGTACACCCCGCGGGCCTACGACCCGGCCACCGGTGCCCTCGAGGTCCAGTTCGTCCTGCACGGCGAAGGTCCCGCCTCGACCTGGGCCGAGCAGGCGAAACCGGGCGCCAAAATGGCCCTCGGCGGGCCTGGCGGACGGTTCGCCGCCGATCTCGCGGCGCCGCGCTGGTTCGTCGCCGGTGACGAGAGCGCCCTGCCCGCCGTCGCCACCCTGCTCGATGCCCTGCCCGCCACCGCGAGTGCTCAGGTGCACCTGGAGGTCTCCGGTCCCGAGGACGAGATCGCGTTCGACAGTAAAGCCGACCTCACGGTGACCTGGCATCACCGGCGCGCCGCGGATGCTTTCGGTGTCGAACTGCACGACGCCGCGACTCGCGCGACGATCACCGGCGGCACCCAGGTGTGGGTCGCGTGCGAGGCGTCCGCGATGCGTCGCATCCGCCGCGAGCTGATCGACGGCGGTGTTCCGCACGCGTCGCTGGTGACTCGCGGGTACTGGCGGCTCGGTGTGGCCGACCACCCGGACCACGACAACGGGGAGGACTGATGTTCCCCACTGTCGGCGACGGTTTCGCGGCGGCCGGTCCCAGCCCACTCGACGATCCGCGGGCCAGGGCCGTGCTCGACCGCTTGCACGGGCCGGCCGCGCAGTTCGGGCGCTGTCTCTTATACACATCTCT
>KL571250.1:34682-36700 GCA_000715855.1 Actinoplanes liguriensis
GGGAGGGGCACCGGATCCGTTCCTGCGCGCGCACCAGCCCCTGTCGATCCGGCCGGAGCAGGGTGATCTCATCTACCTGCTGTGCCGGGCGGTTGGCGCGACCCGGGTCGTCGACTTCGCCACCTCGATGGGTGTCTCGGCGATCTACTTCGCCGCCGCGGTGCGTGACAACGGCGGCGGCACGGTCGTCGGCGCAGAGATCGTGCCGGAAAAGGTCGCCGCAGCCCGGAGCAACCTGGCCGACGCCGGGCTGGGCGAGTTCGCCGACATCCGGCTCGGTGATGCGCGCGAGACGCTGCGCGACGTCGGCGGGCCGGTCGACTTCGCGCTGATCGACGGATTCCCGGTCGGCGACGGCCCGTCACTGGCCCGACAGGTGATGGAGATCCTCATCCCGCAGCTGCGGGCCGGCGCGTTCGTACTCAACGACAACGCCGAGCCGGACTACCTGGACCTTGTGCGCGACCCTGCCCGGGGTTTCCGGTCCGTCTCGCTGCCGATCAAGGGATCGACTGAGTTGTCCGTCCGGCTGACCTGATAGTGTCACGATATATCTGCTGGTAGAGAACCGGATGACGCGATGCGACGACATGGGGGCCACCGCGGCTACAGCGGCGGCGAAGGCGGGCGGATGCGCCGCGGCATGGTGCCCGACCTGGTGCTCACCGCACTGCTGGAAGGGCCCGCGCACGGCTACGAGCTGATGGACCGGCTCGAGCAGTTCAGCGGCGGCACCTGGCGGCCCAGCCCCGGCTCGATCTACCCGCTGCTCAACATGTTCCAGGACAGCAGCCTGGTGCAGAGCAGCGAGACCGACGGCCGGCGCATCTTCGAGCTGACCGACGCCGGCCGGGAGAAGGCCACCGAGCGCCGCGTCGACACGTTCGGCGCCTCCTTCCCCGCTGACGCGGAGGACCACAACAAGCTGCGCGCCGAGATGCACCAGCTGCGCGCGGCCGCCCAGCAGGTCACCGCGACCGGCTCGCCGGAGGCGATCGAGCAGGCCGTCGCGGTGGTCAAGGGCGCCCGCCAGGCGTTGTACCGGCTGCTCGCCGAGCAGTGAGGCTCACAGCGAGGCCATAGCCACTGCACACGGGGCGCTGAGCGAGGCCTTGAACGGTGGATGGCATGACGGTGACTCTTGACCGGGCGGAACTCCACGCCGGTTCGCCCTTGCCCGCGCAACCGCGATGGGCCCGGCCCGCCCTGTGGGCCCTGCTGTTCGCCACCGCGGTGCTCTATCTGTGGGATCTGTCCGCATCGCAGTGGGGCAACGAATACTACGCGGCCGCGGCGCAGGCGGGCTCGCAGTCGTGGAAGGCGTGGCTGTTCGCGTCGCTGGACGCCGGTAACGCGATCACCGTGGACAAGCCTCCGGCGGCGATATGGGTGATGGGCCTGTCGATGCGGCTGTTCGGTGACAACAGCTGGGCGTTGCTGGCACCGGAGGCGCTGATGGGCGTGGCCAGCGTCGCGCTGCTGTACGCGACGGTGCGCCGTTGGTTCGGCCCGGGCGCCGGGCTGCTCGCCGGGGCGGCGCTGGCGGTGACGCCGGTCGCGGTGACCATGTTCCGCTTCGACAACCCGGACGCGCTGCTGGTCCTGCTGCTGGTCGCGGGCGCCTACACGACCGTGCGGGCCGTGGAGAACGCGTCCTGGCGGTGGCTCGCCGCGACCGGTGCCCTGCTCGGGTTCGCGTTCCTCACCAAGATGCTGCAGGGCCTTCTCGTGCTGCCCGCGTTCGCGCTGGTGTACCTGGTCGCGGCGCCGGCCGGGCTGGGACGGCGGTTCCGGGACCTGCTGATCGGCGGGGCCGCGCTGGTCGTCTCGGGCGGTTGGTTCGTCCTGCTGGTGTCGTTGTGGCCGGCGTCGTCGCGGCCCTACATCGCCGGGTCGACCAACAACTCGCTGTGGCAGCTCGCGATCGGCTACAACGGACTCGGCCGGATCACCGGCGGTGACGGCAACGCCAGTGGCGCGGCCGTGCAGACCAGCCGCTTCGGCGGCACACCGGGCAT
>KL571250.1:36854-37712 GCA_000715855.1 Actinoplanes liguriensis
GTGCAGACCAGCCGCTTCGGCGGCACACCGGGCATCGGGCGGCTGTTCGGTGACGCGTGGGGCGCCGAGATCTCCTGGCTTCTTCCGGCCGCGCTGCTCGCGATCGTCATTCTTCTGCTGCGTACGTGGCGGGCGCCGCGCACCGACCGGGTCCGCGCCACGGTGCTGCTTTGGGGTAGCTGGCTGCTGGTCTCCGGTGTGGTGTTCAGCTACATGAGCGGCACGGCGCACCCGTACTACTCGGTGGCGCTGGCCCCGGCGATCGCCGCGCTGGTCGCCGTCGCCGCTCGGGAGCTGTGGATCGCTCGCGCCGAGGTTGCCGGCCGGGCCGGGCTCGCTGTGCTGGTGGCGGTCACCGGCGTGTGGGACTGGGTGCTGCTGGGCCGCTTCTCGTGGGCGCCCGGTCTGCGGTGGATCATCCTGGCCGCCGCTGTGATCGCGGCCGCCGCGCTGCTGGTTCCGGCCCGCGTGCTGGGCCGGGCCGGGCTGGTCGCGGCCGCGGTCGCTGTGCTGGCCGGCGGGGCTGGCAGTGCCGCGTGGGGAGTGAGCTCGGCTGGCGTACCGCAGACGAGCTCTTCGCCGACGGCCGGCCCGGCAGGGGTGGCGAGCAGTGCGGGCGGTGGCGGATTCGCCGGTGGTGGCGCGGGGGGCTTCCGTGGCAACCAGGGCCAGGGTCAGGCTGCGCCGGAGGCCGGTGGTGGTACCGGATCCGCGGGCGACGACTCCAGCGGTGGCGCCGGCTGGTCCGGCGGCGCGGGCTTCAACGGCGGTGGAGGCGGCGACGGCGGCCAGAGCGCCGACGCGGCCGTCGTAGCACTGTTGGAGGCCTCTTCCGGCACCCGATGGGCCGCGGCCGCC
>KL571250.1:37914-38601 GCA_000715855.1 Actinoplanes liguriensis
CCGCGGCCGCCAACGGCTCCATGGCGGCGGCCCCGTTGCAGCTGGCCAGCGGCAAAGCGGTGATGTCGATCGGCGGCTTCACCGGCAGCGACCCCGCCCCCACCCTGGCGCAGTTCCAGCAGTACGTCGCCGCCGGCGAGATCCGCTACTTCATCAGCGGCGGACAGGGCGGCGGCGCAAGCCGGGGCGGCAACGCGAGCACCGGCTACGGCCAGGCGATCACCGAGTGGGTCGCGGCCCACTACACCGCCACCACGGTCGGCAGCACCACCGTCTACGACCTGACCCAGCCCGCCACCTCCTGACCCGCTTCTCACGGGTTTCTTAGCTGCCGGACGGCTTTCTCTCATGGTCGGCGGCGACCGTGGTGGGAAGAACCGGTGAAGTACCGGGCACCGTCACAGAGGAGTCGAGCGTGTACGCGAAGAGAATCGGTGTCATCGCGGCCGGAGTCATGGCCGCGGGCGGTCTGGCCCTGGGCGGAGCGACCATGGCCAGCGCTGCCGACGCGACCCCGGCACCGAACACGTCGACCGGCACCAGCGATCACCGTGGCGATCACGCTCCGGGCACGCCGGTGACCGGCGACGAGGCGGCGAAGGTGACGACGGCCGTCACGGCCAAGGACTCCGCAGTGCAGGTCAGCAGCGTTACGAAGCGGTCCGACGGCTCGTACGAGGTGTCCGG
>KL571250.1:38878-39094 GCA_000715855.1 Actinoplanes liguriensis
GCGGCAGCCAGGTCCGGTATCAGGTGAGCGCTGACCTCAAGACCGTGACCCAGGGCAAGGGAGGCCGCGGCGGTCACACTCCCGGTACTCCGGTGACCGGCGATGAGGCGGCGAAGGTGACGGCGGCGGTCACGGCCAAGGATTCGTCGGTGACGGTCAGCAGTGTCGCGAAGCGGTCCGACGGCTCGTACGAGGTGTCCGGGACCAAGAGCGGCA
>KL571250.1:39317-39831 GCA_000715855.1 Actinoplanes liguriensis
TGTCCGGGACCAAGAGCGGCACCCAGGTCCGCTACCAGGTGAGCGCCGACCTGAAGACCGTCACCGAAGGCCGTGGCGGTCACGGCGGCACCTCGGACACCCCGGTGACCGGCGACGAGGCCACGAAGGTCACCGCGGCGGTCACCGCGAAGGACTCCGCGGTCACGGTCACCAGTGTCCGCAAGGACCCGGACGGCTCGTACGACGTCTTCGGGACCAAGAACGGCAGCCAGGTCCGCTACGACGTGAGCGCCGACCTCAAGACGATCACCGCGGGCACAGCCGGCCACGGCGGCGGCTCCGGGCGTGGTCCTCGGCCCTCTTCGTCGTCGAGCACCGGCACCAACTGATCGAGCATGCTGGCAGGGTTTCCCGGCACCTGTGCCGGGAACCCTGCCAGCTCACCGCGATGGTGCGCCCGCATAGCCGGCGCGGGGCGGTAAGCGCCCGCAGTCGCGGCGCTGCCGTGACGACCACGGCGACGGCAGCCAGCGCGCCGGCTGCCGCAAACGGG
>KL571250.1:39982-42252 GCA_000715855.1 Actinoplanes liguriensis
GCAAACGGGTGATGCACCAGCGGTTCGGCGATCGGGGACAGCCGGTTGGTGCCGACCGCCGTCGTTCCTGTGCGCGTCGGCGTGGTCAGGCGTTCTCGGAGATCGTTGGTGCGTTGTAAAAGTTCGGTAGGAGTTGAATCGGAATACCCTGTGAATCGCCACGCATAGATGATCGTTTATGTACGGTGGCGGTGGCCGTACCAGTCCGGCGAAGGGTTGATCTATGTCCGCCAATATGAAGCGACGTACGTTCCTGACGGCCGGCGTGACCGGCGCCGCGGCGGCGCTCGTGCCCCGCTCCCTGGCCGTGGCGGCAGCCCGACCGGGCAAGAAGGGCGTGCTGCTGATGAACCGCATCGGACCCTCGGCCTCAACCCTCTACATCGCCGGCGCCGACGGATCCGACGAGCGCGTTCTGCTGACGGATCCGGGCTTCGACTATCACGCGAGCTTCGCGCCTGACGGACGCTCGGTGATCTTCACCTCCGGCCGCGAGGGCGACGGCAACGCGTCGCTCTATCGCGCCCGCGTCGACGGCACGGGCGTACGGGCCCTGGTCACCGGGCCGGCGGTGGACGACGCCGGCGCACTGTCGCCGGACGGGCGAACCCTGGCGTTCGTCTCCACCCGATCATCCGATCACCTGGCTCAGGTGTGGCTGCTCGACCTGCGTACCGGCAAGCTCACCAACCTGACCGGCGGCCCCGGTCTGGCCGGCGACCCGGGGAGCCCGGATGGCCACTACCGTCCCGCCTGGTCACCTGACGGCCGGTGGATCGCCTTCGCCAGTGACCGCAACACCGTTTGGCGCGGCCACAGCGACGGCGTCGGCTGGGAACACACCCAGGAACTGAGCGTGTACGTGATCCGGCCCGACGGCACCGGCCTGCGGCGGGTGGCCACCAGACCGGGATACTGCCTGGGCTCGCCGAAGTGGTCACCGGACGGGGCCCGCATCGTCTACTACGAGATCGCCACCGAGGACACCTACAACGCACACCAGAGCGGGCGTACGCCCGTGACCTCGCAAATCGTCTCCGTCGACGTGGCCACCGGCGGTGACCGGGTCGAGCACACCTCCGGTCCCGATCTCAAGGTCGCCCCGCAGTGGGTCAGTGCCACCGAGATCGGTTACCTGGTGAAGTTCGGCGCCGACCAGGGACTCGCCTACACCTCGGGCCGCCCGGGCGTGAAGGGAATGCTCCGCTCCCCGGTCTGGTCCCCGGACGGCACCCAGGTGATCTACGAGCGGCCCGACTTCACCGTCCGCCCGTTCGACACGTCGCTCTACAGCTGGGACCCGGACTGGGAGTACCGCTTCTGCGACGTCTTCCCGGTGCTGTCCCGGCAGGGGCGGCTCGCCTACACCGACAAGCAGCTCGGCCACTCGTCGATCGTCACCGCCCGGCCGGACGGCTCCGACCTCACGGTGGTCTTCGACTCGGCCGGACAGGTGCCGGGCGGTCAGGCCGGCGCCTATCGGCCGGCCTGGTCGCCGGACGGCGAGTGGATCGCCTGCGGCCTGGGCTCCTGGTTCCGCCAGGACGCGCCTTCGAACCGGGTGATCCGGGTGCGCGCCGACGGCTCCGGGTGGGAGCCGCTCACCGACGGCACGGTCAATTCCGGGTTCCCCAGCTACTCGGCCGACGGCAACGAGATCGTCTTCCGGACGTGGAGCGAGCAGCGGCACGGCCTGAGCATCCTGGACCTGCGGACGGGCGAAACACGCGTGCTCACCGAGGAGTACGACAACCTGCCCGACTGGTCGCCGGACGGGCAGCGCATCGTGTTCACCCGCCGGATGAGCGGCGCCAACTTCGACATCTACACGATCCGGCCCGACGGCACCGACCTGCGCAAGTTGACCGACAGCGGCGCCAACGACGCCCACGCGGTCTGGTCCGGTGACGGGCGGATCCTCTACAACAGCGGCATGTACGGCTTCCGGGACGAGGCGGTGTTGTCCGACAACACGTTCCAGTCCTACGGCCAGATCTTCAGCATGCGCGCCGATGGTTCCGGCAAACGGATGCTCACCGACAGCCTCACCGAGGACTCCATGCCGCTCTACCTGCCGCGGGAGGTCCTCGGCGGCCTTCCCGCCTGACCGCGGCGATGGTGGCCGGCTCGACTGTGCGGGCCGGCCGGCGCGCCTGGTCAGGAAAGGCGCGGGGCAGTTGGTAGTGAACTGCGCCGCTGACCGTTGGTCCGGGGCAGAGGAACTGCTCGCACCGGGAATTGGCCGACCCCTGTCTCTTATACACATCTCT
>KL571250.1:42492-44072 GCA_000715855.1 Actinoplanes liguriensis
CAGAGATGTGTATAAGAGACAGGAGGTGAGGTAGTGCTGGCGCAGCAGTTCGCGGCCGTAGTCGTTGCCGTTCGGGGTGCGGACCACCGAGTGCAGGTGCAGCTGGGACGGGCCGTCGGCGCGGGTCTTGCCGTAGGCGGGGCCCAGCGGGCCGGCGGCCTGGCAGTCGACTTCGATCCAGATGACCGGGCTGTGCACCCGCAGGTAGAACGGGTCGGTGCTGGCGGTGCCGCCGATCCACGCGGCGTACGTGTCGCTGAGGTGGGCGCGGATCTCGGCCATCCGCACGGTGGCGGCGTCGTTCTTGGCTCGCTGGATGAATACCTCGACGACCGCGAGCAGTTTCTGCTGCTGGGCTTTGTTCAGGGCGGTGGCGCGGATGCCGGCGTACGCGAGGATCGCGTTGTCGGCGAAGGCGCCGGCCTTCATGTCCTCGTTGGCCTTGGTGGCCGAGATGATCGCGGTCGTCTGCTGGGTGGCGGTCAGGGATTGGATGAAGGCGAGGCCGGCCTCGACCTCTTCGGTGCAGGCGGTGACGGTGGCGCCGTCGATCTGCAGGGTGGTCGGCTCGGACCCCCAGAAGCAGGGGCTCATCACGACCTGGTTGCCGAGCACGAAGTAGTTGACGGCCAGGTGGTGCCCGTCGAGCTGGAAGCCCCACGGTTCGGTCGCCGACGGGGTGCCCATGATCGTGAAGTAGTACAGGACGTCGTTGAACACCGTGCTGTTGCCGGCGATGGTGCCCGCCGCCAGGTTGATCTTCCGGATCCGCTCGGTCGTCTCCAGGCCGTCGGCGCTCAGAGCCGCCTTCAGTAAAGCCGTTGCCAGGGCTTTCCCGGTGTCGTCGAGGTCGGCGAAGGAGACGCCCTTACGCGGGAACTCGCCCGGGTCGAGGTTGCTCCAGGTCCGCCATTCGGTGTGGCGGACGGTGAACTGGGCCGCCTTCTTCTGGGTGTCGGTCAGCCCGGCCAGGAACGCCGTGGCAGCCGTGACCACGCCGCTGGTGTCGACCCCTTTGGAGTGGATGGCGAACAGGTCGTCGATCTGCTTGCCGTCGGTGGTCAGGCCGTAGAAGTCCTCGGTGATCGTCTGACTGGCCAGGATCGGGTTCCCGCCGCCCGGACCGCGCGTCGCGGAAGCGCTCGGCGCCGCGCTCGCCGCCGCACTGGGCGTGTCATCGGCCCAGGCCGTGCTGGCCAGACCGCCGCCCATCGCGGCGACAGCCGTCGCGCCGCTGGCGAAGAACACCTTGCGCATGAAGCCGCGCCGGTCCACGTCGGTCCCGCCTGCCGCGGCAGGTTGCGGCTCGCGTACCACCGGCTGATCCAGCTCGCTCATCCTCGTCGGTTTCCCTTCGTGCGTCGGTTGACCCCCGCCGTGCCTCCAGACAACCGCAAGCGCATCAAGCTCCTGCGGCGGCGCGGATGAAGGTTCCGTGAAGGTCAACTCGACTGGATCGGGAGGGAGAAGGTGAATACGGCGCCCTTACCTGGCCCGTCGGACGCGGCGGTGACATCGCCCCTGTGCGCTCGGGCGATACCCCGGGCGATCGTCAGCCCGATGCCTGTCTCTTATACACA
>KL571250.1:44286-44672 GCA_000715855.1 Actinoplanes liguriensis
CGCCGGCAGGCGCGGGCCGTCCGGGATGGCTGAGGCGTTCGAAGCGGCTGAAGACGCGTTCCAGGTCGGCTGCCCGGATACCGACGCCGTCGTCGGCTACCTGCACCTCGACGTGCGGCGACGTTCCCGTGACGACGCGCACCCCGATCCGCACACTCCCGCCGGCGTCGCTGGCGGTCAGCGCGTTGCCTACCAGGTTGACCAGAATCTGGGCGATCCGATCGGGGTCACAATAAGTGACGGCGGGCGTGGCCGCGGTCACGGACAGCGTCACCCGGTGGTCGTCGAACTGCGGGCGCAACCGTTCGGCGACCGTGCGCGCCAGCGCCGCGACGTCAGCCGGCCGCCGATGCAGCACGAACGCGCCTTCCTCGGCCACCGACAGG
>KL571250.1:44866-45847 GCA_000715855.1 Actinoplanes liguriensis
GGGCTGGACAGGTCGCCGGCCAGCCGTTCCAGGCGGGCGAGATCGTCGGTCAGCGACGCGAACATCGCCTCGTCGGGCGAGAAGATGCCGTCCGCCAGGCCTTCGATCTGGCCGCGCAGGATCGTGATCGGTGTCTTCATCTCATGGGCGATCTCGGAGACCAGCCGGGCCCGGCGGCGTTCGGTGTCGGAGAGGACTGTCGCCAGGGCGTTCACGTCACCGACCAGCCCGGCCAGCTCCGGTTCGCCCGGTGCGGCCAGCACGTCGTCGTAGTGTCCCCGAGCGAGACGGTGGGTCGCCGCCCGTACCGAGTCCAGCGGCCGCAGCAGGAACCGGGACAGCAGCACCGCGGCCAGCAACGCGGTGACCGCCCCGGCCACCAACCCGATCGAGACGGCGTCGTCGGGGTTGAACGGCCGCCGGTGCGGCCCCTTCAACAGCCGAATGGCCGTCTCGGTCGTCCCGATCGCCACCAGCAGCACCAGCGCGTGCGACAGCACCAGACGATTCCGCAGGGACAAACGACCATTGAGCGTACGCAGCAGCTGGCTCATGTGGGAACACCGACGAACCGGTAGCCGACCGTGCGGACGGTGCCCACGAAGCGCGGCGTGCCGGCATCGTCTCCCAGGGCCTTGCGCAAGGTGCGGATGTGCACGTCGATGACCCGCTCGTCGCCGAAGAAGTTGTCACCCCACACCTCGGTCAGCAGCCCGCGCCGTGTGAACACCCGCCCCGGCGAGCGGGCCATCGCGACGAGCAAATCGAAGTCCAGCGGCGACACCTCAACCGGTCGCCCGCCGTCCAGCAGCACGGTCCTCGTCGCGGGATCGACGACCAGACCCGCGAACCGCAGCGCTGTCTCGGGTTCGGCGCCGGTTTCGGTGCGCCGCAGGATCGCTCGGGCCCGCAGCACCAGCTCGCGCGGGCTGAACGGCTTGGTCACGTAGTCGTCGCTGCCGGCCGTGAAGCCGATCAGCC
>KL571250.1:46077-47587 GCA_000715855.1 Actinoplanes liguriensis
TGCCTCGACCACCTCGAAGCCGTCGGCCTCGAGATAACCGCGCACGGTCATCCGGATCTTGACCTCGTCGTCGACCACGAGGACGCGCTGCACAGTCATGCCGTCTTCCTGCTGTTGCTCACGGATACGAGGGTAGATTCCGGGTGGCCGCAGGCCACGTATCCAGCGAATCCGTAGCACATCAAGCTGCTACCGCGCCGCGCGTGAAGTTTCTATGAAGCGGCACGCATTCGCAGCAGGTTCAAGCCCCGAATCCTCGACGCACTGTGTCACCAGCACCGAGAAACTGGTCGTCGACCTGAACGCGACGACCTTCCCGGGCGCCGCCGGCATCATCGCGCTACTCGTCGGCGGGCACTCGGCCACCCAGCGCGGTGCCAGCTACCGGATCATCAATCTGGACGGCATCGTGTACCGGGTCTCGGACATTACCGACACGCTCACGTAGCCACTGCCGCCCCTGCCGTGAACCTGTCAACGCGTTGCGGCGGCGATCCGCTTTTCTTGGTACATCGCTCTGTCGGCCTGGTTGAGCAGGTCTTCGACGGAGGTGGCCGGTGTCGCGGGTTCGCGGATGATGACGCCGACGCTGCCGGTGACGTGTATGTCGTCGACGTTCGCGGCCGCGGCGGCCCGCACCCGGTCGGTCCAGTTCTGCACGCAGGCGTGTGCCGGCAGCAGCGCGGCGACGATGAACTCGTCACCGCCGAGGCGTCCGTGCAGGTCACCGGAACGCCCGGTAGCCGACAACGATCCGGTGATGCGGCGCAGGATTTCGTCTCCGGCGGCGTGCCCGTAGGTGTCGTTGACGGTTTTGAACCGGTTGAGGTCGATGAACGCGACGGCGAGCCGCCGGTCGCCGGACGCGACTACGCCGAGGGCCTTCTCGAGCCAGCGGTGGATACCGGCACGGTTGCACAGCCCGGTCAGCGAGTCGCGTTCGGCGGCCTCGCGCAGGTTGTTCATGCGCTGCTCGAGGACCGTCGCCTGGGCGGCCCGCAGGTGGTGCGCGGTCTCGCGGGCCAGTTGTGCGCTGAGCAGCTGGGCGAAGGTGGTCATGATGGCCACGTTGTGCTCGTCCGCTGCGGTGTTGCCGCTGCTGGCCCCGCACAGCGTGCCGACCACGCTGTCGTGGGCATCGCGCAGGGGCACGCTGATGAAAGACGTAATGCCCGGCTGCTGGGCGGCGGCGGCGCTGGGCCACGTCGCAGGCACGTCGCTGACGCTGGCGCGTCCCTCGGTCAGCGCACGGCGGCACAACGATTCCTGCCAGCTCGACGTGGCGCCTTCGGCGATGACGAGCTCACCACTGTTGTGGGCGTAGGCGATGACCAGTTCGTCGGCGCTGGTGTTGACCAGGGTGAGGAAGGTCGAGTCCAGGCCGGTGATGTTTTGCAGCAGTTGCAGCAGCGGCCGGGCCAGGGCTTGCAGGTCGTGTCCGTCGGCGACCGCGGCGGCCAGCTGCCGCAGTCCCGGCTCAGCCGGAACCCGCACATCATCGGTGAACAGA
>KL571250.1:47827-53419 GCA_000715855.1 Actinoplanes liguriensis
GCTCAGCCGGAACCCGCACATCATCGGTGAACAGACCGGTGAGGTAGCCGGCGACGGTGCGCAGGGTGGCCTCGTCGCGCGGGTTCAACGTGGCCGCGGGTATCGCCGCCGCGCAGCACAGCACGCCGGTCACCCGCCCCTCGGCCGTCAGCGGCACCCCGACGTACGCGGCGACGCCGAACGCGGCGGTATGCGGGTGCCCGGCCAGCAGCGGGTCGGCGGCGGCGTCACCTACCAGGGCCGGCAGATCACCGGCGGCGGTCAGGTGACACAACGTCTGCTCGACCGGGTGCGTCGTGCCGGCCGGCAGGACCGGCCCGCCCGGCAGGGACACGCTGTGCGTGACGACCCGCTGCCCGTCACGGAACTCGCTGACGTAGGCGACTTGCATGCCGAGCTGCTCGATCAGCACCCGCAACGCTCGGTCGATGCGCTGCTCGCGGCTACCCCCTGCCGCGCGCAGCAGCGCGATGAGCGCCTGCCCACCACCCGCCGACGCCGCTTGATCTTCGTATACCCGCATGCAGCCACTGTCGACACCGCAGCGGCAAACCTGACCTCGGCACCCCGATCACTACCGTGACAACGACACCCGCACCCCGGCGGCTTCCGCGCCATGAGCCCCACCATGGTGGGAGCTACGCGACTGACGGCCATGGAACCACGATCACCGTGCTGTGCAGGCCGGCGGTGTGTTGCGACAAGTCGTCCTCGAATCCGGCGGGATTGGTGAAGGTCCCGGCCAGGTCGTAGACGACCGCGATGAGCCGCTTCGCACCGGAATGAGTCTGGTAGGCACGCTGATCGACGATGATCTCGTCACGGATGTCTCGTTCGCCGCGACCGGGCCGGGTCACCTTCACCTCGATGACCGTGCTTTCCGCCTTGATGAAGAAGTCGGTCCGTGAGGACTTGCCGGCGTAGCTGGGCATCGGGTCTTCGGCGCGGGTATCGGCGTACAGCAGTTTCAAAGTCAGGTGGACCAGGTCCTGCACGTCGTACTCGTCGGCGACCGGTACCCGGTCCCGGCCCTTGCGCCGGGGCCCTACCAGCGGCCGGGATGCTCCGGGAAGACGACGCAGCGCCTCGATGAGGAAGCCGAGGCTGGGACCGCCGCCCGCCGCCTCCGGAGCCGGCCCCCCTCCCGCAGCAACCACCGTGGCGTCCCACGTCAGGACACCAGAGGCATCCAACTGCGCGCCAGCCGGGGTGAGCGCCTGGCGTAGCCGCACGAGTTTGCGGTAGGCGTCGTCGGCCTGATTCTCGAAGGCGCCTTCAGTGCGCAGCAGGTCGACGAGTTCGGTGACCAGGTAGCGGGCGGTGGCGTCGTCGGCTGTGGCCAGGGCCTCGCGGACCTTGCGTTCCTTGTTGAACCCGGTGAAATGGTCCGGGTCGATACCGACGACCGACAGGGAGGCATCGATAGCCGAATGCGGTGGCCCGCCGCCGCCGTTCCACAGCTGGGCGACAGCGTTGGCCAGTCGCTGCCCGAGCGGCCGGTTCCCGACTTGCGTCATGTGTTGACTCCCTTGGCGTCGCTGCGTGGGTGGATTCCGCGTTGCTGGAGCTGCTCCCACAGCGGTACGAGCGCAGCCTGTGGGTCGAGGACGAACTCGCTTTCCCGGATACGGACGATGCGCCAGTCGCAGCGGCGCAGTTCCCGGTCGTGGGCGATCTCTGCGGCGAGTTCGTCGGGGGTGCGGTGAATCGAAGGGCCGTCACATTCGACGGCGAGCCGGCCCTGGTCGCCGACGATCAGCAGGTCGATGCGCCGGTTGCCGAGCTGGTACTGGGCGATCACCTCGTAGCCGCGGTCGCGGAGCTCACGGAAGACGCGTTGCTGGGTGATCGACTCGAACGGTCTGCGCAGGTCATGGCGGTTGACGGCGTCGTGCGCCGGATCGGTACGGTCCGGGATCCGCGGGTCCAGCATGTGCCGGTAGAGCCGGGACCTCAGGTCGGTGGCGTCGAGAGTGCTCATGTCCATCGACGTAAACAGCCACATCTGGTCCCGGGCACGGCTGGCCGCAACGTTGAAGTGCCGTTTGTAGCTGGGGGCTCTGATGGTGGTTCGCCGGTGTGTGGCAACCAGCGACAGCAGCATGATGTCGCGTTCCTCGCCTTGGAAATCCGGCGCCGTCCCGACTCGGATGTTGCGTCGCTCGTACTCAGTGTCGTCGATGCGGGCCCGTAGCTTGTCGTCGATCATCTTGGTCTGGCGGCAGTCCTGCATGACCACGACGCCGATGGAACGGCGATGGTTGGCTGGGTCGGCAATTAGTTTTGCGACGGTGTCGACGATGGCATCGGCCTCTGCCTCGTTGCGCAGCGCGGTGTCCTTGGATTCCTCAACGGCGTCCGGTACGTGCACGACCTGCAATGGCTTCGGGCGTTCGCCGCCGAACTGCCGCAGCGGGACCAAGCGGTGCTGATAACACAGCCCTGATGACCATCCGATGATCTCCGGCATCGACCGGAAATGCTCGCTGAGCCGGATCGTCTCCGGTGTACGCGCGGACATTAGCTCGTACAGGTTGGAGTTCGGGCCCAACACGTTGCGGTGGGCGATATCCAGGATCCCCAGGTGACGGTCCAGGATTCGGAACGCGCTCTGATGATCGGTCGCGGTGCTGGGCCGCGGTGTGCACTGCTCCTCGTCGCCGACCACCACGATCTGCGGTGCCAGCCAGTTCAGATACAACGCCTCGACCGGCACCTGGCTGGCCTCGTCGACGATCACCACGTCGAATACATCCGGCCGTGCCGGGACCTTGTCGGCGACCTCGCTCAACGGCATGACCCAGGCGGGCACGGCGTCGCGGGCCTTGTCCATCGCTTCCCGGACTGCCTGCTGGTAGCGGGCCTTGTAGTCGCTGGTTCCCTTGCCGAGACGATTGGTCGCCGACCGGAACTCCTGCAAGGCGATGCGCTGATGAGGCTGGATCCGCCGTTTGCACAGCAGCGCCGCCTGGTGACCGGCGAGGTCACGGGTCGCCATCTGCAGCCGCCGTTCGGCCTCGTCGAGCCGCTGTTCTAGTGCCCCGTCAACGCCGTTGTCGCGGTGCTCGTCGAAGAACTGCCGGGCGTAGCCCCACGCCCAGGCGCGGCTGAGATCACCGAGCCGGGCAGCCCAGTGCTCGGCATGTGGGTCGCTGCGCAGCTGCTCGGCAAGCCCCGGATGCGCCTTCTCCAAGTGTTGCGTCGACTCCAGCAACGTCCGTCCGGCGTGCTGCTCGCCGCGGGCCTGGTGAAGTTCATCGGACACGCCGGTGAATGCGTCCACATCCCGCTCCCGCAGAGCCTTGGACAGCCGCGCGAGCTCCGGAGCCGCCCGAAACCTCACCGCCCATCCCGCAATGGTCTCGTCGAACTCGGCGAGCAGGCGGTTAGCGGCCCGAGCCTGCCGCAACCGGGCGACAGCCCGGGCGAGACGCACCATGAGATCCCACCGGCCGGTATCGCTGATCCCGTAGCGGACATCCCGCCGCCGCAACAGGTCGTCGATCGCGTCCCTTGCTGCCAGCAGCGCACGGATCGCCGTTACTGTGGCGGCGATGTCATGCAACTGCGCGACCCGGCGCCGCAGCGCCCCGGGCGCCAGCCGAGCACCGACCTCAGCCCACGCCTGGAACGCCTCGTCGACCGCGATCTCGGCACGCAAGGTGATGATCACAGCGTCCACGTCTTCACGGGTCTCCGGCGGCAGGCCCTCGACCGTGCAGACCGCCAGCAGATCGGCGGCCTGCGCCACCGCCCGTGGCCGGATCATGCGGGCGATCCGGCCGCCGGTCGACAGATATCGGCGTAGCAGCAACGCCTGCGGCAGCAGCTGGCGTGGCGTCACCGTCATCCCCGGCCCCGTCTGCACCACGACACCGCGATCAGCGATGGCGCCCAGCGCATCTTCGTGCCGGGTCACCGCGACCGCGTCGTCGAACAGCGTGTTCCAATACGCCGTATCCCGGCGCCGGACCAACGCATCAACCGCGCGGGCACGCCAGTCGTCGGTGCCCCATTCCGCGATACTCGCCGACAGCCCGCACCCGTCCATGGCATGCGAGACGCCGTCGACCTGCCGGCAGATCTCCGCCAAGTCGACTTCCCCCATCTCGGTCACCGCCCAGACTGGGTCGTCGGCGTTAACACCCAGGACGCGGTGGCCCTCGGCCGCGGCCGCCACCGCCGCCGCCACTCGTGCCGGGGCAGGCAGGTCATCAGGGCCGGGCATCTGCTGGTCGCACCTCTCGGCACGGTCTGCACTGTCGCTGCGCAACAGCCGTAGAAGCTGGCAACGTGCCGATCCAGTCGTGCTCGTCGCGCCCGTCGACGAGCATCTGGGCTGTCTCGGCGAGCGTCAGCCCCGGCTGATCCGCCCCGAACACCGGATGGCGCAGGTATTCCCGGGCCCGGACGGCGCGTAGTTCGGCGGTGAGGTTGCGGATCTGCCCGGCCAGATCCCGCCGCTGCCGCTGCAGCCCGTCGATCTGCTGCTCGAGCGTGGACTCGTCGACGGTCGCCATGAGCTCCGACAGCGCTACCAGGCTGTCGGTCAGCTCATCGGTTCCGGTGCGCTGCATGCCGGTCATCAGCACGCACAGCTGCCGGAGGTTCTCCGGGATCTTGTCCCGCAGAACCTTCAGCGCCTGATCTTTCTGGCTGGTGATCAGCACCCGCTTACCGTCGGCCAGCAAGGCGCAGATGAGGTTCGCGATCGTGTGCGTCTTACCGGTCCCGGGCGGTCCCTGCACGACGACCGTACGGTCGGTTCGCAGCTTTTCCAGCACCCGCCGCTGCTCCCGGTTGGACTCCAACGGGAACAAGCCACTGGACGGCAGTTCCCGATCACCGGCCGGCTCCGATGCCACGACCAGATTCGCCAGGCCGTCAGGCACCGGCCGCCCGGCACGGTTGAGATCCGCGGCGATGGCCTCGTACATCCGCAGCACCCCAGTCTGGCTACGCGGACGCAGCATCACCGCAGGCGCCAGACGAAGCACGGCGATGTCGCCGCCCTCATGCTGTTGCGGCGGATCCCACCGGCCCTCCTCCGGCACCAGCTCCGTGCCCCAGCTGCGCTGCCAGCGCAACAGCCACTGCTGCATGCCAGCGTCCGGAACCAGCACCTCCGGCGGCGCCAAGCTGGACCGGTCGGTAAGGAAACCATCGGAAGCAGCGAGAAAATCCCGGTCCTCCAGCCGCCAGCTCGGCGTACCCGGCAACGCGACGGACAGCGTCTCGGTCGCCGTATCGAGAGTGACGGTCACCTCACAGACCAGCAAATGACGGCGCACGACCCACCGGTCCTGTGCGGCAAGCGCCAGCAGCCCGGCACCCAGGACCAGTTCGTGAGTATCGCTGCGGTGCGCGGCCTCACGACGCAGCATGTCCAGCTTCGTGTACTGGGCCCGCACCTGTGCGTTGTCGTTCTCCTCGGCAGCCCACGCACGCCGCCGCAAAAGCCACCGGTCATACAGCTCACGAACGCGATCGTCGGCGCCGGCGGCCAATCGCGGACCAGGGTCATCCGAACTGCGCCAGCCGTCATCGACCAGCAGCGTGCGCACCTCGGCCGGCGGCACGGGCGCTGCCTCC
>KL571250.1:53658-64065 GCA_000715855.1 Actinoplanes liguriensis
ATCTCCAGCCCGGCCTCGCCGAAGCCGCTGCGGCCATCGGCGAGCCAGACAACCTCGGCGTCCGCGACGCCGTCACGGACCTTGTTCTGCCGCAGTGTCGAAAGGTATTCCTGCAGATACGAGACGAGGCCGGCTGTCAGAGTCCTGGGGTCAGGATCCGGCGGCAGCGTCGAATCGGACATGCGACCCCCTCAACGAGCACAGGCATAACAGCCTGCACTTGACTCGTCACTGATCGCAATGGCTGCGGCGTGAATGAATCGATGCCCATCACTCATGGGCAGGGCCGCCCCGACATCGCCCGCCAGCGCCCTGTGCGGCGGCGAAGATTCCGCACGCGATCGTCCAGCAGCTCCCCAGGCGCCACCTCCGCACCGATGGCCTCGACGATGGAGGCCAGCACCCCGGCGGCGGGACCTACACCAGTGCTCCGGCAACCGCCGCCCGCAACCAATCCCAGCGATCACGATGTGCCACATCTCGGCGAACTGACATCGCTGTCCCGGCGGACCAAAGGCCCCAAGGCCACCCCTTTACGAAATAGACCTTGTCGGGTACTAAGAGTGGCAGCGCAGCGCAGCCGAGAGGCTACTCTGCGCTGTCCAAAATATCGGGGAGGCCAGCTTGGGCAGTCAGCAGGACGCGCTACCGCTCATGCATGACATCGCGGACGCACCCGAGGACGATGGCGCAGAAGCCCAAGCAAACTTCCGATTCCAGTGCGAGGTCATCGCCCGATGGTGCTACGCACTATTCGAACCCCACGGCCCTCTCGCCGTGGTCTGCGAGCACCACGAGGACTTCGTCGTCGTGCTCGCTGACGGCAGCCTCGACCTCGCCTCCGTCAAACACCGCGGCCGCAACCGCGGCACCTGGTCCGTCGCCGAACTCTGCGACGACGGCGGCCTCACCCACCTCTTCGACCGGTGGCTCGCAGTCAGCGCCTCCGGTCGCACCGTCCGAGTGCTGCACGTCAGCAACGCCGGCCTGACGCAAGGCCAAGGCCAAACCGCTGAGCTATCGCAACTCTGTGACAGCCCTCATCGACGTCCCGAAGACCTGCTCACTTGGGCGAAGAAGCTGACCAGACAGTTCCTCATGGTCGCGCAGCACAAACGGATGCCGTCCATCCCCAAACTCAAGCCCCCTACCCGCCCAGACCACCTCCAGGACGACGACTCCCTGGTATCCGCAGTCCAAAAATTCATCACCCTGCTCACTTTCGTCGCCGTGCCCCACCGCGACGACATAGCAGCCAGCACCATCGTCGACAAACTGCTACCCCTACACCAGAACAGAGGATGGGGCACCCGCGAAGGGCAGCTCTACCACGATGGCATCGTCGCCCTCGTAGAAAAGACTGCCCGGTCATTCGGCAAGCGCCGCCTCGACCTCGCCCAACAACTCATCGACACGGCAATGTGGCCTGTCGGCATCGAACGCGAAGAACGCCTCGCCGCCCGTCTCCTCGACCAGCGCCTCCTCGAAACCGTAACCATCAACGGAACCGATATACCCCTCTTCCCGCCCGGCGAAGCACCCCTTCCAGCGCCCGGCGGCGCCCAACTCCGCCGCAAAATGACCGATGCCTACCTCCCCGCCAGCGCCCACCACCTCGCCGAACGATGGCGCTCAGCCTGGTACACCACCCGACGCTCCCGCCTGCCCGATCTACCCGGCGACGCAGCCATCGTCTTCCAAATCGAAACTGAAGTCCTCGAACAAATCCTCAACGCCCAGGACGAGACCGCCCGCGCCGGCACCACACCGTACGGCCCCGCCTTCTTCCGACACCTGCGCGACAACATCCGAGTCTCCGCGTTCCGCGAAACACCACCGCTACGCATCAACGACCAGCATGCACTCGGCGTCGCCTTCGAACTCAGCGAAGAATGCACCTTCGACTTCATGCCACCCGGCCCACCAGATGGCCCCAGCCATGCCTGACCACAACGCACGAGCATTACTACTGGCCCGCCGCCAACGGGTAGCCGCCCACGCCATCGCCGCCGAAGCGGTATTCCACCAAGCCCGCATCCTGCTGCTCATCGTCGCCTTCTCCGGCCGCACCCGAGGCCTACGCAGCCTGGCGCGACTATCACGCCTCGACTTCCTCCTTCGCTTCCCACCAATCCTCGAATACATGAACATCGACGGTCATCCCACCTGGCCGCCACCGGCCGCCACCGTCCCCGCAGAACGCCACGCCACCGACATCGCCTTCGCCGGCTCCCGCTACGGACTCTGGACCGACCGCTACACCCTCATCATCGGCGCCCTGCTTGGCAAACAACTCATCCGCCAGGTCCCCGGCCGCACCCTCGAAGTCATCGCCACACCCAACGGCCGCACAGCAGCCACCCAACTCACCGCCGCAACGGAATGGACAAGAACCAAAGGCCGCGCCGAATTCCTTCATCAACGACTCGACCTACCAGCAGCCCGCCTCGACCAACTTCTACGCCCAGCGATCCGCCGCATGGAAAAAGAGCTCCTCAAGGACAACGCATGAGCAAACGCATGCGCGTCCTCTCCATCGAAGTCTTCACCACCGCCACCAGCCGCACCTTCACCTTCGACCAACCACTGACCGCGCTGATCGGACCCGTCGGCTCCGGCAAATCAAGCCTGCTCATGCTCATCAAACACGCCACCGGCGGACGAGCCGCACTCACTCCCGCCGTACGCACCAACGTGACCCGAGTGATCCTCGACCTCCAGATCGAGAACACCCGCCTCGCCCTCGCCCGCAGCGTCCCAGACTCCAGCGGCAACGTCGAAATACTCGACCCCCACACCCACGACACCGAAGAAATCCTGCCCGTCAAGAGCCGCGACGGCGCGGAAACCATCTCCGACCGCCTGCTCGACCTGCTTCAAATCCCCCGCGAACGGATCCCCACCCGCCGACGCGGCGCCACCGCCGACACGGTAGCCATCACCTTCCAAAGCCTGATGGCATACCTCTACGTCGAAGCCGTCGACATCGACCGCGCCATCGCCGGCCACACCGAGACATACAAAGACCGCGCCCGCCGAGCCCTCTTCGAATTCATGTTCGGCCTCAACGACGCCGAACTCGTAGCCCTCGAACGCCGCGAAGGGCAACTCGGCACCGACATCACCAACTACAAGGCCGAAGTCGCTGCCGTCCGTACCTTCCTCGAACAGACGCAGACACCCGAACAAGACCCCATCGACCAGGAACGACGCAACACCCTGACCCGACTCGCCGCAATCCGAACCGAACTCGACAACCTCACCGCCGGCTCAGCCGCCACCGGCACCTCCGCCGACGCCCTTTACACCGAAATAGACCGCGCAGCCGCCCAGGAACGTGACCTGCACCTCGACGCAGCACGCCGTGCCGACGCCGTCGCCGCCCGCAAATCCGTACTCGCCCAACTAGAACTCGACCACCTCCGAGCCCAGCAGACACACATCGCAGCCCGAATCCTCGGTGCGCTCGAGTTCACGGTATGCCCACGCTGCCTGCAAGGCCTCGACGACCGCCATATCCCCGAGGACCACTGCCGCGTCTGCCTCCAGCCCGACCCGCCCAGCCTCGCCGCCGCACCTGCCGACGACGAAACCCGTTACCGTCTCCAAGCACAGATCGACGAGACCCGGGCACTACTCGCCGCCGACCAGACCGCAGCAGACCGAGCAGCCGACCTGGCACGCACAGCGCGTCTGCATCTACACGCCGTCCGCCAGCGCATCGACGCCATCACCCGCGACCGCGCAGCACCCCTGCTCACTCAAACCGCGGCACTGAGCGGTCAGCACGCCACCTTGCTCGCCCGACTCGGCCGGCTCGACGAGATGACCAACGCTCGAGATCGGTTCAAGGATCTAGAAATACGACTACGCAGCGCAGAAGGCGAACGCAAGGCAGTCCGCGCCGACATCAGGCAACGGAAACGCTCCATGACCGAAGCCCGAGCCCGAGTCACGAAGTTCAACGAGGCCTTCCAACGCGAGATCAGCATGATCGGAGTACCGGGCGTCCAAGAGGCCTACATTCACACCGACGACTACCTGCCGCGAATAAACGGATCGGTCTTCGAAGAAATGCAAGCATCCGGCGGAGGCGTAGCCACCGCCGTGCACGTCGCCTACTGCCTCGCGCTGATCACCGTGGCCCTGGACGACAACGCCATCAGCGTCCCGTCATTCCTCATGATCGACTCACCGCAGAACGCCATCGGCCAAAGCCCCAGCGACGTCGAGCTCAGCCAACGCATCTATGAACGCCTCATCAACATCGCCGACGCTGCGGCGACAGTGCCCAGCAGGGCGCTACAGCTGCTCATCGCGGACAACAGCCTCCCCGAACCCTCAGACCGAGCCGACTGGAACAGCATTTACGCCATCACCTTCGGCTACGAGAACGAGGCCATGATCCCAGGCGTCTGGCACCCAGGACCCGCCGCGATCACCAGAAGAGTCGAACACTCCGAAGTCGACGACGACTGAGCCGGCGACATCAACGACCCCGACCCCTTTCGATATTGATCATGCGGTCCCATCAGGAAACGAGACGGATTGGTCAGCGATAGGAGTCGAAGCTGAAGTCGTCCAACGGGACCTGGCTGGCCCGCCAGTTCCTCGTCGGATAGCCGATCGCGCCGAGGTCGGCCTTCGCCGTTCCCATCCGGAAGTCCTCGGCGAGTTGCTCGGCGACGATGCGGGCCGCTTCAGTGGAGGTGAAGTGTTCGGTGCGCCCCGAGCCGAACCGTACGTAGACGCCATCGATGGGATCCGGGCGGACGATGATTTCCGATACTCGCCCCATCAGCCTCCGGTAGACGTGCCTGGACCACGGCGCGGGACCGTACCGGAGGAATGACAGGACGGGCTCGCCTTCGCTGTGCCGAGTCGAATGCTGAACCTTGTCGATCAGAAGGTAGATACGGCAATCCGGATACCGCACTTCGTTGCCGATGCCCCCCGTGACGACACCCTCCCCAGCGGAACCGTTCGAGATCCGCTGGTAGCTCTCCTGACCGAGGACGACATCTTCCGGCATCCGTAGGTGGAGATCCCGCAGCCTCAGCGCCGCGCCAAGATCGAGCAGCCAGGTCTGGAAGGTCCTGTGCCACCGCTGGTAAACGCTCAGCGAGCGCTCAGCGATCTCGTCCTCGAACAGCTTGAGCGCGAATGCGGGATCACGCATGTCTGCGATCGCGCGCTTCTGGATACGCAGGAACACCCCGATCAACGGAGCGAGGTCCCCGCCTTGATCGCTGATGGCGAGGGCGTTGATGTACTCCGTCCGGTCCGCTGTCATCTGGACGATCAGCGGCGGCAGCCCCTGAGAACCCACCACGATGTTCGCCAGCAGGCGTGACACTCGGCCATTGCCATCATCGAACGGATGAATGTGCGCCAACCACGCGTGGACGGTTGCTGCGATCACCACAGCGGGCAGACTCTGCTCTCGGACGGTCTCGTTGAGCCAGTCCACCAACGCCGACATCGCGCTCGGCGTGTCTGCAGGCGTCATGGGAACATGGTCGGCACCGGCGATGCGGTTGAGCCACACCTTGTAGCGGCCTGCCGAATGGTGAGTGCCCATGATCAAGGCGTGCATGCTGCGGATGTCGATTTCGAGAATCGGCCGGTCATGGAATCCGGCCAGGACATCGTCGGCGAAGAGCTTGCCGCCGTGCAAACCGAGCACGTCGAGCGTGCGCTGGTCCGTGTCCAGCGCTTTGATCACGGTGTAGCGGTTGATCGCATCCTGGATGTCGGAGGCGTCTTTGCTCTCCAGAATCGCCTTGGTCGCGGACAGGTGCCGAGGGCCAAGGCCTTCAACCCGGTTACTCTCGTGCAGTTCCCGGACTCTGCGGTTGCGTTTGAGCCAAGCGCCACGAACGTCTCGGGCGAGCCGGTGGCGTGCCCCGATCGCCTCGGCCGTCACCAACTGGATGTCACTCAGCAAGGTCCGGATGGTCTGTTCACTGACCTGTGAGGGGACGGAGTAGGGCGAGTTGCGCAGCCCATCCTGAAGATCCCGATCAGTCCACTCCGCGCGATATCCGATCGACATGCCCGTTCCCCACGGCTGACAGCAGGACCCGCAGTGTCGCCCAGCGAAAGACCGTGCCGGCACCGACACGCCGATGGCACACGTCACGGGCGTCTCCCTCTGTCGCTGATCGACTGCGAGCCGCCATGTCGGCATGACTGCTCGACCCTCGGATCCGTCGTCCGCCCACGGCCAGACAGGGACTTTGAAGGGACGGCCGGTAGGCTTAGTCGACGACAGCGCGAGGCGCCGTGAAGCTGACCGGTAGGCCTGAATGACGATATGCTATTTCGTAGGGCGGGCTCGATTTTGTATCGCTTCGCCTAACCGTGGTGGGGGAGGGGCGCGCTTCTCATGGGCTGTCAAGTGGTCGAGGCGCCGACCCGTTTCCCGCGTCCTGAGCAGACTCGAACCGGCAATCTCGGACCAGTGCGGGAATGGTCAGCCTACTCGGCAGCACCCAAGCGCCTTCGTCTCTCCGGAATCCTTTCTCGGACCGAATGGCAGGCACCGCACTTGATTGGGCGTGGTCACATGCCTGGTCACAGCCTTGATCAACTTAATCGGGATTGGTTGAAATCGGACGGCATGGCGATGGCGTTCTGTCCGGATTTGCGTATGAAATGACACAAGTTGATGTTACTTAACACAATCGTTATATAGCTGGGGGTCAAGGGGTCGCAGGTTCAAATCCTGTCAGCCCGACTTTTTGGAACGTCTTCGCAGGTGACAAGCCTGCGGAGGCGTTCTTTTTATTTGCCTTGATCGATTCTGAGGGTGCGTGGAGCCCTTTACTGGGCATCCGCGCGAGCGGATCGAAGTGCATTCCGGAAGATGTTTCCGCAGCTCAAGGCGGATCTTATGGGATGAGAGGTCATTTCGACGGACTCCTTTACTTGGCTGCCTTCGCCGTTGGTGATCGAACGGGTCTTCGAGGCCCCGCTCTGCGCCGGGATGTGCGCGCCCGCAGCCGGCGCCCGGGCTTGACCGGCATTGACCAGTTGTGGATCGCTGCGAAGGGTGCCCGGCCGCTGAGGCCGAACGGCATCAAGATCCGGCTGCGGGAACTGGGGGATAGGGCTGGGGTCGAGCATGTCCACGCGCAGCGGTGGCGGCACAGCTTCGCCGATGAATGGAAGCTTGCCGGCGGTGACACCGGAGACCTGATGCTGCTGATGGATGGGTGGTCCTCGGAAGAGATGCCACGCCGTTATGGCGCCCGCGCGGCCGCGGAACGAGCCCAGCAAGTCCACGCGCGACTCGGCATCGGCGAACGCGTCTAACGGGTCCGGCCGCCGGGTGAGGCTACGCGGCCAGCGCTGAACGTTTCGTACTGCCTCTCGATGCTGGGCGGCCTGACGGGTCTCCCTGCCCATCCGCGCCAGCAGCGCGTCCATGAAGCCCCCGGGACGGACACACGTTCACGCTCGACCTCGAACCGAGTGACAAGCTCACCAATCTGTCCGTACGGGCGGCTAGGAAGCGCGACCCGTCTCCTCTCGGAGTTGTTCCGCCGAGCCGCCGCTGGGTGCACACGGCCGATGAGCCTGGCCAGGATGGGCTGGCTCCGGCCGGCGCCCCGGCCGCGACGATAACCATTACAGTCGCATTCGTGAGCGCAGATCAGGGTCTTGTCCGGGTGTCCGATTCGTTCGGCGGACGCCGTACCCGAGCCGGATCGATCGTCGCGGATGACGGGACGAACTATCAGGTCAAGTGGGATGACACCGATGAGGAAGAGCTTGTCCCACGGGGCGCCGGCGTTCACGTCGCGACAAGGGGTTCGCTGCGTTTCCTGGCTCTGTCCGACTCCCGGCTGTTCCACGCCGTCTTCGCCCAAGAGCCCCTCGCGGTGTTTCTCCACCTGCTGGCCGAGTCGTCGGTCCCGCTGAAGGTGCGAGAGATCCGGGAGCGTCTGGCCGAGCTCGGTCTCCGGAACGAGACCTGGGCCCGGCACGGGCCCCGCGCGCTGGCGGTTCTGCCCAAGTGGCCCAATGTCGTCCGACGGCAGAAGGGCGACACTCTGGCCTACGCCTGGGTGGGGGACGACCTTCCCGAACTCCCGTCAGAGGCCGAGCCTGACCCGGAGCCGGCACCTACGCCCGCGCCTGTGTCGAAGCCCGTTCCTTCTCCCGGCAAGCCGATCACGGCTGCGACACCGGTCGAACCGGCGGTGTCGTCCGCCGAGCGCCTTCGGCGCCAGATGAGCGCCGCGCGGAGCCTCGGCGAGGTCGCTCGCCTGCTCACGCTCCCGAGAGAGTTCGTGGCTGAATTGTCGCCGGAGGTGGTCGCCTCCGCGCTCCGCCGGGTCGCCGCTGAGGATCGGCTGGTCGCGGGCTGGCTCGACGCCCTGACCGCCTCCGGGCCGATCGGTGCGCTGACCGAGGAACTGGCGACGGCCCGGGCGGCGAACGCCGCACTCCAGAGCCGGGTCGATGAGCTGGAGGAGTGGTGGACGGCCCTTGAGCAGAGCACCGATCCGGGCGCCGCAATCCGTCAGCCGGGTAGCTAAGGAGCTTCGAGGGCATCGGAAGGGGCGCGATCACCGTCGAGCGGTTGACCCTCCAGGACCGCGACATCGACTATCCGCCATCCGCTAACAGATAAGCACCTGCACAGCAGGTGGAGCCCGGCCGGCCCGCTCCACCGGGCGGGACGCGCGGTATTCGCCAACCTGCTCGAACGGGGCTCGACCCCGCACAGCTGCACCTGCATGGCCGGGCTGTGCCTGGACGCCGCCGGTGCGGCCACCGCCAACAGGATCAACCTGTGGTCCTGCAACGGGGGCGCCAATCAGCGATGGTCTGTGCAGTGAGGCGACCGAGTAAGTGGTGCAGGCCAGTATCGCCGCCGCGGATCTATCGGTAGACATCAGACTTTGATGCGCATTCATTGGAGGCAGTGTCGTTCGGTGTACGGGCGCGCGAGAAAACGGCCCAGCAGGCCTCCGCTGACAGTTCTCCTGATTGATTAGCCCAGCTCAGTGCCCTTCGCTAAGTGCGAGGCGGTCATGACTTCTGTCGTCATTCGTCAAAAGACGTGGACCAGAAACTGTTATGTGAGCGCCTCATCGATGGCCGGTAAACATAGACGTCAACCGCTTGATGTGGCCGAAACATTCTGGCAATCTGAGGGCGCTGCTGGGAGCGCTTCCAGATTCTTCGGCATTCGAATCGGCTCTGCTTGGAGGGACAGCCATGCCCGAGGTGACACGCAGCCGCTTGCGCTTCGGGCGCGCGGCCGGGCCGGCACTCCTGCCACTGGGCCGGACGGCCGTGCAGCTGTCCGCTCGCGCCGGCCACACGTACCGGGCGGCCCGGCCCCCAACCTCCGTCAGCTGAACCTCGAGAGGGAAGTGCAGGAATGAAGGAACGCCGTACCGGTCGTCGCGCCCGATTTCTCGTCGGTGGCGCCTGTGCCCTACTGATCGCCGTGTCCTCGGTGGTCATGGCCACCGTCGCTCGCGCCGACCTCACCGTCGCGAACCCCTACCAGCGGGGACCGGATCCCACCGTGGCCAGCGTCGCCGCCCAGTACGGACCGTTCGCCACCGCCCAGATCACGGTGCCGCCCGGCAACGGTTTCAACGGCGGCTTCATCTACTACCCCACTGACACCAGTTACACGTACGGCGCGGTCGCCATCGTGCCCGGCTACACCGCCCTGTTCGCCAATGAGGAAGCCTGGATGGGGCCGCGGCTGGCGTCTTTCGGGTTCGTCGTCATCGGCGTCGAGACCAACAGCCGCAACGACTACGACACCGCCCGCGGCACCCAACTGCTCGCCGCCCTGGATTACCTGACGAACTCCAGTGCGGTACGCGACCGGGTCGATCGCAACCGGCTGTCGGTCATCGGCCACTCGATGGGCGGCGGCGGCTCGCTGTACGCGGCCACCCAGCGCCCGTCGCTGAAGGCCGCCATCGGCCTCGCGCCTTTCAAGCCGTCAGGCGATCTGGCCTCGGACAACGTGCCGACGATGATCATCGGCGGGATCAACGACACCACGGTCACGCCGTCCTATCTCGACGGCCTCTACCCGACCCTTCCGGCGGCGACGCCCGGCGCGTACATCCAGCTCGCCAACGCCGACCACCTGTACTTCACCCGGCCCAACGACATCGAGCTGCGCAGCCAGATCGAATGGCTGAAGATCTTCGTCGACAACGACACCCGTTACACCCAGTTCCTCTGCCCGAGCATCAAGGACACCACCGGCATCGTCCGGTCGAGCGTCAAGTGTTCGACCATCCCGAGCGACGGTTCGACGCCCCCGGCGAGCCCGTCCGTCCCGCCGTCCAGCCCGTCCGGCCCCTCCGGGCCGCAGCGGATCCTCGGGACACAGTCGGGCCGGTGCGTCGATGTGCCGAATGC
>KL571250.1:64322-67942 GCA_000715855.1 Actinoplanes liguriensis
GCGTCGATGTGCCGAATGCCACCCACAACAACGGCACGCGGGTGCAGCTCTACGACTGCAACGGCCAGTCCAACCAGCAGTGGACCTACACCTCGAGCAAACAACTGACGGTGTACGGCAACGTGTGCCTGGACGCGGCCGGCTCCGCCAACGGGTCGGCGGTCCAGATCTACGCCTGTAACGGCCAGGCCAACCAGCAGTGGAACGTCAACGCCAACGGGACCGTCACCGGCGTACAGTCCGGCCGCTGCCTCGACGTGTGGGGCGCCGGCAACGGTCAGCAGATCCAGATCTACGACTGCAACGGCCAGGCCAACCAGAGGTTCAGCCTCAGCTGACCGTGCCGGCATCCCATCGTCGAAAGAAGGTTTGATGAAGCGCCTCGCGCATATCCTGCTCGCGGCCGGTACGGCGCTGGTCGCCGGCCTCGCTGCGATCCTGATGTCCGGTTCCCCGGCGATCGCGGCGAGCCTGACCCGGGTGACCAACTTCGGCACCAACCCGACCAACCTCAACATGTACATCTACGTGCCGGCGAACCTCGCGCCCCGGCCGGCGCTGCTGGTGCTGGTGCACTACTGCAGCGGCTCGGCGAGCGCCGTGTTCAACGGCAACGGGCACGACTATGTCACCGCCGCCGACCGCTACGGCTACATCATGGTGCTGCCCCTGTCTCTTATACANGGCGCCGGCAACGGTCAGCAGATCCAGATCTACGACTGCAACGGGCAGCCCAACCAGAAGTTCACGCTCGTCCCCTGAGCGGCCCGGCCTGGACCCAGGACCTGCCACACACGAGCCGGTGATCGTCAGCCGGGAAAGCGGTGCCGCCCGGGCTGCGGCGACAGGAGTTCGCCGCGTTGGCCGGCGTCTCCTGAATTCCGCGGTTGACCCGCCAGCTCGGCATCGACCATGCCGATGATGCGCCGGGAGGCCGGTCCGCGCCGGGTCATCCGGCTGCGGACTCGGTCTCCCGGCGCTCGGTGTTGATCCGCAGGAGTCCTTCGATCCCGCGCAGGAAGGTCTCGACGACCAGCCCGGGGTCGAAAAGGCAGCCGGCCGCCATCGCGCCGTCGCGGAGCATGACGAAGTGGCGGGCGGCGGGATCCGCCGTCTCCTGGTGTACCCGGGCCATCAGTGTGGTGAGCGTGTCCAGGAACCACTGCCGGTGGGCGATGATCTCCTGGTGCACGGGGTGGGCCTCGTCCGGGTATTCCGCGGCGGCGTTCAGGAAGGCGCAGCCGCGGAAACCGGGCGCCTGAATTCCGGCGGCGATGGTCCTGGCGACGGCCAGCGCCTGGTCGACCGGGGACGGGCCGGCGGCCGCGATGGCCGCGTCGATCTGGCCGCGGTCCATGGCGTGAACTTCGCGCAGGTAGGCGAGGATGAGGTCTTCCTTGCCGGGGAAGTGCCGGTAGAAGGTGGCCCGGGTCACCTTCGCCTCCGCAATGATCCGATCGACGCCGACCGAGTGGATCCCTTCCGCGTAGAAGATCCCGATGGCGGTGGTGAGGAGCCGGGTGCGCGCCTCGGAGGGTCGGATGTCGGTTGCGCCGCGCGTCATGGATCCACCCTAGCGACAGAACGTTCACTCTGCTACGCGTGAGCAGCTGGGGAGGCCCCGCGGTCAGCGCACCTTGCGGCCTCGGGTGACGCTGGCGGTGCCCAGGACACCGAACAGGGCCGCGCCGAGGAACGGGCCGGGACACTGAACGCGGCCGTTTTCGGTGGTCAGGCAGGATCGCCGGCCGTGTGCACCTGGAGGAGTCTTTCGACCCCGTCCCGGAAGGTGTCGCCGACCAGTTCCGGGTCGAACAGGCAGCCCGCGGTCATGGCGCCGTCCCGCATCATCACGAAGTGGTGGGCGGCCGGCCCGGCCGGTCTCTCGTGCACCCGGGAGAGCAGCTCGGTGACGGTGTCGAGAAACCACTGGCGGTGGGCGAGGACGGCCCGATGCACCGCGGAGCCGGGGTCGGGGTGTTCGGCGACGGCATTGAGGAAGGCGCACCCGCGGAAGCCGGGCGACCGGATCCCCTCGGCGATGGACCGGCTGAGGGCCCGGACGGCGTCGGCGGGCGGCAGACCGGCGGCGACGACCGTGCGCGCCTGGGCCCGGATGGCCTGGTCGGCCTCGGCCAGGTAGGCCAGGACGAGCTCCTCCTTGCCGGGGAAGTGCCGGTAGAGCGTGGCCCTGGTGACCTGCGCCTCGGCGACGATGCGGTCGATGCCGACGGCGCGGATGCCCTCCGCGTAGAAGATCCGGGCGGCCGTACCGAGCAGGCGGGCCCGTGCTTCGGAGGGCTTGCCCTCGGATGCGCTGTTCACCATGCGAACACCTTAGAGGGAGAACGTTCTGTCTTGACAGCGGTGATTCGGGCCTGCATCCTTTGGAGGACAGAACGTTCTCTTCACCGAAAGACATCGACCGAAGGGGTCACCGTGACCACCACCACTGCTCCGATCGGCATCGCCCAGACGGCTTCGGCGCTGCGCCGGCTCTACTTCATCCGCTTCGCGTTCGCCATCGTGTGGGCCATCGTCGCGACCACCACCGCGAAGGAGATCAATCCGCTCACGGTGACCCTGTTCGTGCTCTACCCGCTGTTCGACGTCGGCGCCGCCGTCTACGACCTGCGTACGTCGCGGACGGCCACCTCGCCTGCCCTGCTCTACGTGAACATCGTGGTCAGCCTGCTCACCGCGATCGGCCTGGGCGCGGCCGCCGCGTCCGGCATCCCGGCCATGCTGCGGGTGTGGGGCGCCTGGGCGATCGTCGCCGGTCTGGTGCAGCTGATCGTGGCGATCCCGCGCCGCAAGCTCGGTGGTCAGTGGCCGATGATCATCAGTGGTGGCATCTCGGTGCTCGCCGGCGGCTCGTTCATCGCNCCGCCGATCCGGCGCTGACCAACGCGGCCGGCTACGCCGTCCCCGGCGCCATCTTCTTCCTCATCGCCGCCATCCGGCTCGGCCGCGTCGCGAAGGGGAACTGATCATGACCTCCTCTGAGTACGACGTCATCGTGATCGGCGCCGGTCCGGTCGGGGAGAACGTCGCCGACCGCCTGGTGCAGGGTGGGCTGACCGCGGCGATCGTGGAGCGGGAACTGGTCGGGGGCGAGTGCTCCTACTGGGCATGCATGCCGACGAAGGCGCTGCTGCGCAGTGCGTCCGCCCTGCGCGCCGCCCGGCAGCTGCCCGGCGCCCGGGAAGCGGTGACGGGCGAGCTGGACGTGGCCGCGGTGCTGAGCCGGCGCGACTCGTTCGCGTCGAACTGGAAGGACGACGGGCAGGTCTCGTGGCTGGAGTCGGCCGGGATCGACCTGTTCCGTGGCCAGGGCCGGATCAGCGGGGAGCGGACGGTCGAGGTCACCGGCGTCGCCGGCACGACGACCACGCTGACGGCCCGCCACGCGGTCGTCGTGGCGACCGGCAGCAGCGCGCTGGTGCCGGACATCGCCGGGCTGCGCGACGCCCGGCCGTGGACCAGCCGGGAGGCGGCATCGGCGAAGGAGATCCCGGGACGGCTGGTGATCATCGGCGCCGGGGTGGTCGGCGCCGAGATGGCGACCGCGTTCACCGCGCTCGGCTCGTCGGTGACGCTGCTGGCCCGTGACGGTGTGC
>KL571250.1:68154-70411 GCA_000715855.1 Actinoplanes liguriensis
CTGCTGGCCCGTGACGGTGTGCTGCCGCCGGCCGAGCCGTTCGCCGGGGAGCGGGTCATCGCCTCCCTGCGCGCGGCCGGTGTCTCCGTGCGGGTCGGCGCGGAAGCGGTCGAAGTTCACCGGGCCGCCGACGGAACCGTGCGCGTCACCCTGGCCGAGGGCGGATCGATCGAGGCCGACGAGGTGCTGGTGGCGGTCGGCCGGACGCCCAACACCCAGGACATCGGGCTGGACAGCATCGGGCTGAAGCCGGGTGGCTGGCTGGCCGTCGACGAGGCGCTGCGCGTCGTCGAGGCGGGGGATTGGCTGTACGCCGCCGGTGACGTCAACCGGCGGGTGCTGCTGACCCACCAGGGCAAATACCAGGCACGCAACCTCGGGGACGCGATCGTGGCCCGGGCCAAGGGCGAATCGGTGGACACCGGCGCGTGGGGCCGGCACGCGGTGACCGCCGACGAGCGGGCGGTGCCGCAGGTGGTGTTCACCGATCCCGAGATCGCCTCGGTCGGCCTGACCGCCGCGGCGGCCGCGGCGGCTGGGCTGCGGACCCGGGTCGTGGACTACGACCTGGGCTGGGTGGCCGGGTCCTCGCTGCACGCCGAGGGCTTCCAGGGCCAGGCGCGCATGGTCGTCGACGAGGACCGCCGGGTCATCGTCGGGTTCACCCTGGTCGGCCCGGACGTCGCCGAGCTGGTTCACGCGGCCACGATCGCGATCGTCGGCGAGGTTCCGCTGGACCGGCTGTGGCACGCGGTGCCGTCGTTCCCCACGGTCAGCGAGGTGTGGCTGCGGCTGCTGGAGACCTACGGCCGCTGACCGCCGACGGCCCATCCCCGTACCGAAGAATGTGTTGAAAGGGTCTGATCTTCATGCGCTTCCATGTCTCCCGCCGGGCCGGCGTCGTCGGCGTCACCACCCTTGCCCTGCTCGGCGCGGCCGGTGTTCCGGCCACGGCGATGACCACCGACAAGTCCGCCAAGCCGGCCAAGCCGACCATCGTTCTCGTGCACGGCGCCTGGGCCGACTCCTCCAGCTGGGCGCCGGTGATGGAGCGGCTGCGCGAGGACGGCTATCCGGTGCGCGCCGTCGCGAACCCGCTGCAGGGACTGACCAGCGACACCGCATACGTCACCAGTTACCTGGCCACGATCAGCGGACCGAAGGTGCTGGTCGGCCACTCCTACGGCGGCGCGGTCATCACCAACGCCGCGACCGCCGTCCCGGATGTGAAGTCGCTGGTCTACATCGCCGGGTTCATTCCGGCCAAGGGCGAGACCATCGGTGAGCTCGCCGCCAAGTCGACCCCGCCGCTGCCGCTGATCGCGACCCCGGTGCCGGCCGGCACGGAGGTCGTCATCGACCCGGCCCAGTTCCGTGAAGCCTTCGCCGGCGACCTAGACAAGACCACCGCGACCGACCTCGCCACCGCGCAGCGCCCGGCCAACACCAACGCCGTGACCGACGCCAGCGCGGTCGAGGGTTACCGGGGGATCCCGTCGTGGGACCTGATCACACGCCAGGACCACGCGATCAACCCCGACCTGCAGCGCTTCATGGCCGACCGGGCCCACGCCCGGATCACCGAGGTGAACGCCTCGCACGCGGTCATGCTGAGCCGCCCCGACGCCGTCACCAAGATCATCGAGCAGGCCGCACGCTGACCGGCCACACCTTCGCATCACCCTCGCGTCACTTTCGGATCAATGAGGAGAGCGCCATGCCTACCAAGATCACGCTGATCATCGACAACCCGGCCGACCCCGACGGCTTCGAACGGATCTACGCCGACGTCACGGCGGCCGCGGCGAAGTTCCCGAACCTGCGCCGCCTGGAATCGGCCAAGGTGTGGCCGAAGGAGGACGGCACGCCCACTCCGGCCTACCGGACACTCGACCTCTACTTCGACAGCTACCAGGACGCTTCGGCCGCGGTCGCGACACCGGTCGCCGGCGAGGTCTTCGGCCCCCTCGTGGGCAGCGGGGTGCCGTTCAAGGGACTGTTCTCCGACATCGAGGCATGACCAGCGCGGGCACGCGGGCTCTCCCCAGGGTCCGCGTGCCCGCTCCACGTCTGTTCCCTACCTCAGCAGCGATGGGTTGAAAGCCTTGAGACCTTCAGTACGCGCCGGCCTGGTGCTCGCGGTGGGCGCGGTAGTGATCGACGAAGTCCCCGCCCCGATCAAGGACTTCGGCGTACGGGTGTTCGGCGTACACGACAAGACCGCCCTGATCGTGGGCTGTCTCTTATACACATCTCT
>KL571250.1:70558-72122 GCA_000715855.1 Actinoplanes liguriensis
GTGGTCTTCGCCGCTATCGGCGTCGCCGCCGCCGTGACCAGGCCCGGCGCCGGAGTGCTGGCCTGGCTGCCGACCGTCACCGGCGCCGCTCTGGCCATCGTGGTCCTGCACAGACTGCACGCGCTGGCCGGAGCAATCGAGTCGGCCGATCTCGATCCGGACGGGCGGCGGCGATTCCTGCGCGGCCTCGGACTGACCGCCGGCGTCGCCGTCGCCGGCGGCGTGGTGGGCCGGTGGCTCACCGAGCGGCAGGCGGTCGCGAAGGCCCGCGACAACGTCGTGCTACCGCCGGCCCGGCAGAGCCCGCCGGCGGTGCCGGCCACCGCCCGGGTGCCGGGCGTGACGCCGTACGTCTCGTCGAATGCGGATTTCTACCGGATCGACACGGCGCTCTATCCACCGCAGGTCGACCCGTCGACCTGGGAGCTGCGTATCCACGGAATGGTGCGCAACCCGATCACGATCACGTGGGAACAACTGCTGCGACGGCCGATGATCGAGCGGCACGTGACGTTGGCCTGCGTGTCCAACGAAGTGGGCGGAGACCTGATCGGCAACGCGCTCTGGCTGGGCACACCGATCCGGGAACTGCTCGACGAGGCCGACCCGCTGCCCGGCGCCGACCAGGTCATCCAGCGATCCGTCGACGGATGGACCTGCGGAACGCCGACCGCGGTGCTGCGCGACGGCCGCGACGCGCTGCTCACCATCGGGATGAACGGGCAACCGCTGCCGGTGGAACACGGCTTTCCGGTACGAATGGTCGTTCCCGGGCTCTACGGTTACGTGAGCGCCTGCAAATGGATCACCGAGATCGAGCTGAGCCGCTTCGACGACTTCGACGCCTACTGGGCCCGGCGCGGCTGGTCGGCGCAGGGACCGATCAAGACCCAGTCACGCATCGACACGCCGCGCGACGGAGCCGCCCGACCGGCCGGCACGGTCGTGGCCGGCGGAGTGGCCTGGGCCCAGCACACCGGCATCGCCAAGGTCGAGGTGCAGGTCGACGACGAGCCGTGGGCCGAGGCCACACTGGCCGGCACGGTCTCGGCCGACACCTGGCGGCAGTGGAGCTACTCATGGACGGCGACTCCGGGCGTGCACCGGCTGCGGGTGCGCGCCACCGACCGGCGGGGCCGGACCCAGACGAGCATCCCGGCTCCGCCGGACCCGGACGGGGCGACCGGCTGGCACGCTGTGACGATCCTGGTGAAATGAAGCCGGGACCTGACGTCACTGTCCTGCTTGATCCATGACCCGAAGATCTGCGGTGAGCGGCATGGGCCTGGGGATCACGGCGGTCAGCCCTTCACCGCGCCCGCCGTGAGCCCCTCGGTCAGGAAACGTTGCCCGAAGGCGTACATGATCACCACCGGGATGCTGACCAGCAGCGACGCGGCGGCGAGTTGCCCCTGCGGCACGACGTCCCCGGCGATCATCGACTGCATCCCCACCGGGAGCGTCTTGTAATCGTCCTTCGTGATGAACACGAACGCGAAGAGGAACTCGTTCCAGGCATTGGTCAGCGTGAACAGTGCCACCGCCAGCAGCCCCGGCTTGGCGA
>KL571250.1:72366-76725 GCA_000715855.1 Actinoplanes liguriensis
CTTGGCGAGCGGCAGCACCACCCGGCGGAACGCCTGGACCCGGGTGCAGCCGTCGACCAGGGCCGCCTCCTCCAATTCGGCGGGGATCGACGCGAAGTACCCCGACAGCAGCCAGGTGGCGAAGGGAAGCGTGAAGGTCGGGTACGTCAGCACCAGCGACCACAGCGAGTCGGTCAGCCGCAGCCCGATGAGCAGCTGGTAGAGCGGGATGAACAACAGCGCACCCGGCATCACGTAGGTGAGCAGCACGGTGACGGTGAAGCCCTGCGCCCCGCGGAACCGCAGCCGGGCCAGCGCGTAACCACCGAGAACCGCGCAGACCAGTGCCACCGCGGTCGACGCCCCGCTCACCAGCAGGGTGTTGAGATACCACCGCCCGAACGGCTGGTTGGTGAACAGGGCACCGAACTGCTCCACGGTCCACGGCGTCGGCCACAGATCGTGTTCGCGCGTGACGACCTGACCCTCGGACTTGAAGGCCGTGACGGCGATCCAGTACAGCGGGCCCAGCACGAAGGCCAGCAACCCGGCCAGCGCAACGCCGGATCCCAGCCCCGACACCCACGACGATGCCCGCCGTCCACCCCTGGCCTGCAACCCCGAGACCACCCGGCCGACCGCCGCCGCGATCAGCAGGATCACCCCGAGGATCACCGCCGCCTTCCAGAAGATCTGCGGCGACGCCCAGGCCAGCAGGCCGGTGAACACCGCGGCGCCCACCCACGGCAGTGCCGTGCGCGACGGGCCGGTCCATCGGGGTGGCCTGTTTCCGGTGTCCGCGCGCAACGTCCGGACCAGGAAGAACACCAGGCCGGCGACGATCGGCAGCATGACCAGTGTGACCGCCGCCCCCGCGCCGTACTGCAGTTGGAGGATCGCCTTCGAGTAGGCGACGAGAACGTACGGCGCGGTCACGTTGCCCGGGCCGCCCTGCGTCAGCAACCAGACGAGGTCGAAGTTGTTGAACGTCCAGATCGACGACAGTGTCACCGTCACGGTGATCACGTGGCGCAGCCCGGGCAGGGTCACATGGAGGAACCGCTGCCACGCCGAAGCCCCGTCGATGGTCGCCGCCTCGTACTGGTCGGCCGAAATCGACTTCAGCCCGGCGAGGAAGCAGACGGTGAAGAACGGCACCCCCTTCCACACGTTCACCAGAATCACCGACGGCATGGCCAGGGACGGGTCGGACAGCCAGCCCGCGGGCCAGCTGTCGACCAGGTGCGCGGAGGCCAGCAGCGGCCCGATCCCCGAAACGGTCAGCAGGTAATTGACGCTGCCGAATATCGGGTCGAGCAGCGACCGCCAGCTGAACGCCGTCACCACCGTCGGCACCACCCACGGCATCAGGAGAAGTCCGGTGATCAGGGCCCGCCCACGCCGCCGATGGTGCAGCAGCAGGGCCGCGGCCAGTCCCAGGACGACCTTGAAGATTTCGGCGTACGCGGTGAAGACGAACGAGTTCAGCACGCCCGCCCGGAACTGGTCGTCGCCGGCCAGCGCGAGATAGTTGTCCAGGCCGACGAACACGCTGTCCGACCCGTGCCGCTCGGTCGTGCTGGTGACGATCGACCTGGCGATCGGCACCAGCACGAGCGCGCCGACCAGTACCGCCGTCGGCGCGAGGAACAGCGCGGCCAGCCGCCAGTCACGACCGAGCCGCCGCTGGGCTCTCGTCAGGGAGCCAGGCCCCGGTGGCGACGGAGCTCGCGTCACCGGGACCGGTGCCGGGCGGACCGACCTCACTGCGGCAGCCCCTGCTGAGTGAAGATCTGAACCATCTTCGCGTGTGCCGCCTTCACCGCCTGTGCCGCCGCCGTTCCCTGAACGACCTGCTGCATCATGTCGGTGAGGACATAGGCCGCGACGACGGCCTGTTGGCCGGCACTGGCCTTCTGCGGGAACGCCAGACCGTTCTTGGTGGACAGCGGCAGCGTCTGCTGGGACATCTGCCGCACCATCGGGAAGGCAGGGTCACCGCTGGTGAAGAACGGGTCGGCGTCCCACACCTTCTGCCAGGCGGGCATCACCAGGCCGGGTGCCTCCTTCGACACTCCGACCAGCGCGGGCGCGCTGACCAGGTACTGCGCGAGGAGCTTGGCGAGCGCCGGGTTCTTGGCGCCCTTGAAGACGACGAATCCCTGGGACTGGCCGAGCAGCAGGGATTTGTCGGTCGCCGGCCCGATGCAGTCGGAGAAGACGTGCGTGTTGCCGTACACCGGATTCTTCTTGGTCTTGGAATCCGCGTAGACGCTGAAGCTGTTGCGGGTGTAACCGAGGACCCCGGCGAGCCAGTTCTCGTTGTTGCTGGTGTCGGTCCAGCTGGCCACCCCCGGCGGCAACATCGCCTTGTATGCGGGTTTGGTGTAGATGTCGCCGAGGAAGGTCACCGCCTGCACCGTTTCCGGGGAGTCGAACGTGACCTTCTTGCCGTCGTTGGTGGCGATCGCCCCGCCGTACGAGTTGATCAGTGCCTCGATCATGCCGTTGCCGTCGCCGGACCGGTTCACCGTCATGCCCCAGCCGAATCGGCGCTTGCCCGGGTCGGAGATCGCCAGGCACAGGTCCCGCAGCTCCTCCCAGGTGTAGACGTCCTTGGGGGAGATGCCCTTCTCCTGCATCCAGTCCTTGCGCAGGAACGACCCGATCCCGATGAAGTGGTACGGGATCGCGAACCACTTGCCGTCGAAGACACAGAAGTTCTTGGCCTCGGCGCAGGGCTCGCCGAACTTGGCGGTCAGCGCGGTGACGACGTCGGTCACGTCCTCCAGGTCGCCCAGCGCCTGGAACTGCGCGACGAACCGCGAGTCGGTCATGAACGCCAGGTCGCGCGCCACGCCGCCCTTGACCTCCGCGTCGATCTTGGCCACCACGTCCCCGGCGTCGGCCTGGACCAGGCTGTTCTCGATCTTCGTCCCGGTGGCGCCGGCGAACTTCTTGATCGAGGCGTCGAGCTGGTCGTTGGCCGCTGTCGAGTACAGCTTCTGCGACAGCACCCCCATCGAAGAGCCCTTCATCGACGACGCGGCATCGACCAGTTCCTTCGGGACCTCCGCCTGCACCTTGGTCGCCGAGTCGGAGGTGCCCCCGCACGCGGCCAGACCGGCTGCGCCGAGCACTCCCGCGCCCATCCCCAAAAAGTCCCGCCGGGACCACCTCGGGTTCTTCTCCACGGCCATTCGCCTCCTGCGCACTCGCGTGTTTTCGCTGGTCAACGTCACAGGCGCGAGCGATCGGCAATCAGGCCGGGTAGCAGCGCCGGCGGAGCGGTTCGAAATTTCGAACGTCGTTCGATATACCGTATGGTGTGTGGACGCGACGGTAGAGGACCACCGTGAGGGGTGTCAATGTTTCGATCCGATGTCCGGTTACTGCGGCAGAGCCGGGTAACCCATCCGGGCGGACAGCGTGGCCGCGCCCTCGCGCACCAGCTTCACCCACTCCACCTGAGCCTGCGCGGTCCAGCGGATGATCGGCGCGGAGACGCTCATGGCGGCGATGGTCGCGCCGGCATGGTCCCGGATCGCGGCGGCGGCACAGCGCATGGCGCTGTCCGACTCGCCGATGTCGGTGGCGACCCCCTCGGCCCGGACCTCGTCGAGGTGCGCCCGCAGGAGGTCCGGGTCGGTGATGCTGTCCGGCGTCATGCCCGGCAGGGTGCCTCTGGCCAGAACAGTGTCCAGGCTCGCCGGATCGAGGCTCGACAGCAGTACCTTGCCGACCGCCGTGCAATGGGCCGGCAGCCGCAGGCCGACCCCGGAGACCATCCGGACCGGGTGCGTGCTGTCGACCTTGACGAGGTAGACGACGTCAGCGCCGTCGAGCACCGCCACGTGCACCGCCTCGTCGCACGCGGCGGCCACGTCCCGGGCGACGCCGTTCGCCTCACGGACCAGATCGAGCCGCCCGGCGAACGCCGCACCGAGCTGGAACAGCGGCATACCCAGCCGGTACTGCACCGGCTGGCCCGGCACGGAGATCAGGTACCCCCGGGCCACCAGCGTGACCAGCAGCTCATGAACGGTGGTGCGGGGCAGGCCGAGCCGTTCGGCCACCTCGCGGGCCGACAGTTGCGGCCGGTCCAGAAACAACTCGAGGATGTCGAGCGCGCGGATGACCGCGGGCACTACACGGGGCATGTCGGCAGGTCCCTTCGCAGCACCGGACCAGCCTAGCCGCGCTTCCACCGACTTTGGATGGTCAAGATGTCGATCTCCCTTCACCGCCTGCGGGCCGGCGGCGAACCACGCTGGGCCGTGTGCCGGGACGGCGCCTGGGGCGCGCTCGACGGTACTCTCGCCGACCTGCTCGCCCTACCATTGGATCAAGCCCGACGGGCGGTCGAGGCAGCCGCGGGCG
>KL571250.1:76977-78486 GCA_000715855.1 Actinoplanes liguriensis
GGCAGGAGGTGTGGGCGGCCGGGGTGACCTACCTGCGCAGCCGCGACGGGCGAAAAGAGGAATCCGGGTACGGCTCCCTCTACGATCACGTGTACGACAACGATCGTCCCGAGATCTTCTTCAAGGCCAGCCAGTGGCGCGTGGTCGGCGACGGCGAACCCGTCGGCATCCGCGCCGACTCCGGTTGGGACGTCCCCGAGGCCGAGATCTGCCTGGTGCTCAACGCGGCCGGCGAGGTGTTCGGATACACCCTGGCCAACGACATGAGCAGCCGGTCGATCGAGGGGGAGAACCCGCTCTACCTGCCGCAGGCGAAAATCTACGACCGCTCCTGCTCGGTAGGCCCGGCGATCGTGCCGAGCTGGGCGATCGATCCCGGCCCGTTTCCCGTCGGGCTGCGGGTGCTGCGCGACGGCCACGAGATCTTCACCGGAACGACGTCGACATCGGCGATGGCCCGCACCTTCGAGGACCTGGCCGGTTGGTTGTTCCGGGCGCTGAGCTTCCCGGCCGGCGTGCTGCTGCTGACCGGCACCGGCGTCGTACCCGACGCTGACTTCACCACACACCCCGGCGACACGATCGAGATAACGTCCCCGGCTCTCGGCACACTGACCAACCCCGTCATCGCCGTCGGCGACGCCACGGGTGGAAGGAAAGAACGATGACCACGATCGAGAGCCGTTCCCCGCAGGCGCCGAAGGACGTGGTCGTACGCGTTCCCGACACGACGCCGGCGAGCGTGGCCGTCGCGGCCGGCGGGGCCCGGGCCGCCGCCATCGGTTGGGCCCGCGTTCCGGCGCACACCCGGGCAGCCGCCCTGCACGCCTGCGCCGAGGCGGTCGCGAGCGCGTCCGGCGAACTGACCGACCTGGTCGTCCGCGAGGTCGGCAAGCCGTACGGCGAGGCGGGCGCCGAGATCGGCCGCGGGGTGGCGATCCTGCGCTACTTCGCCCAGCAGGCCCTGTCTCCGGTGGGCGAGGTCTACCCACCGGCCGACGGGGTGTCGCTGCTGCACACCCGGCGCCGCCCGCACGGCGTCGTCGGGCTGATCACCCCGTGGAACTTTCCGGTGGCGATCCCGCTCTGGAAAGCCGCACCGGCCCTGGCCTTCGGCAACGCCGTACTCCTCAAGCCCGCCCCGCAGTCGTCGGCGGTGGCCCTGCGGCTGGCCGAACTGTTCGCCGGGGTACTGCCGGACGGCGTCCTGACGGTGCTGACCGGCCTCGGTGGCACCGGCGAGGCGATCGTCGACACCGCCGACGCCGTCTCCTTCACCGGTTCGGTGGCCGCGGGGCGGGCGGTCGCCCGGCGGGCGGTCGGGCGCGGCATCCCCGTGCAATGCGAGATGGGCGGCCAGAACGCCGCTATCGTCCTGCCCGACGCAGACCAGGCTGCGGCCGCGACGGCGATCGCAGCCGCGGCGATGGGGTATGCGGGCCAGAAGTGCACCGCCACCAGCCGCGTGATCGTGGTCGGCGACCCCGGGCCATTCGCCGAGCGGCTGGG
>KL571250.1:78699-81180 GCA_000715855.1 Actinoplanes liguriensis
TCAGAGATGTGTATAAGAGACAGCGGCGACGGTGGTCGGCCCGCTGATCGAGTCACGCCCCCGCGAGGCGATCCAGGACGCGGTGCGGCGCGCCACCGCGGGCGGTGCCCGGGTGCTGACCGGCGGATCGCCGCCCGGGGGCGACGGCTGGTTCCAGCCCGCCACGGTGCTGGCGGACGTGCCCGCCGGCGACGACCTCAGAACCGAGGAGTACTTCGGGCCGGTGTGCGTGGTGATCCCCGCCGAGTCGGCCGACGCCGCGGTGCGGGTGGCCAACGAGGTGCGGCACGGCTTGGTCGCGGCGATCCACACCCGGGATCTGGGGTCGGCGCTGACCCTGTCGAACCAGCTCGACGTGGGCATGGTGAAGGTCAACGCGCCGACTACCGGGGTGGACTTCCACGCTCCGTTCGGCGGGGAGAAGGAGTCCAGCTACGGCCCGCGGGAGCAGGGCACCGCGGCCCGGGACTTCTACACGCGCACCGTAACGGTCACGCTCACGCCGTAGCCGCGACGCCGGCCAGATCCGGGCGGTATGTCGAGCCGGCCGGACGGGGCAGCGCGCCCTGCTCCGTCCGGTCCGGCTCCGGCAGCTGTGGGAGAAGCCGCTACGCCGGTAGGGCGAGCAGTGCCAGCGGCACGTGGTGCTGCCCGGCGTGGATGTCCCGGTCGCGCAGGCCGCCCTGCGCGACCGGCCTGGGGAACGAGATCTTGACGACGTTCAACTCCGGGATCCGGAAGAACCGTACGGTGTCCGGGTCGATGGCGTAGAGCCCGGCGACGACCCGCGGGTTCAGGAACTCGGGGTCGGCGACGATCGCGTAGCCGGCGGCGTCGCGCAGGAACACCTCCAGGGTGACCCAGAACGGTCCGGCGTTCTTCGATCGGACCTCCAGGGCGAGGTCGGCGACAGTGGCCTCAGACATCGGCTTTCTCCGGAAGGTCCAGGCGGAACATCGCCGTGGGGGAGTCCACGTCGACGACGTGGTGCAGGACGAATTCGTACACCGCGCCCCGCTCGGTCTCGGCCGGCGAGGTCGCGAAGGCCAGGCTGGGCAGGTAGCCCATGTCCGGGGTGGGCAGGTGCAACATCAGCGGGTTGGCCACCTTGGCCACCTGCGTCGCGGTCCGCTGGTCGGCCGCCCGGACCAGCAGCATCACGCCGACCTCGCGGGGTGGCCCGGCGGCCGGCTCGATGCCGTCGAGGACGGCGTTGTGACCGTAGAGGCGGATGTCGAAGTCGTACTCGTCGGTGGTCAGCCCGATCGTGCCGCTCACCCACTCGACGATCATCTTGCGCAGCAGGCCGGCCCAGGTGTCGATCCGGCCGAGGATGTGCGGGTCGCGGATCGCGGTGAACGACATCGTCTCGTAACCGGCGATGCGGGCACCCTCCAGCTTCACCGTGTACTGCTCAGCGAGCTGGAACCGGGAGCCCTCGACCCGGACCCGCCGGTCGTCCAGGGCACGGTAGGTGGCGTCGCGGACCTCGATGGTGCCGGCCGGTTCCCGCATCGAGAACGGGTCGACCGTCTCGTAGAGCATGTGCGCCGCCACCGACGTCGGCGTGCACCGGTTGTCCGGGTGCAACGGCTCGATGGTGAACCCACCGGCGTCGATGGTGGCCAGGACGCCGCCGGCGCGCGGATCGGTGGTGCACTGCCCGCCGCATTCCACGATCTTCGCGGCGTGCCACACCGGTCCGGCCGGCATGCCCTTGAGCAGCGGATACGCGGCCGCGACGGCGGTGTCGGTGGCCCGGCCGGCCAGCACCACGTCGGCGCCGGCCTCGAGGGCGGCCACGATCGGCTCGTGGCCCATCATCGCCACGATGTGCTCGCAGCCGGCGAGGGTCGCCCGGTCCAGTTCGCCGGCCGGCGGCAGCGGGTGGATGCGTTCGAGGTCCAGGCCGTCGGCCCGCTGTTCGCTGTAGATGGTGGCCACCCGCAGGTCCAGACCCTCGTCGCGGAGGATGTCGCGGGTGATCCCGGCGACCCAGTCGACGCCGGAGTCGGTGCCGCTGGTGCCGCACGAGCCGACGATCAGCGGGATGCCCGCCCCGGCCGCGGCGCGCAGCAGCATCCGCAGGTCACGGGCGACCGCGGCCTTCGCGGTCTTGGCCGTGCCCGAGCCGAGGTAGTACGGGCCCGAGTCGGTGGACCCGCCGTCCACGGTGATCACGTCGGCGCCGAGGGCGATGCCCCGGGTCAGCGTCTCCGGCGGGAACCCGGAGCCGAGCATGCCGCTGGGGGTCAGGACACGTACCTCATGCATGGTTTTTTGATCTCTCATCTCGTGATCGATGCCAGGGCTCGGCCGACGACGACGATCACGTCGGCGTTCACGGACGCGTTCCGATCGCGTGGGCGGGCCGGCCGTCGAGTGCGGCGACCAGCTCTTTCGCGCCCTGCAGGCCGGCGTCGCGGCGGGCCTCGGCGGTTTGTCCGGCCATGTGCGAGTAGACGGTGATCCCGTCGACGT
>KL571250.1:81364-84046 GCA_000715855.1 Actinoplanes liguriensis
ATGTGTATAAGAGACAGGGCCAGCGCGGCCTCGTCGACGATCGGCCCGCGCGCGGTGTTGATCAGGTGCGCGTCCGGTTTCATCCGGGCCAGCGCGGCGGCGTCGATCAGATGCCGGGTGCTGCCGGTCAGCGCGGTGTGGATCGACACGTAGTCGGCCGCGCGCAGCACCTCGTCCAGCGGTGTCCGGGCGGTGGACAGCACGGTCATCCCGAACGCCTCGGCCAGCGGCGTCACCCGCCGGGCCACCGCGCCGCGGCCGATCACCCCGAGCACCTTGCCGCGCAGCTCGAAGCCGTCGCGGCGGGGCCACGTGCCGGCGGCGACCCCGGCGGCCATCGGCACGAGGTTGCGGGCCTGGGCCAGGATCAGCGCGATGGTGTACTCGGCGACCGCGTTGGCGTTGATGCCGGGCAGGTTGCTGACCGTGATGCCGTGGCGCCCGGCCGCCGCGACGTCGACCGAGTCGTATCCGACGCCGGTGCGCACGATCGCGCGCAGGTCCGGTGCCGCGGCCAGCACGTCAGCGGTCATCGGCTCGTTGGCGATCAGCGCGCCGGTCACCCCGTTGAGCGCGGTGATCAGGGCGGCCGGATCACGCCGGCCGCGCATCGGGTCGTGCCGGGTGGTGAAGCCGAGCTCGGTCAGATAGGTGTCCACCTCGTCCCCGGGGACCAGGTAGTCGGTGGTGATCAGGATCAGGGGCATCGTCGGACGTCCGTTTCAGGTCAGGATCGGGGTCTGCACGCGCCGGTGGAGTCGTCCCAGGTGGACGACGACCAGCACGGCCAGGACGGCCAGTGCCGCGATGTCGAGGAGCATCCAGGTCCATCCGGTCAGGTCGACCAGCGCGCCGACCAGCGCCGGCCCGCCGAACCCGCCGAGGTACCAGCAGACCGCGTAGAGGCCGGTGTAGGTGCCGAGCACGCCGCTCGACGGCGCCAGGTTCCACAGCGTGACCGCCGCGTTGATCAGGAAGGCGGCGGCGCCGATCGCCGCGACGCAGAACACCACGACGGTGGCGGCGGGCGTGCGCACCAGCGCTCCGGTGGCCATCGCCGCGGCGAAGAGGGCCATGCCGACGGCCATCGTCCGCAGACGCCCGAACCGTTCGGCCAGCAGCGCGACCGGGTAGGCGGCCACCACGTAGGCGATCCCGCTGGGCAGCGTCAGGCCCCCGGCGTCACCGCGGCTCAGATCAAGAGCTTCCATCCCGTACGGCGTGATCAGTGACCGGGAGGCGAACCAGGCCCCGCCGAACAGCATCACGGCCAGCAGCAGGAGCAGTCGCCGGCGGTCCGGGGAGGTGAGGATCTCGGTGAGCACCTGCCGGAACGGCGGTCGCTGCTCGTCGGTGCCGGCCGCCCAGTACGCCGGTGACTCGCTGTCGCGCACCTTGGTGACGGTCACCACCGTGACGATCAGCAGGATGGCCGCCGGGACGGCGAACGCCGCCCGTGGGTGCTCGTCCACCACGAGCAGGCTGATCAGTGACGAGATGACGATGGTCAGCGCGGTCGCGATCTTCACCACGGCGTTGGCCCGGCTGCGTCGTTCCGGCGGGATGAAGTCCGGCACCAGCGACTCGGCCAGCGGCCGCATGGTGTTGGCGACCAGGGCGTAACCGACCATCACGGCGATCAGCATCGCCGCGCTGGTGGTCCAGGGGAGCAGCACGAACAGCACCGCGGCCAGCGGCATGCCGACCGCCAGGTACGGCACCCGGCGGCCCCACCGGGTGCGGGTGTTGTCCGACCGGTTGCCGATCCAGGGCTGGACGAAGATCCCGAGCAGGTTGTCCATGCCCATCAGCGCGCCGACCAGGGCGGCGCTGCTCACGTGCTCGCGCAGCAGCACGGGCACCTGGTTGTCGTAGAAGTTCCAGGTGGATTCCTGGGCGAAGAGCGTGAGCGCGATGAGGAGGGTGATTCTGCGGGTCGATGTTTCGGCCATGTCGCCTCCGTGTGTCCGGCGTCACGCTAGTTTGCTATAGCAAAAGCGTCAACGGTTGCAAAAATTTTTGACATGGCATGGGTTAGAGTGCGGCTCATGAATGTCACGGACACGCTCGCCGACCAGGCGTACCGCCAGGTCCGGGCCGCGATCGCCGCCGGTGACCTCGCTCCGGGCGAGCGGGTGACCGAGCGCGGCATGGCCGAACGCTTGGCCATCAGCCCCACCCCGGTCCGCGAGGCGCTGCGCCGCCTGGAGCTCGACGGCCTCATCGAGCGGATCGGGCCGCGCACCGTCCTGGTCGCCGCGATCCGCGACGCCGCCATCGACGATCTGGCCGAGGTCGAGGTGGGCCTGCGGGGCCTGGTCGCCCGGTTCGCCGCCCGGCACGCGACCGCCGATCAGCTGGACAGGCTCGACGCCGTCCTGGACCGCGCCGACGATCTGCTGATCCTGCTCAAGGAGCGGCGCCGTCAGGAGCGGCCGGCCGACCGGCACCTGACCGAGCTGCTGGACACCATGCAGGAGTTCAACGACCAGGTGAACGCCTGCGCGCACAACCCGGTGCTGATCCGGATGCTCGAACAGAGCCGCGTGTTCACCCGTCCCCGGCGCCGCGAGCTGCTGCTGCGCCGCTTCGCCGAGGACGAGACGTTCGGCCTGGAGCGCTACACGAGCCACCGTGCGCTGGTCCGCGCTCTGCGCGCCCGCGACTCGGCCGAGGCCGAGC
>KL571250.1:84231-87722 GCA_000715855.1 Actinoplanes liguriensis
GGCTCGCGCTGGCCGACGCCCAGGGCGGGCTGGCCGCGTTGCGGGAGGCGCCGTGACCGGGCACCGGATCGCCGTCATCCCGGGCGACGGCATCGGCAAGGAGGTGGTGCCGGCCGGGCTCGAGGCGTTGCGGGCGACCGCCGACCGGTTCGGCATCGCGTGCGAGTTCGACAGCTTCGACTTCGCCAGCGCGGACTACTGGCAGCGGCACGGCACGATGGTGCCGGCCGACTGGGAGCGGACGCTGCGTGGTTACGACGCCATCTACTTCGGCGCGGTCGGCTGGCCCGAGGTGGTGCCCGACCACGTCTCGCTCTGGGGCAGCCTGCTGCGGTTCCGGCGCACCTTCGATCAGTACGTGAACCTGCGCCCCTGCCGCCTGATGCCCGGCGTCCGCAGTCCGCTGGCCGGCCGCTCGCCCGGTGACATCGACTTCCTGGTCGTCCGGGAGAACACCGAGGGGGAGTACTCCAGCATCGGCGGCCGGATCTTCGAGGGCACCGAGCGGGAGACCGTGCTGCAGGAGACGGTGATGACCCGGATCGGGGTGGACCGGGTCCTGCGGTACGCGTTCGAGCAGGCGAACCGCCGTCCGCGCCGGCACCTGACCTCGGCGACCAAGAGCAACGGCATCTCCATCTCGATGCCGTACTGGGACGAGCGGGTGGCCGCAATGGCGGCGGAGTTCCCCGGCGTACGCCTGGACAAGTTCCACATCGACTCGCTGGTCGCCCAGTTCGTGCTGCATCCAGACCAGTTCGACGTGGTGGTGGCCAGCAACCTGTTCGGCGACATCCTGTCCGACCTGGGCCCGGCCTGCACCGGCACGCTCGGCATCGCGCCCAGCGCCAACATCAACCCGGAACGGGCTCACCCGAGCCTGTTCGAGCCGGTCCACGGGTCGGCGCCGGACATCGCCGGGCGCGGCATCGCCAACCCGATCGGCCAGATCTGGTGCGGCTCGATGATGCTCGACCACCTCGGTCATCCGGAGGCGGCGGCCGCCCTGCTCGGCGCGATCGAGGATGTGCTGGCTCAGGGTCCGGCCGGCGCGCCGCTCACCCCGGACCTGGGCGGCACCGGCACGACGGTCGAGCTGGGCCACGCGATCGCCGAACGCGTCCGGGAAGTCTGATCCGGCGACCTCGGCGCGGAGCTCCCCGCCGGTGGCGGACCGGGGTGCCCGGCCATCTTCCGGTCCGTCGCCGGAAAAGTGTTATGTGAACGGGCCGTACATGCTCGGCGAAGCCATGTATTGACTGGCTTCAATCGTGTTAATAACGTATGACGTCTGACGACCTTGTAGGCGACCAGCCGGCCGACCCATCGGTCGTCACCAGGCGTTTTGTCTTCGACGCGGGCCAGCGGGCACCCCACCCCGGCCCGAGCGGATTCCCCGCCGCATCCACCCCGCCCTGCGCTTCAGGGCACGGTGCCTTGCCGATGACCCCTGCCCCGAGGAGGAGCGACATGAGCCACCGATCATCCGGGCGCCGGCGCGTGCTCGGCCTCGCCGCCGTCCTGACCCTGCTGGTCACCATTGGTGCCGTCGGCGTCGGAGAAAGCGCCGCGGCGGCCACCGTCGGAACACCCACCCGCGTCGTCGGCGGCCAGTCCGGCCGCTGCCTCGACGTCCCCAACGCGGCAACCACCAACGGCCTGCAGACCCAGCTGTACGACTGCTCGGGCGGCGCCGGCCAGGCCTGGACCCTCACGACCACCGGACAACTCACGGTGTACGGCACCAAGTGTCTCGACGCCTCCGGGCAGGGCACCGCCAACGGCACCGCTGTCGTCATCTGGGACTGCAACGGCCAGGTCAACCAGCGGTGGAACGTCAACGCCAACGGCACGATCACCGGCGTGCAGTCCGGGCTGTGCCTCGACGCCAACGCCGCCGGCACGGCCAACGGCACCAAAGTCATCCTGTGGGCCTGCAACGGCCAGGCCAACCAGCAGTGGGCCCAGGTCACGCCGGGCAGCACCGGGAGTGGCCCCTGTGACATCTACGCCGCCGGCGGCACGCCGTGCGTGGCCGCCCACAGCACCGTACGGGCGCTCTACGGTTCCTACCGCGGCAACCTCTACCAGGTCCGGCGCAGCTCGGACGGTACGACCCGGGCCATCACCGCCCTGGCCGGCGGCACCGCCGACGCGGCGAGCCAGGACTCCTTCTGCGCCGGCACCACCTGCGTGATCACCGTGCTCTACGACCAGTCCGGGCACGGCAACGACCTGTGGTACCAGGGGTCGTCGGCGGTGCCGGGCTCACCGCAGAGCCGGCCCGCCGTCGCGACGACCGAGTCCCTGAGCGTCGGCGGCGCCAAGGCGTATTCGCTCTACATCAATCCCGGCAACAGCTACTGGCGTGACGGGCACCTGACCGGCGTCCCGACCGGTAGTGCACCCGAGGGCATCTACATGGTCACGAGCGGCACCCACGTCAACAGCGGCTGCTGCTTCGACTACGGCAACAGTGAGACCACCAGGAAGGCCGACGCGGCCGGCGCCATGGACGCCATCTACTTCGGTACGAGCTGCTGGTTCGGGGGGTGCTCCGGAACCGGTCCCTGGGTGCAGGCCGACCTCGAATGGGGGCTGTTCCCCGGCGGCAGCAGCGCGTGGAATCCCAACCAGCGCGCGTTCACCAGCAAGTTCGTGACCGCGACTTTGAAGAACAACGGGACGTCCCGCTTCGCGATCAAGGGCAGCAACGCCCAGAGCGGCAGCCTCTCGACCCTGTGGGACCTGTCTCTTATACACACGCTGCCGTCCGGCTACAGCCCGATGAGAAAGCAGGGCGCGATCGTGCTCGGCAGCGGCGGTGACTGCTGCAAACCGGACGGCGGCGCGAACCAGAGCGCGGGCACGTTCTACGAGGGCGCCATGGTCGCCGGTTACCCGTCGGACGCGACCGAGAACGCGGTACAGGCCAACATCACCGCGGCCGGCTACCGGTAGGCATCCGCTTCCACATTCTCCGAGAGGTATGACAGAGATGAACGAACGCCGTACCGGCGGTCGCGCCCGATTCCTCCTCGGTGGCGCCTGTGCCGTGCTGATCGCCGTGTCCTCGGTGGCCATGGCCACCGTCGCTCGCGCCGACCTGACCGGCCCGCCCGGGACCACGCTGAAAGCCGCCGCCGAGCGCAGCGGGCGGTACTTCGGCGCCGCGATGGGCGGGGACCGCCTCAACGACCAGGGCTTCCTCACCATCGCGAACCGTGAGTTCGACATGATGACGGCCGTCAACGAGATGAAACCCGACGCGACCGAACCCAACCGCGGCCAGTTCGACTTCCGGGCCGGTGACGCGATCTACAACTGGGCCACCCAGCACGGCATGCGGGTCCGTGGCCACACCCTGGCCTGGCACGCCCAGCAGCCCGGCTGGTGGGGCGGCCTCAGCGGCAGCGCCCTGCGCACCGCGATGATCGACCACATCAACGGCGTCATGGCCCACTACCGGGGCAAGCTCTACGCCTGGGACG
>KL571250.1:87931-88856 GCA_000715855.1 Actinoplanes liguriensis
GGCCTTCCGGACCGCTCGGGCCGCTGATCCGTCGGTGAAGCTCTGCTACAACGACTACAACATCGAGAACTGGACGTACGCGAAGACGCAGGGTGTCTACACCATGATCCGGGACTTCAAGTCCCGCGGCGTCCCGATCGACTGCGTAGGCCTGCAGACCCACTTCACCGGGGGCAGCTCCCTGCCGGGCAACTTCCAGACCACCCTGCAGAGCTTCGCCGCCCTGGGTGTGGACGTGGCCCTGACCGAGGCCGACGTGACCAACGCGTCCGCCACGCAGTACGCGGGACTGACCCAGGCCTGCGTGAACGTCCCCCGCTGCGTCGGCATCACGACGTGGGGCATCCGCGACAGCGACTCCTGGCGGGGCAGCGAGAATCCGCTGCTGTTCGACCGCAACAGCAACCCCAAGGCCGCGTACACGTCCGTCCTGAACGCTCTCAACGCCGCCTCGACCACGGTGCCCGGTACGAGCGACCCGTCGCCGAGCACTCCGGGCAGCCCGTCGCCGAGCAGCCCGTCGCCGAGCAGCGGGTCGACGGGCGCCTGCACCGCGACGTATCACCTGACCAACAGCTGGGAGGGCGGTTTCCAGGGCGAGGTCACCGTGGCCAACAACGGCTCGGCCACGCTCAGCGGCTGGACCGTGCAACTGGCGCTGGCCGGCGGGCAGACCCTCGCCAACGTCTGGAACGGCGTCAACACCGGCACCAGCGGCACGGTCAGCGTCCGCAACGCCGACTACAACGGCACCCTCGCCGCGAACACCTCGACCAGTTTCGGCTTCCTGGCCAACGGCAGTAGCAGCACGGCGCCGGTCGCCGTCTCGTGCACCGGCCGATGACCCGCGACTTTCCAGAAGGGAACGGCATCCGGATGACAACACGTGAGAGACACCGGCCGAGCCGCGGCTGGGCGGCTGCCG
>KL571250.1:89060-89617 GCA_000715855.1 Actinoplanes liguriensis
CATCAGCGGCGGCGGCGGCAACAGCCGCCTGCTGATCGACTATCCCGAACCCCAGCGCAGCGACATCCTCGACTACCTGTTCAAGCCGGGGTACGGCGCGGCGATGCAGATCATGAAAGTCGAGATCGGCGGCGACACCAACTCGACCTCCGGCGCCGAGCCCAGCCACGAGCACACCCGCGGCCAGGTGAACTGCGACCGCGGGTACGAATGGTGGATGATGGGCCAGGCGAAGGCCCGTAACCCCGGCATCAAGCTGGTCGGACTGTCATGGGGTGCCCCCGGCTGGATCGGCAACGGCAACTTCTGGTCCAGCGACTCGATCGACTACCTGATCGCCTGGCTCGGGTGCGCCACCTCCCACGGGCTGACCATCGACTACCTCGGCGGCTGGAACGAACGCGGCCGGGACCTGACCTGGTACAAGAACCTGCGCTCGGCGCTGAACTCGCGCGGCTACCCCAACGTCAAGATCGTCGCCTCGGACGAGTTCGGCTGGGGCTCGGCCGACGACGCGCTGCGCGACCCCGCGTTCGGCTCCGCCATCTCGGTGGTCG
>KL571250.1:89873-94236 GCA_000715855.1 Actinoplanes liguriensis
CAGGCCCAGACCAGCTGCCCCAGTTCGGCGAACGCGGTGAGCTCGGGCAAGACGCTATGGGCCAGCGAGAACGGCTCCGACGACTACAACGGGGGCGCTCCGGCCCTGGCCCGCGGCATCAACCGCGACTACATCGACGGGAAGATGACCGCCTACCTCAACTGGCCGGTCATCGCCGCGATCACCCCCAACATCCCCTGGAGCACGACCGGGGTGGCCGTCGCGCCCCAACCGTGGTCGGGCTACTACTCGATCGGCACGAGCGCCTGGGTGATGGCCCACACCACCCAGTTCACCGCACCGGGATGGCGCTATCTCGACAGCTCCACGGGCTACCTCGGCGGCAATCGCAACAACGGCAGCTACGTCTCGCTGAAGTCGCCGAACAACAGCGACTACAGCACCGTCATCGAGACGATGGACGCCGGCTCGGCCCAGGATCTCCAGTTCACCGTCACCGGCGGGCTGTCGACCGGGACCGTGCACGTGTGGTCGACCAACGTCCGGTCGGGAAACCCGGCCGACCAGTTCGTCCGGCGCACCGACATCACCCCGTCCAACGGTTCGTTCTCGCTGACCGTCCAGCCGGGCTACGTCTACAGCATCACCACGACCACCGGACAGGGCAAAGGCACCGCGACCAGCCCCGCCCAGGGCGCGCTGGCGTTGCCCTACAGCGACGACTTCGACGGTTACGCCACCGGACGCGAGGCGAAGTACCTCTCCGACCACCAGGGCTCCTTCGAAGTGAGCCCGTGCGGGGGCGGCCGTACCGGTCAGTGCGTACGCCAGATGTCGGAACAGGCGCCGATCTTCTGGACCTCGGGTCACGCCGAACCGTTCACGCTGCTCGGCGACGTCAACTGGCGCAACTACACCGTCTCCTCCGACGTCCTGCTGGAGAAGAGCGGTTACGCGCAGCTCGTCGGCCGGGCCGGCAACTACAACCACGACAACCCGCACAACCTCAACGCCTACTACCTGCGGGTCGCCGACAACGGCTCGTGGTCGATCCGCAGCAACAACACCAGCGGCAACCAGCGGACCCTGGCCAGTGGCACCACCACGGCCCTGGGCACCGGCCAGTGGCACAAGCTGGCCCTCGCGCTCAACGGCAGCACCCTGACCGCCACCCTCGACGGGACCACGCTGGGCAGCGTCTCGGACTCCACCTGGGTCGCCGGGCAGATCGGTTACGCCACCGGCCAGGGCGTGACCGCCCAGTTCGACAACCTGACCATCACCCCGCTCGGCGGCGGGACGAGCCCGACCGGCACACTTCGCGGCGCCGGGTCGAACCGGTGCCTGGACGTCAACGGGCAGAGCCAGGCCGACGGGACGGTCGTGCAGATCTGGGACTGCAACGGCGGCGCCAACCAGACCTGGACGGCGACGTCGAGCAACCAGCTGACCGTCTACGGCACCAAGTGCCTCGACGCACCCAGCACCTCCACCGGCGCCCGAGTCCGGATCTGGACCTGCACCGGCGCCGCCAATCAGCAATGGCGGCTCAACGCCGACGGCACGGTCACCGGCGTGCAGTCCGGTCTGTGCCTGGACGTGACCGGCGCCGGGACGGCCAACGGCACGGCCGTCGTCTTGTGGACCTGCAACGGCGGCAGCAACCAGCGGTGGGTCCGGTCATGACCGTGACATCCCTCGCGAAGTCCCTGCTGGCGGCCACCGTGGTCGTCGCCGCCAGCACGGCGGTCGCCGCCGTCACCGGGCAGGCCGCCGCGGCCGCGGTCCAGGCCACCTACTACGTCGCTCCGGACGGCAACGACAGCAACGCCGGAACGATCACCGCACCGTTCCGGACCGTGCAACACGCGCGGGACGTCGTCCGCACCGTGAACACGGCCATGACCGGTGACATCAACGTCTATCTGCGCGGCGGCAGCTACCCGGTCAGCAGCACGATCGAGTTCGGGCCGGCCGACTCCGGCACCGGCGGCCACCGGGTGGTCTACGCCGCCTACCCGAACGAGACGCCGGTGCTCGAGGGCGGCGTCCAGGTGACCGGATGGACCCAGCAGAGCGGCAACATCTGGAAGGCCCCGCTCAACCGCTCCGGCAAACTCCGGGCCCTGTACGTCAACGACAAGCGGGCGTTCATGGCCGCGAAGACGATCAACTCGGCCGGCTGTCAGGGCACCTACACCATCACCGCCGGGCAGGCGGACTGGGCGTGGGAGTCGGGGTCACAGTGCGCCGGCGCCAAGTACAGCGCGTCGGACTTCCCTGCGATCGCCGCCAACCAGGACGACATCGAGATCGAGACGTCGACCACCTGGACCTCGGCCATCGTGGGAGTGCGTCAGGTGACCACCGACGGTGGCAACCGGGTGGCGGTGTTCCAGCAGCCCGGCGCGGCGATCGCCCAGGGTTCCTACAACGGCAACGCGCAGGTCGGCGGAACCCACAAGGTCATGAACGCGTACGAGTTCCTGGACACGCCGGGCGAGTTCTACTTCGACAAATCCAGCCGGACGCTCTACTACTACAAGAGCGATGCCGAGAACATGTCGTCCGCGACGGTCTTCGCGCCCAACAATGTGACCACCGTCCTGCGGATCGCCGGCACCACGACGAGCAACCACGCCCGGGGTCTCACCTTCTCCGGCCTCACGGTGCGGCACTCCGACTGGAACCTGACGAACGTGGCCGGCTCCGTGTTCAAACAAGCGCAGCAAGGAAATCTCAGCGCCATCGCGTACGCCAAGCAGAACTTCCACGCCTACTACTACCGCAACGTCGACACCACGCCCGCCACCATTCAGGTCCAGAACGCCGACGGGATCCTGCTGCAGCGCAACCGGGTCCAGCACACCGGGGCCGACGGGATAAGCGTGGTCAACGACGTACAGAACAGTCAGTTGATCGGCAATTACACCAGCGACATCGCCGGATCGGCGATCTCCGTCGGCCACCCCCAGCACGTCTTCATCGGCGACGCCGGGTCGAGCAGCCGCGAGAAGTTCCCGGCCCAGGTGGAAGGGCTGCCGAAGAACATCGAGATCAAGAACAATTTCCTGTACGACAGCGCGGTGCTCTTCAACGGGCACAGTCCCATTTCGGCCTACTTCGCCGACACGCTGACGATCCAGCACAACCGGATCGAGAAGGCGCCCTGGGCCGGCATCACGCTCGGCTGGGGCTGGTGGAACTTCGACGGGTCCTCGGGGTCCGTCGCCCCCAACCGGCCGACCACCTCGGCCCGCAACAACACCATCAGCTACAACCACATCATCGACACGGTGCAGCGCCTGGGTGACACGGCTCCGATCTACACTCTCGGCAGCCAGCCCGGAACCACCATCACCGACAACTATCTGCAGGGTGTGCCGGCCGGTCACAAGTACGGCCTGCATCCGGACGAGGGCTCGGCGTACCTCACCTTCCGCGACAACGTGCTGAGCGTGGACAAGAACGTCACCTGGCTGATCAACTCCGACGACTTCGGCCGGAAGCACGATCTGAGCATCACGAACACGTACGGGCCGGTCAACAAGGTCTCCAACAAGAGCCTGCCCAACAGCACGGTCCAGGACATCCTGGTGTCCTCCGACTACGTCTGGCCGGCCGCCGCCTACGGCATCGCCGTGAGCTCCGGGCTGGAGGACGCGTTCCGGGACATCGTCCCGGCGGCGGGTCTCGCACTGCCCGACCACGTCCTGCCGGCGAGTACATATGCCGGCAGCGGGACCTCGTCGATTCCGGTCCGCAGTGCCGGCGACCCGGGCCGGAGCATCTGGCTGGCCCCGTCCGGCACGACGACCTTCGTCGCCGGACCGACGATGACGACCGCCGGTGGCACCGCCACCTCGATCGGGGTTCCGTCGTCATCGGGGGACTACCGGCTCTTCGTCCTGGACGCCCAGGGCAACCGATCGGCCCAGTCCACGGCGATCGTCCGCCGGCAGGGCGGCGGCAGCCAGCAGAGCGGCCAGATCGTGGGCGCCCAGTCGGGGCGGTGCGTCGACGTGCCCGGCGCCACGACCGCCAACGGCACCCAGACGCAGCTGTGGGACTGCGACAGCAGCGCGAAGCAACGATGGTCCTACACCGGGAGCAAACAGCTGATGGTGTACGGCAACAAGTGCCTGGACGCCTCCGGGAACGGCACGACCAGCGGCACCGCGGTCATCATCTGGGACTGCCACGGAGCGGTCAACCAGCAGTGGAACGTCAACGCCGACGGAACCATCACCAGCGTCCAGTCCGGACTGTGCGTCGACGCCGGCAACGCCGCCACAGCGAACGGCACCAAGCTGATCCTCTGGTCGTGCAGCGGCGGCACGAACCAGCGGTGGACCCTGACCTGAACCCGGCTGCGCCTCAGGTGCGGGACGCGGACCTGAGG
>KL571250.1:94499-98372 GCA_000715855.1 Actinoplanes liguriensis
GCACAGCGTCTCGCCGAGCGCGCCGGATACCGAAGACCGAGGCGCGTGCCCCACCCTCTGCTGAGGGTGGGGCACTGCCGGCGATCTACCGAATGCGGCTCCTGTCGACGGTCAGGAATTGTCGCAGGTGGTGGAACTGACCGGTGTAGGGGCCGGCCGTGATTCCCCGTACGTTCTGGATCGTGGCCAGTTGCTGGAACGGCAGGCTCTGCATGACGATCGTCAGGATATGCGCCGCGCTGCGCTGCAGGTCGCCGAGGCGCATGTCGTAGCTCGCGGGATAGTTACCGGTGAGGGTGACCGTGTACGCGACGACCGGGCTGGTCGTGTCGCCGGCCGTCCGGTGGACGACGTTCGTGACGGTGATCGCGGCCTTCTGAGCGGCGGTCAGCGCGGTGCCGGCCGGCGCGAGAAGGGCCTGTACCGCCGCGTAGGCGTCCTGCACCGAGGCGAACCTCTCGTTCGGGGTGAAGACGGTCTTCCCGGCGGCGTTCGTGCTGGTGGTGCCGGACAGCGGGGTCCGGGACAGGTCCGTGCCGGCGTCGACGGTCGTGCTGACGGTCTGGCTGCCGGCGACGGCCAGGCTGAAGTTGCCCAGGGACCAGGCGTAGCTGGTCTGGGTGCCGCGAACCGTCTTGTTGTACGCGGGCAGCCCGCTGACGTCGATCGTCGGCGTGACCTTCTTGGCCGCGTTGACGACCTCGCCCGGATTGTTGCCCGGCATGATCAGGTCGTTGCCGGCGTACATCGAGGCGGTCGCGCCGTGGCTGCCGCCCCAGTCGCTCATGACCAGGCCCTGGAAGTCCCATTCCCCGCGCAGGATGTCGGTGACCAGGTCGTAGTTGCGTGACGCCCAGCTCCCGTCGATCTTGTTGTAGGACGTCATGATCGCCATGGGCTGGGCGGAGCGAACCGCGTACTCGAAGGCCTTGAGCTCGATCTCGCGCAATGCCCGTTCGCTCACGATCGCGTTGGAGGAACTGCGCTGCGTCTCCTGGCTGTTCTCGGCGAAGTGCTTGAGGGTCACGCCGACGCCCCGGTTGCTCTGCACCCCCTTGGTGGTGGCGGCCGCGGTAAGACCGGCGATCAGCGGATCCTCGGAGTAGTACTCGAAGTTGCGCCCGTTGAGCGGGTCACGGTGGATGTTCATGCCCGGCGCGAGCAACAGGGTCGCCCCGTACACGGTCATCTCCCTGCCGACCGCGGTGGCGACCCGCTGGACGAGGTCGTTGTCCCAGGTCTGGGCGAGCAGGGTGCCGATCGGCCAGGCGGTGGCCCACTGGTAGGACGGCGGGGTGGTGGCGATCTGCTGGGTGATGCGCAGCCCGGCGGGCCCGTCGGTGGTCGCCATGCCGGGGATGCCGAGGCTCTCGTACTTGGCCGTGGTGTAGGCGGCCGCGCCGACCGCGGCCGGTGTGGAGCCGGTGACGTTCGTGCCCTCGACGATGTTCGCCAGCTGGGTGAGGTCCAGCCCGGCCACGAACTGCCGCATCGTGATCCGACCCTTGGCCACGTCGTACAGGGTCGCGCCCGGTGCCGGCCGCAGAGGCGCGACCTTCTCACCGGCCTTCGGCTGGTAAGGCGCCCCGGTGCCGGCCCAGTTCGTCTGTTTCGGGTCGAGGTAGGCGGTGGTGGACGCGATCGGGCTGCCGTCGATGGCGTAGTACGGCGAGTCCGCCGGCACGGTCACGTTCTGTTCGAACGGCGAGCGGTCGTCACGCGTACGGAATGATCGGACGTTGATTTTGATCTTGTGGGCGGCTCGCAGCTCCGCCTGCTCGGCCGGGTAGCCGTAGAAGTTCCGCGGCGAGCTGGTGAGCTCGGTGTCGGGGCGCTGGTCGGTGATCTCGTTGGTGACCTTCTCGGTGACCACGGTCGAGGGCACGGTGAGCTTCGCGGCGACGTGTGTGCTCCGCGACGAGTCGCCGACGCGGATCACGTAGTCGCCGGCGTCCAGCACGTACGCGGCGCGCCGTTCGTCATAGGAGGACATCTGGCCGGTCTCGTACGAGATGGTCAGGGTCTGTGATCGTCCCGGCGCGAGCTCGTCGGTCTTCGCGTAGCCGGCCAGCTCCTGATACGGCTTGTCGAGCCCGGTCTGCGGCGCCGAGAAGTAGACCTGCACGACCTGTTTGCCGCTGCGCGTCCCGGTGTTGGTGACCTTGGCCCGCACCGTGGTCCGGCCGGCGTCGGCGGACACGTTCTGGACGTCGATGCGGAACCCGGTGTACGACAGCCCGTAGCCGAACGGGTAGTCCACGACCTTTGCCGGGGCGGCCGTGTCGATCCTGGAGTAGAACGAGTCGAACCAGCGGTAGCCGACGTACACACCCTCGCGGTACTGCTCGGTCGCGGCGTCACCGTCGTTGTTCGCGAAGGTCGCCGACGCCGGATAGTAGGAGTACTTCGAGGCCCACGTGTCGGTGAGCCGGCCGGACGGATTCACCGTGCCGCTGAGGACGTCGGCCAGCGCGTTGCCGGACTCCTGACCGGCCTGGCTCATGAGCAGCAGCGCGTCGAGCGAGCCGGGGTCAGCGGCGTTGATGTCGCGGAAGAAGGAGGTGTCGAGGACATCGCCGACATTCAAGACCACGACAACCTTCTGGTACGTACGGCCGAGCAGCGCGAGGTTCGCCTTCTCGATCTCGGTCAGCAGGTAGTCACCGGCCCCCGAGGTGCGATCGCTGCCCTCGCCGGAGTTGCGCGCCACCACGAAGATCGCCGCGCTGGTCGGTGCGGTGGGCTTGACGCTGGTCGCGGTCAGCGGCTGTTCGACCGAGGAGTAGTCGATCGTGGGGCCGAAGATCGATCCGCCCGTCGTGGGCGGGTACTTCGTGTCGTAGGCGCTGGTCATGGCCGACCAGTAGGTGTCGCTGGTGGTGATCCGGTAGCCGGCGTTCTCCAGGCCCTGCCGGGCGTTGATCGTGTAGCGGTTGTAGACGTCGCCGGAGCCGGTGCCGCCCTTGACGGTCTTGTAGGCGCCGACGCCGAAGAGCGCGACGTTACCGGTCCGGGGCAGGGGCAGGGCGCGGTCGTGGTTCTCCAGCAGGACCATGCCGGCGGCGGCCGCCTGCCGGGAGAGGACCGCGTTGGCGAGTTCGAGCGCGCTGGGGTTCGGGTCGGTGGTGGTGGCTTGTGCCGGGATCGGTCCGAGCAGAGCGAGGACGGTCGCTGCCGCCGCGAGGCCGGCGATCTTGGTCGAGAAGCGGGGCGAATGGTTGAGGAAGCGGATCATGTCGTTCCTCCCGCTGACGTTTGCTGTCTCGCACAACATATTCAGCGGAATGGATGACCCGAAAGACCTACCGACTGATCGGTAGTAACGGTTCAGTAACGCGATGGACACACTGTGTCATGCCCGGATCAGTCGCTTTATCCCGTCAAAAAAGAGCCGCAACATCGCGGTCATGTCCATCCCGGACGGATCCAGCACCCACTGCACCTGCAGGCCGTCCATCATGGCCAGCACCTGGGCCGCCACCGCGTCGAGGTCGGCATCCGCACGGATCTCACCGTCCTCCACCCCGCGCCGCAGCGCCTGAGCGAGGTGGGCCCGGATCCGCGGATACCGCTGCTGTGCCCACCGGTGAGCCGGATGCTCCGCGCCGACGCTCTCGCCGATCACCGTGGTGAAGGCGCGCACCACCTCGGGCTCACGCTGGCTGTGCTCGGCCATCTCCAGCAGCCGGTCCAGCGCTTCCAGGCCCCGCGCGTCGTCCAGGTCCGAGCGCGCGGCGTCGACGCGATCACGCTCCTCCAGCAGCGCCACCAGTAGGTGCGTCTTACTCGGAAAATGGTGCAACAGGCCGGCGTTGGTCAGACCGGCGTCGGCGGCGATCGCCGACAACGAGGAACCCTGGTAGCCATTGGCGG
>KL571250.1:98594-99596 GCA_000715855.1 Actinoplanes liguriensis
GTTAGCCATTGGCGGCGAAGGCCCGCAGCGTCGCGGCGAGCACCCGGGCGCGGGCGGCCGCCCGGCGCCGATCGTTGCGCCCTGTCGTGATGCTCATCAGCGTGCCGCTCCCGTAGAGTCGAGTCTCGTCACCCGGCGCTCATCCTCCCATCACGCTCCACGCGCATCGTCCGGCGCCGGTCTCGGTGTGCGTGGTCCGGTGGCCGAACCAGCCTTCTTGGCGTGTCCGCGACGCTCCTGCACGCTCACCGCATGACCTTCACCCCACTTGCCGGCGCTGACGGCGCCGAAGCATCCGGACCGAACGGGCCTGTGCTGGTCACGGGCGGCACCAGCGGGATCGGCCTCGCGATCGCCGAGGCGGTGGCCCGCAGCGGGCGGCCCGTGGTGATCACCGGCCGTTCCGCGGACCGGTGCCGCGAGGCGGAGCAGCACCTGACGAAGGCGTACGGGCCGGAGAGCCTGGCGCTCGTCGCGGATACCACCGACCCGGACGCGCTGGCCGAAGTCGTCAGGCAGGCCGCCGGCCGGTGGGGCACGGTCACCGGCCTGGTGACGGCCGCCGGTCGCCTGGCGCGCGGCTCGGTGCTCGACCTGTCCGCCGACGAGTTCCGGGCCGCCCTGGACACCAACGTCATCGGCACGTGGCTGGCGATCCGGGCCGTCCTGCCCGGCATGCTGGCCGCCGGGTACGGCCGCGTCGTCACGATCGGTTCCGTGCTCGGCTCGACCGGTGCCCCCGAGCGGGGCGGATACGCCGCCAGCAAGGGTGCGGTCGCCGCGCTCACCAGGTCTGCCGCCCTCGAGGTCGCCGGGACCGGTGTCACTCTGAACTGTGTCGCGCCCGGCCCGGTGCGCACCCCGATGAACGAGAGCGCCGTCGAGGTCGACGCGGCGGCCCAGGCCGCTTTCACAGCGAAGGTTCCGGTCGGCCGCTGGGGCCGGCCGGAGGAGATCGCGCACGCGGTGCTGCCGCTGCTCGCCGCCGGCGCGTCCTTCACC
>KL571250.1:99816-101093 GCA_000715855.1 Actinoplanes liguriensis
CGGTGCTGCACGTCGACGGCGGTTACACCGCTCAGTGAGCCGCCGGGCCGCCGGTGCGGGACGCCGCCGGACCGGTCTGCTGCTCCTCGCCGGGGTCGCTGTCCGGGGCCGTCACAGTGGATCGAGAGCTTGGAACACGGCCGCGAGAAGGGCCGGGACCGGCTCCAGCTGGATGCCGCCGAGGGCCGGCACGAGATGACGGTCCGGGTAGTTGACCGAGCGCAGGGCGACTCCGGCGCCGACGGCCACGGGGCGGAAAGTGGCGTCCTGATCGAACAGGGCGGTGCCGTTCGCCTTGTCCAGGCGCAGCCAGAAGTTACGGTGCCGGAGGAAGTAGCCGGGGTAGTTGGCCGATTCGAACGACAGGCACTGTGCGTCCGCCCGTCCCGCCCGGACGATGAACGTCGCGTCCATCCGGTCGGTGTAGCCGCTCGATGCGGTGATGGCGTCGACGCGGGCGACGAAATCGTGATGGCGCAGCCGGTATCCGGGCAGGCCTGCCAGCCCCAGCCCGATCCTGGCGCCGGCGACGAGGCCGGCTCGGGGGCTGGTGGCCTGCGGCGTCGCGGAACCGCCGGTGGCGCCTGCGGTGTGGTGGGCCGGGGACTCCGGGGGCGGGGCGACCGCGGCCCGTCCGGTGGGGATGCCGGTCGGCCGCTGCGGGCCGGCGGGCGACGGTGTACCGCTGGGGGCCGGCGCGAGGGAGACTGCCGGCGACGCCACGGGCACCGGCCAGACCGGGGGTGCGGCCGGGGGACGCGGTGGCGTGGTCGACTTGGACAGCAGCATGGTCGCCGTCGTGGCGTAGCCCAGCATGGCCAGCACCGAGGTGGTGCCGAGCGCGATCAGGCCACGGCGCGTGGTGTCAGAGTGGTCGGCTTCCGGCATTGCTGATGGCTCCTGGTAGCGGACGCTGGCAGCGTCGACGGTGATGGGACCGCGTGGGAAGTGCGCAAACGCGCAAGATCATATTGCCTGCGGGGCAGTGAACGCGGTCCGGAAAAATTTGTCAAGTCGCCTATTTCTTAGGTTTATTGCCATTACTTCGCGAGCGAAAGGTCTCTCCCTGCCGGCCCTTCCGTGATGGCGGAGGCCGCGGGTAATGCCAGTTCAGCGCACGTGAGAGGGGTGCGTTCCGGTGAGCGGAACGCACCCCTGGTAAGCGTCTTTGCTTGCTGATAGCGGAGCCTTTTGCCGCCTGCTCGATCACATTTTTGCGCGGCTGTTCCGGTGCCGGCCCGCGCGCGGGTCACCTCGCCGACTTCAGCTCCCATTCC
>KL571250.1:101242-104422 GCA_000715855.1 Actinoplanes liguriensis
GATGTGTATAAGAGACAGGCGTAGATCCGGGCACCGGCGGGCTCGGTCGCCGTCCGGGCCCAGGGCAGATCGTGCGAGGTGACGAAACGGACCCAGTCCGCGTGCATGTCGTCGGCGAGCTCCTGGGGCGGCTTCTCGCCCAGCACCGCCGTCACCCCTTCGGCGTCCAGCAGGTCGAAGGCGAACGGCAGCTCGAAGCAGTGCCCGGCGGTGCCGCTGACCGGGGAGCGGTGGCGGAAGTCGTACGCCCAGGTGGCAGCCGTGGCGGCACGCGATGCCACGATCCGCGCGGCGGGGATGCGCACCATACCGAGCGCGAGGACCGCGCTGCGCAGCAACGACGGACCGAGCGGGGCGGCGCCGGCCAGGAACCGGGTCACGCTCGCGGGCGACGCACCCGCCTTCAGGAACAGCTCGGCGACCTCGGCCTCGTCGACCGGCGGGCCCGGGAAGGCGAATTCGTCGGCGGTCGTGCCCACCAGCAGCGGCGTCCGGCTGTGCGGGCCGGTGCGCATGGCCTCGTCGAAGGAGAGCACCGTCCGGTTGTCCACCACGGGCACGAACGGGAGCCCGGTGGCGCCCGCCGGGAACGAGGCCACGATGTCGGCCACCGGAGCCGGTCCCGCCGGCATGCCGGCCGCGAGGACCTCGCGTTCGGCGTCGAGCAGCTGGTCCTCGGTGACGGCGCCGAAGCCGGACGGGCCGATCCCCAGGGCCTGCGCGACCCGGGCGGTGATCTCCGCCGCGGCTTCGGGCCGCACGTCGGTCAGCGCACTGGACTGCGCGATCGCCCCGTGGAAGAGCCCGGCCGCGAGCGGCGACGACAACAGGGTGAGCACGCTGCCGCCGCCCGCCGACTGGCCGGCGATCGTGACCCGCTCCGGATCGCCGCCGAACGCCGCGATGTTCTCGCGCACCCAGCGCAGCGCGGCGATCTGGTCGAGCACGCCGCGGTTGCCGGGCGCACCCGCGATCCAGCCGAAGCCGTCGAAGCCCAGGCGGTAGGAGAGGGTCACGGTGACCACGCCGTCGCGGTTGAAGGAGCGGCCGTCGTACCAGGGGCTGGCCGGCGAGCCGGCGAAGTATCCGCCGCCGTGGATCCAGACCAGCACCGGGAGCTTGCCGCTGACCGACGGGGTGAAGACGTTGACGTTCAGCGTCTGCTCACCGGGGATGGAGGGCTCGGGAATCGTCGTCACCGGGCCGAACGGGCGGCGCTGCGCGGTCGGACCGTACCGGGTGGCGTCGCGGACCCCGGTCCACGGCTCGACCGGAGCGGGAGCCCGGAAACGGGCCGGCGTGGCGAACGGCATGCCCAGGAACGCCAGCGAACCGGGGCGCTCCAGACCACGTACGCGTCCGGAACTGATCTCGATGATGGGTGACACGGGGAGCCTTTCAGCGAACCGACTTGATCGGCAGGACGAACAGGGAGGAGGCGGCGACGGCGACCATCGAGTAGACGAAGATCGAGCGGTAGTCGCCGCCGAACGCGCCGAGCAGCGCGGCGGCGGCCAGTGGCGTGAGGGTCTGCGGCACGTTCGAGGCGACGTTGAGCACGCCCAGGTCGCGAGCCATGTCACCCTTGGACGGCAGCACGTCGATCATCAGGGCGAGATCGACAGCCCCGTACGCGCCGTAGCCGAGCCCGGCGAGCGCGGCGTAGACGAGCATCGCCCCGGTGGTGGGTACGACCAGCGGGATGGCGACCGCGACGGCCAGCGTGACGGTGGCCACGAAGACGAAGATCTTGCGGCGGCCGGCCACGTCGGAGAGCCTGCCGAAGGCGACGGTACCGATCACCATGGTCACCGACGTGATGATCGAGAGAACGCCGTACAACGAGCCGGCCCTGTCCTGATCGAGCTTGAGGTAGTCGGTGAGGATGTACAGCGTGTAGTTCTGGATGGCCTGGTAGCCGAGCACCATGAAGAAGCGGCCACCGAACGCCCAGGCGTAGTCGGGGTGCCGGCGCGGGCTGACCCAGAAACCGCGTACGAACGCGCCCCAGCGGAACGGCTCCAGGAGCAGGCCCGTCGACGGGCTGTCCCGGTTGAAGAGCAGGAACAGCACCGTCATGGCGATGGCGGCCACGCCCAGCACGGTGTATCCGACGCCGAGGTGGTGCAGTTGCTGACCGGCGAACGTGATGCCGCCCGCCGCGCCGATCGCGATGCCGGCGCCCTGGAACGCCGAGGCGGTGCCCCGGCCGGCGGGCTCGACCCGGTCGGCGATGATCGCCGTCGTCGGGCCCTGCAACGCGTTGAGCAGCACCTGAGCGAGCACCCAGATGGCCGCGATGGCGAGCACCGCGTGACCGAACTGCAGGGCGATCGTGCACAGGCCGCCGCCGAGCCCGCCGACCGCGATCCAGGGCGCACGCCGGCCGAATCGGGACCGCGTCCGGTCGCTGAGTGCGCCGACGATCGGCTGCACGAACAGCGTGGCGAGTGCGGACAGCGACGTGACCAGCGCGAGGTTGCCGGCCTTGTTCGCCGGGTCGAGGTCGGACACCTGTTGCGGCAGCAGGACACCGAGGACCCCGGCGTAGACGGCGAACAGAACGAGATTGTTGACCAGCAGGGAAGTCAGCAGGACAGTCCGGTGCCGGGGCGGGGCGGAGGTTATGGCGACGTCATCGACGACCTGTTTGCTCATGAGGCGCTCCGATGGTGATGCCGATCATGGTGGCCGGGATGTTAAGCAGAACGAAACCAATAGTTCAAGGGTTGAATCTCCTGTTCATCGGTTGAACTATGGGCCGTGCGAGAATGAGACGTGCCACGAAACCACCTCGTCAGCAGCGATGTTCGCGATCACAACCTGGGTCTGGTACTGACCACCCTCGATCGCCTCGGGTGCGCTGCCCGCGCCGAGATCGCGCTGGAGACGGGGCTGGCACGCAGCGCCCTCACCACCCTGTCCGCGGTGCTGCTGGAGAGCCGGCTGGTGCGTCCGGTGGAGCAGCCGGCCGTGCGGGTCGGCCGGCGCCTGGAGCTCCTCGAGATCGACGGGCGTCATCTCGGCCTGATCGGCGCCCAGCTCGAGGTCGACCAAGCCGTCGTGGTCGCACACGACCTCGCCGGGCGCGAGCTGCACCGCCAGGAGGTCCCGGTGCGCACGCCCCGCGACGCCGACCCGGCGGGCGTGGCCGCGACGATCGCCGACGCGGTGGCGGCC
>KL571250.1:104626-106780 GCA_000715855.1 Actinoplanes liguriensis
CCTCGACCGGCTGACCGGTATCACCCCGATCAGCCTGGACCTGGTCGTGCCCGGCGGGATCGCCCGCGACGAGGCCACCGTCCGCTGCGCGCTGGACCTGGGCTGGAACGACGTGCCGTATCGGGACCTGGTCACCGCGAAACTGCCCTCCTTCCCGGCCGGCGTGCATCTGACGGGCGACGGAGCGCTCGCCGCGTACGCGGAGTTCACGGCGCTGCGTGCCGACCCGGGTATGGGTGGCCTGAGCGACGTCTTCTTCCTCAAATCGGCCACCGGCGTCGGCGCCGGAATGATTGCGGGCGGGCAGATCCTGCGCGGCTCCCGCGGCGCGATGCACGCTCCCGGTCACATGATCGTGGTGCCCGACGGCGAGCTGTGCGAGTGCGGGCGGCGCGGGTGCCTGGTCACCGTCGCCGATCCGGAGGTCGTCGTGCGGCAGGCCGGGCTCACCGCCGTACGGGAAAAGCATGGTCTTCCGAAGGCTCTGGAGGAGTTCGTCCGCCGGGCGGGTGCCGGTGATCAGGCCGCGCGGACGGCCGCTGACCGGGCCCTGCGGTGGTTCCGGGTGCTGCTCGACAACATCAACCTGATGTACGAGCCGGAAGCGGTGGTGCTCGGCGGCTTCCTGGCGGCGTTCACCGACGAGCTGGCCGACCTGCCCGAGGCCAGCCTCGCGACGCTGGGGCACGGCCCCCGGCAGGGGCGCGACGCGATCGTGCCGGCGCGGCTCGGCGCCTTCGCCGCGGTGCAGGGCGCGCTCACCCTGCGCCGGCTGGAAATGCTCTCCGCGCCGACCCGTTCCGCGCTGCTCTCCGCCTGACCCGGTCCGGTAGGTGGTCCGCCCGCGTTGACCCTCCCCGGTGCCCGACCCAGGATCGGGTCCTGCGAAAGCGCCGAGGGGAGGACACCGTGAACCGGACGGAACCGTTGTCGGCCGACAACACCACCCACTCATGATCCGGGTCGTCGACGACCCGGAAACGCTCATCGACGTCCTGATCCGGCGCGCCGCCACCGATGCCGGCGCGGTCGTAGCCACCTTCGCCGGCGCGCGGCGCCGGGAACTGACCGCCGGCGCGTTGCTTGCCGCCGCGGAGCGGATCGCCCGGCTCCTGAACTCGCCGGCACTGGGCCTGCGACCCGGCGAACCGGTCCTGACCTGCCTGCGCCCCGGACCCGCGCTCGTGGAGGTGCTGGCCGGAGTCGCCCGTGCGGGCCTGGTCGAGGTTCCCGTCACCGTCGACGGCGCTGCCCCGGCGACCGCCCGGGTCGCCGTCGTCGGCACCGGCGCTCTCGCCGACAACCCCCGGCTGGCGGCCGTCGCCGCGGTCGTGCGGACCGTGGACGACGGGGGAGGGCCCGGCGACCTCGACGAGCTGCGGCCCGGGCCGCTCCGCGCACTGCCCGGACCCGGCGACCCGGCACTGGTGATGAGCACCTCGGGCACGACCGGCCGCCCCAAAGGCGTCCTGCTGCCCCACTTCGCCGGGGTGCGGCACGCCCGGCGCGTCAGTGCCTCCCTGCGGTACGGCCCGGCCGACGTGCTCTACAACGCGTTCCCGTGGAACCACGTCAACATCCGGCACACCGGCCTGCTCGCCGCTCTGGTCAGTGGGGCCCGGCTGGTGGCCGTACCGCGGTTCTCCGCGTCGGCGTTCTGGGAGCTGTGCCGCGCGGAGGGGGTGACCGCGTTCAACTTCATGGGGGCGGTCGCGGCGATCCTGCTGCGGGCACCGGCGGGGTCGCACGATCGCGCACACCGGGTGACCAGGGCGTACGGCGGTCCGGCGCCGCGCTGGCTGGCCGGGCAGTTCCGCGAACGCTTCGGCGTGCAGCTCGTGGAGGCGTACGCGTGCACCGAGCTCGGCGACGTCGCCAGCAACGAGGTCGGCGACGTCGCCGAGGGCAGCGCCGGGCGTCCGGTGCCGGAGTACGACGTGCGCCTCGACGACGGGCGCATCGCCGTCCGCGCCCGGCATCCGCACCTCAGCACCCTGGGATACACCGGCAGCTCGGAGCCGCCGCCGGAGTGGATCGTCACCGGTGACCTCGGCCGCTTCGACGACGGCGGGCGGCTGATCTTCTGCGGCAGGCACACCGACGTGATCCGCCGGCGCGGCGAGAACATCTCGGCCTGGCAGGTCGAATCGGTGG
>KL571250.1:106986-108184 GCA_000715855.1 Actinoplanes liguriensis
GCGCGAGGCCGCCGCGGTCGGGGTGCCCTCCGAACTCACTGAGGAGGACCTGCTCGTCGCCGTGGCCGGCCAGGTCACCGAGCCGGACGTGCACGCCTGGTGCCGAGGCCGGCTGCCCCGGCACGCCTGGCCCCGCTACGTGATCGTCCTGGACGCGCTGCCCCGCAACGCCTCCACCAAGGTCAGCAAACCGGACCTGCGCCGCCTCACCGGCGTCGACCTCGAACACCTCCGACGGAAGGACCACGCATGCGAGTCCTCGACCTGACCGACGAGCTCGGCGCCGCCGCGATCCGGGCACTCGTGGGCCTCGGCGCCGACGTGGTGCGCGTGCCGGCCGGGCCGCCGGGCCCCCGCGCGAGCGAGCTGCACTGGTACGCCGGCGCCCGCGTCGTCGCCGACGGACCGGGCGTGCTCGACGACCTGGCCGCGGATGTCGACGTCGTGATCGAAAGCGGTAACCGGCCGGCGCTGCGCGGCCTGACCGGCACCGGGCAGTCCCGCTGGCCGGGGCTCGTCCACGTGGTCGTGACCTCGTTCGGGCTCACCGGACCGCGCCGGGACTGGCGCGGCAGTGACCTGGTGACCGCCTCCGCGGGCGGCATGACCTGGCTCGGGGGACGGCCGGACGGTCCCCCCAAGCCGCCGCCACGCGAGTTCGCGCTGCAGATCGCCGGGGCGCACGCGGCGATCGCCGCCCATGTCGGCCTGCTCGACGGTCACGCCGGTCTGATCGACGTGTCCGTGCAGCAGGCGGTGGCCGCCACCCTGGAGACCGGTGCGATCTCCTGGATTCACGCGGGGCGATTTCCGGTACGCAGCAGCGGCGTCTACTCCCACGTCGCCCACCGCGTCTTCCGGGCCGCCGACGGTTACGCCGCGGGCGGCTACTCCGGCAGCAACCGGATGTGGACCGACCTGCTGGTCTGGATGAACGAGACCGGTGAGGCCGAGGATCTGAACGACGAGAAGTACGCCGACGCGGTGTTCCGGTGGAATGCCCGCCCGCACGTCGACGAGATCGTCGCCCGCTTCGCGGCCCGCCGCACCGCCGCCGAGCTCGGCGAACAGGGATTGCGTCGAGCCCTGCCGTGGGCTGAGGTGAGCCGCCCCGACCAGCTCACCGGCAACCCGCAGCTGAACAGCCGGGACTTCTTCATCACGGTGGGCGGCCTGACCGACGTCGGCTACCCGGTCC
>KL571250.1:108421-108591 GCA_000715855.1 Actinoplanes liguriensis
AGCTGCCCGCCCCGGCCGGTCCGGCGGCGCCGCGGCCGAAAAGCCTGCGCGGCCTGCGGGTGCTGGACCTGACCTGGGTGCTCGCCGGGCCGTACGCGACCCGGCAGCTCGCCGACTTCGGCGCCGACGTCATCAAGGTGGAGTCGCGGCACCGGCAGGACCCGACCCGG
>KL571250.1:108831-109688 GCA_000715855.1 Actinoplanes liguriensis
CCGCCCCGGTTCCAGCCGTCGATGCGGCTGCGCCCGGACGCAACCTTCGACGACGGCGGCTACTTCATCAACTTCAACCGCGGCAAACGCAGCATCGCGGTCAACATGCGGCTCCCCGAAGGCCAGGCACTGGTCCGGCGCCTCGCCCTCGAGTGCGACGTGATCATCGACAACTACAGCCCCGGCACGATGGCCAGATGGGGCCTCGACCACGCCTCGCTCGGCAAACCGGACCTGATCGCGGTGTCGATGTCGGGCACCGGGCAGACCGGCCCGTGGCGCAACGCGGTCACCTTCGCCGACACGCTCGCCGCGATGTCCGGGCTCACCCACGAGAGCGCCGACCCCGGCGGTGACCCGCAGGGCCTCACCTTCGGTCTCGGCGACATGGTCGCGGCCAACACGGCGGTGCTGGCCGTTCTCGCGATGCTCGCCGAGGGGCGCGGCGGGTTCGTCGACCTGTCCCAGCTGGAGGCGATGGCCGCGGCGATGGGCCCGGCCGTCCTGGAACAACAGCTCGGCGCCGAGCCCACCGGAGCCACCCCCAGCCACCCGCACCGGGTCGCGCACCGCGCGCCGCACGGGGTGTACCCGGCCCGTGGCCAGGACCGGTGGGTGGCGATCGCGGTCGAGGACGACGAACAGTGGCGTGCCCTCGCGCGGCTGACCGGAGCCGGGGACGCCGGCCTCTCCCTGGCCGCACGCAAGGTTGCCGAGGACCGGATCGACGACGCCCTCGCCGACTGGACCCGCACCCGGGACGCCGCCGAGACCGCCGAGGCGCTGCAGAGCGCCGGCGTGCCGGCCGCCGTCGTGGCCACCGGCGAAGACCTCATCGACCACGACCCTCAACTGGC
>KL571250.1:109891-111000 GCA_000715855.1 Actinoplanes liguriensis
GCTTCTACCCGATCCTGCGCCACCCGCTCGCCGGAGACGTGCGGCACGAGGGCGGCGTGTTCACCGCCGCCGGGCCCCGGCCGGCGCCACTGCTCGGCGAGCACACCACCCAGATCCTCGAAGAACTGCTCGGCGACGCGAGCGCCGCCGACCCGACCGTCCTGGAGTGACCAGCATGCTCGACGTGACCGTGGCCGACGCTGTCGGCACCATCGTCATCGACCGCCCACCCGCCAACGCGGTGAACCCGGCGATGATCGAAAAGTTCCTCGAGGTGGTGCCGGCCCTCGCCGGCGACCCCGCGGTGCGGTGCATCGTGATCACCGGGACCGGCCGGTTCTTCGTGGCCGGCGCCGATATCGCCGTGATGCGCGACCTGTCCCTGCACAACCACATCAGCATGCGGCGCTGGATCGAGGTGCAGCGCCTGCTGGAGCTCGCCCCGAAACCGGTGATCGCCGCGATCAACGGGTACGCCCTCGGCGGCGGCGCGGAGCTCTCCCTGGCCTGCGACCTGCGCATCGCGGCCGCGAGCGCCACGATCGGTTTCCCGGAGGTGAGGCTCGGGCTGTTCCCGGGCGCCGGCGGCAGTCAGCGCCTGCCGCGCCTGCTCGGCTCGCACAAGGCCAAGCTGCTGATGATCGACGGGAAGCGGCTGACCGCGCAGGCGGCCCTGGAGATCGGCTTGGTCGACGAGGTCGTGCCCGATGCGGACTTCGCGGAGGCGGTCCGCCGGCGCGCGCTGGACTGGGCGACCCGGCCGACCACGACGATCGGGCTGCTCAAGCGGTCTATCGACGAGGCCGCCGACAAGCCCATCGACGAGGCTCTGGGTGTCGAGTGGGCCGCGGTCCAGCAGGTGATCGCCACCGAGGACGCGGCCGAGGGTCTGCAGGCCTTCCTGGACTCCCGGCCCCCGGTGTTCACCGGTCGCTGACATGGCAGCGCGCACGGCCCGCACACGGACGCGCCGGAGACCCCCTGGTGGGAGGGCCTCCGGCGAGGCGGTTCCGTGCGGTGGATCAGGTTGCCGTTGTCCGCGGCGCCGCCTATTTCGCTGACGCTTTCTGTGACGCCGCATTCCCCGCGGCTTTATCCCGCTGGCGTCT
>KL571250.1:111247-111597 GCA_000715855.1 Actinoplanes liguriensis
CGTTCAAGCCCAGACCGCGCAGGATGTTGTCGCGGTTCGCGTTTCCGCGCAGTGCGGTCAAGGAGTTCAAGCGGCCCAGCAGAGTCGTGGAAGATGCGGGGCATTTCAAGTCCTGAATCGCCGACAAGGTCTTCTCGAAGCGTTGGATGCGGCTTTCCAGGTCCGTTCCACTCGGGAGGCTTGCATTCTTGAGTGCTACCTGCGCGTTCACCTGGGCTTGAGTGGGTGGGCAGCGACCGGGAACATTGACCCCGGTAGGGCCTACGCGGTCGGCCGTCGCGTTCGGATTGCCCGGGCTGAAACCCAGCGCCGGCACCAAGGCGTTGATGTTACCGGAGCCGGCTCCGGCG
>KL571250.1:111822-119494 GCA_000715855.1 Actinoplanes liguriensis
CCGGAGCCGGCTCCGGCGCTGCCCTGTTCGGCGGCCTGGCCCATCCCCGTGCCGACCGCGAGAGCCGAGCCGAGCAGTGCTGCGGCGGCACCTCCAATCAACAGCTTGCGCGTCCGGCTGCTGACTCCGCGTCGATACATGCACGGCTCCTCTTCGTCTCGGTACTGCTTGTGCCGAGAGATACGAGCGATGACGTCGCAGCAGTTCATGACGCTGAGCCGGCGTTCCTTAAAGTTTCTTTAACGAATGCGGCTCCCGGGCGTGCAGCCGCCGGCCACCTTCCAGCTGATCGACGGTCAGCCGAGCGCGGTGACTTCGAGGCATTGCGCGCCCGCGCTGACGCTGGCGACTCTCACGCCGCCGGTCGACTCGCCGAGCGCGGTGCCTTCGACGCACTGAGTCGACCTGTTCGCCGGCGTCGGCGGGCTCGCCCGCGGCCGCCACCGCTCCACGTCGGCCGGATCAAGGTCAGCGCGGAGGCGCAGAAACTGGTGCGTCCGGCGTATCGCAGCCGGCTACGCCACTTCACGGTCTTGCCGGGGTTGAGGCAACCGTCCGTCGTGTAAGCGCGGAGATGCAGTGCCGCTCGTCATTGAGCATGGTGCTGTCCCGGGTCAGCGCAACGACAGATTCTCCACCGTGAAGTCCGGGCTGGTTCGTGGTTCCCCGTACAGGTAGGTGTCCATCTGTGAGTTGGTCACGAGTAGTCGGTTCCCGCTCAGTGCGACGCCGGTGGTGGTGTCGGCTCCGGGGTAGGTACGGGTGGCGATGAGTGCCGCTCGGGTGGCGTCACCGGACAGCCGTACGACGTCGATCTCGTTGTTCACGGCACGAGCGATGTAAAGGTTGTCTCCCCGCAGTGCTATCCCGTCGGCGCTTGGCAGAGCCGGGGCGGCAATCTTGCGGACCTTGCCGGTGACAAGGTCAAGCCGGTAGAGGGCACCGCTGTAGTAGTAGCCGATGATCAGTGATCGGCCGTCGGGTGTGATGGTGATGCCGTTTCCGTTGGACTGGCCGGCGACGTAGTCGGGCAGCCGGTAAGCCACCCGAAGGGTCCGATGAGCGCCGGCGGCGGGGGCGTTCACCTCGGCAGCCGGAATGCGGTAGACGACCGCCCTGAACGAGTCGGTGATGTAGACGTCCCCACCGGGGGTAACGGCCGCGTCGTTGACCAAGGTTTGCTCGCCGGTATCGGGGACGGCGTAGGAGGAGACGAGCCGACCATCCTTGGTGTAGACGAAGAAGCGTCCCGTGAAGGCACCGGCGACCAGCAAACGACTGCCGGTGGCCTTGATGCCGGCGGCCTGGGTTCGGTTGTTCTGACCACCGGGAAGAAATGGCTCTAGCGTGCTCGACCCGAGGTGACCGCGGTAGACGGTGCCGTCGGCGATGCTGGTGGTGTAGACGTACTGCTGGTCTGTCGTGACGCTCTCCGGGAAGGCGCGATCGCCGTCGACTTCGATCGTGACGTGCGACGGCGCGGCCGGGGCAGCCGACGCGAAGGCAGCCGGCGCGAGGGTGAGTGTCGCGGTCAGCGTGATCGAGGCAAGAGTGCGGATGAACATCGTCATGACTCCGTCAGCTGATTGCGGCGGCGATGGCCTGGGCTGGGCGTACGGTCGGGCGCCCGATCAGCCGTGACAGGTCCCCTGAGTCGGTGAAGAGCTCGCCACGGCTCATGGCCAGGTCGGCATCGGCGAGGATGTGGGCCAGTTCGGCGGGGAGGCCGGCGTCGACCAGCGCCTGGGTGAAGTCACTGACCGACAGGTCGGCGTGCGTAATCTGTTCGCCGGTGACCGCCGAGATCGTCGCGGCCAGTTCGCCCAGGGTGAATGCTTCGTCGCCGCCCAGCTCGTATACCTGTCCGGCATGACCTTCGCTGGTCAGTACAACAGCGGCCGCGTCGGCGTAGTCGGCGCGGGTCGCGGCGCTGATGCGGCCTGAGCCGGTCGCCCCAGCCAGGATTCCGCCGAGCGATACCTGCGGAAGCTGGTCGATGTAGTTCTCCAGATACCAGCTGTTGCGCAGCATCACGCTGGGCACACTCCGATGCCGCAGATCCTGCTCGGTGGCGTAGTGGGTGGCGCCCAAGATCGAGGTAGCGGTGTCCGCATGCAGCATGCTCGTGTATGCGATCAGTGACGCGCCCGCCGCCATCGCGGCGTCCATGGCGCGGCGATGGTTGGCGACCCGCTGGCCGACGTCCGTGGTCGAAATCAGCAAGAGCTTTCCCGCACCCTCGAAAGCCTCGGAAAGGCTTGCCGGGTCGGCGAAGTCCGCCCGGCGAACGACGATCCCGCGGTCGGCCAAGTCCTTGATCCGGGCGACGTCGCGGCCGGTCGCAATGATGCCGGAAGCCGGCACCCCGCGGGCCAGCAGCGCTTCGACGACGTGGCGGCCCAGGCGGGAGGAAGCCGCGGTTACAACGATTGACATGAGTGGTCTCCCTCTTCTCCACCGCAGGCTTTCCGCGGCGCAGACCCAGGATTACCTGGTAGCTCTCCTTTGGTAAGTACGTACCTTGAGGTAAGGTGGCCACCATGACGAAAGGTTCGAGGTGAGAGCCCGTGGCATCCACTGACGACGTGATCGAGCCCACCTCGGCATTGGACCCGTACTCCCGGGGCTGCCCCTCACGCGACGTGCTCGACCAGATCGGCAGCAAATGGGCGGTGCTCGTGATCGGCGAGCTCGGCCGGCGCGGGGCTTGCCGGTTTACCGAGCTACGGCAATCGATCGGCGGGGTGAGCGAGAAGATGCTCACCCAGACCCTGCGCACGCTCGAACGCGACGGGCTGGTCCTGCGAACGGTCTATCCCGAGGCGCCGATCCGGGTGGAATACGAGCTGACCGCGCTGGGTCAGACCTTGCGCGGCCCGCTCAGGGCACTCACCGAGTGGTCGGTGGAAAACAGCGCGGCGGTCCTTGCCGCTCGCGAGAAATACCATGCGAAGACGGGCTAGGTTCTGTCTCGCGGATCAGGAGTGGCGATCATGGCTGTCGATCGCTGGTCTGGTGTGGCGCGAGGTGATCTGAGTAGGTGAATCGTGCCGGCGCGGTGGCGGGGACCGCGCCGGCCGCTGACTCAGTGCGGGGCGTTCTGGGTGTACCAGTTCTTCAGCAATTGCTGGTCCAGGTCCGGCGCCGTGGTGATGAGCTTTTCCTGTACGAAGAAATCTGAAATGCTCTTCGCGCTGGTGACGTCGGCGTCAGTGATGTCGTGAACCCCGAAACTGATCAGCCCCACTGTCTTGAGTGTTTCCGCAGCCGGGATCTTGATTTCTTTCTCCGTCGCGTCGGCGGCCTTCTGCGGGTCCTTTGCCACGATGTCGGAGGCTTCGGCGATCACCTTGACGACCTTGCCGGCGACGGCCGCGTTGTTGGCGAGCCACTTCTGGTCGGCTTCGATCCACTGAACGTATTTCATGCCGTAGTCGCCGATCGACTCCTTGATCGTCCCACCCTTCTCGACGCCCCGGGTGATCCACGGTTCGTAGACGACGTACGCGTCCACATCGCCCTTGCTGAGCAGCGCGGGGAAGTCCGGCGCACTGGCCTTGACGAACTTCACCGACGCCCGGTCGATGTGCTCGCTCTCCAGGTAACGAGCGGCGGCCAGGGTGACCAGTCCGGGTGCGACGGCCATCGCCTTGATCTGCTTGGCATCGGTGATCCCCTTGCGCAGGACCACCTTCAGGTACTGCGAGGACTCCTGGAACACGGCCAGCGCCCGCAGGTCGGGCGTTTTGGCCATCAGCGTGACGATGGTCGCGTCCGAGCTGGCGGCGAGCTGTGCGACGCCGGCCACCACGGCGTTGGTGATCGCCGGGCCGCCCTCGGTCTGGGTCAGCTCGACGTCGAGGCCGGCCTTGGCGAACAGGCCCTCCTGCTTGGCGACGAAGAACGGTGCGTACGCCGCGTCGACGCCGACGGCGATCCGAATCTTCGTCGACGCGCCGCCGGCAGCCTCCGTCTTGGTCGCCGGACGGGAACAGCCGGCGAGAAGCAGCACGCCGACCAAACTCAGAGCGGCCGCCGATCGGCCTGGGGTGAACCATTTACGCATGATGGTGCCCTTCGATTTCGCAGGAGTCATACCTTCACGCCGGAAACGCTGCGGAAGCCGTCCGACGACGATGCGGCGGGTCGCACGGGAAAACCGAGAAAGCCGAGGACGAAGAATTGGTCGATGCGGCCGTTGTCGCGGGCCTGCCGGATCGACCGGCTCGATGACGAGGGAGCTGTTGTCCAGGTGGTATACCGGCGGCGCGAAACCGGGGACAACGATCCCGGTCCGCTCAGCGAACCGGGATCGGGTGGGGCCGGGGCCCGGCGTTCACAGGTCGCTGATGAAGGGGGTGTCGACGCCGAGCTCGCCGACCTTGCGGGAGCCGCCGGGGGTGCCCAGGGGCTCGTCCCGGCCGGGGAGCACGATCTGGAAGAAGTTCTTGGAGTCCTCGACGAACTGGGTGCGTTCCTCGTCGTCGCGTGCCTTGCGGTCGACGAAGATCGCCTCGACGGGGCATTCCACCTCGCAGGCGCCGCAGTCGATGCATTCGGCCGGGTTGATGTAGCTCTTGCGGTCGCCGACGTAGATGCAGTCGACCGGGCAGACATCCATGCAGGCCCGGTCGTTGACGTCGACGCAGTCCTTACCGATGACGTACGACATGGTTCGCCTTTCAGACGGGGGAGGCTTCGGTGGAGTGGCCGGGGAACAGGGAGGCCCCGGGGTCGAGCTGGACGGCGGCGTTGTTGACCGCGGTGGCCACCTCGCCGAAGCCGACCGACATCAGGCGGACCTTGCCGGGATACTCGGTCACGTCGCCGGCCGCGTACACGCCGGGAAGATTGGTGCGCATGCGCTGGTCGACCCGGATCGTCCGGCCCGCCAGCTCCAGACCCCAGTCGGCGAGCGGACCGAGGTCGGAGACGAAGCCGAGTGCGGCGATCACGCTGTCCGCGGGGATCACCTCGTCATCGAGATGGGCTTGCTCCACCCAGTCGTCGCCGACGAGCCGGGTGATCTCGCAGTTGACGCGGAAGGCCACGCCGGCACGCTGTGCCTCGGCCACGCTCGCGGCGTGGGCCCGGAACCGGCCCCGGCGGTGTACGACGGTGACGCTGCGGGCGATCGGCACCAGTGCGTTGGCCCAGTCGATGGCGCTGTCGCCGCCGCCGACGACGACCACGTGCCGGTCGGCGTGCGCGCTCAGATCGGGCACGAAGTACGACAACCCCCGGCCGAGGAACTCCTCCCCGGCCGGCAGGGGGCGCGGGGTGAACGTGCCGATCCCCGCGGTCAGCACGATCGCGCCGGCGTCGATCAGAGTGCCGTCGCCGAGCAGCAGTTGCGGCCGGCCTTCGTGCCGGGCGAGACCGACCGCCTGCCGTTCGAGCAGATAGCGGGCGCCGAACGCGTCGGCCTGCGCGGTCAGGCCCTCGACGAGCTCGCGGCCGGTGACCCCGGGCAGGCCGGCCACGTCCCGTACCACCTTCTCCGGGTACAGGGCCGCGATCTGACCACCGACCTGCGGCAGCGCATCGATCAGGACGGTGTTCAGGCCTCGGAAGCCGGCGCAGAACGCGCCGTAGAGACCGGTCGGGCCGGCGCCGACGATCGCCAGATCCGTGTTGATCGTGGTGGATTGCATGGTGCCGACGGTAGGGACGGGGCGTCGCCGGGACGACGCGATCGGACCGGTGACCGGAACACGGACCGCTGCGCGGAACGCGTTCCGGTGAGCGAACCCGGCGGCTGTCGTGCCCCGCTCCCGGGTGGTTCGCTCGCCTCATTGTTCAGCGAGCCGGGCCACGTCCCGGTCCGCAGGAGGGGAGAGGTCGATGGTCGCAGAACCTACTGCGAACGCGAAGCCGCCGGCTCGGCGTCGTTCGCGCAGCGGGCGGCTGCCCGGCCGGCAGGACTGGTCGAGCTGGCCGCACTACCAGGCGGCCGCCGCGGGCTTCCGCGGTTACTGGTACCCGGTGGCGTTCTCGTCGCAGATCACCGGCAAGCCGACCGCGGTCACCCTGCTCGGCGAGCGGATCATGGTGATCCGCGACAACGGGACCGTGTACGCCCTCAAGGACCGCTGCCCGCACCGCGGCGTGCCGCTCAGCTACGGCAACCAGCAGTTCCCCGGCACGGTCAGCTGCATCTACCACGGGTGGACGTTCGACCTGAAGACCGGCGACCTGGCCGCCGCGATCACGGACGGGCCGGCCTCACCGATCTGCGGCAAGGTCACCCAGCCGACGTTCGAGGCCGCCGAGCGCCTGGGCATGGTGTGGCTGTTCGTGGGCGACGGCGAGGACGCGCCGCCGATCGACGACCAACTGCCCGAGGAACTGCTCGGCAACCCGGGCATCGTGGGCGTGCGCATCCAGCCGCGCGAGGGCAACTGGCGCTTCGCCGCCGAGAACGGCTACGACGAGGGCCACGCGAAATACCTGCACCGGACGGCGCTGTGGCGGCTGTTCAAGGCGATGCCGGTGTACAACGACACCCGCCTGGTGCGGCAGGGCCGCTGGCTCTACCGGGTACAGGACAAGCAGTATTGGGACGCCGACTTCCCGGGCCTGGGCAAGTGGTCCGGCAAGGCCTGGTACAAGATCGACCCGTCGAAGATCAAGCCGGGCGCGGAGGTCAACCTCAACGTCGGCAACACCGGTGGTGCGGCGAAGGTCAACGAGGTGATCGCCGCCCAAGACTTCCCGGGTTTCGTCTCGATCACCATGCCCGGCATGCTGCGGGTCGCCTACCCGGGCTTCATCCACTACGAGTTCTACGTCCCGGTCGACGCCGACAATCACCTGTACGTCGGCGTCATGGTCAACTTCGGGACGGGTCTGAAGACACTGCCGTTCTACCCCAAGTACCTGGGCGCGATCCGGTGGCTGTTCCACGGCCAGTTCTCCGGCCAGGACAAGTGGATGGTCGAGGTCACCGACGCGCCGCCGGAGCGTCTCTACCGCCCCGACGACGCCCTGCTGCAGTGGCGCAAGCTGGCGGAGGACGCGACCGAGGAACGGGTCGAGCGGCTCAAGAGCGCGGGCGTCGGACCGGGGGACGGGCAACCCGAGGTGACGCGGTAGTGGCCCGTATCGTGCTCGGCGTCGGCGCCTCCCACTCGACGCTGATGAACACCCACTGGGACCAGGTCGCCGGCGTGGACCGGGCCGAACGGTTCCGCGACGCGCTCGCCGAGGCCCGGGAGGCGATCGCCGTCGCCCGTCCCGACGTCGCCGTCGTGATCGGCTCCAACCACTTCCGGGGTTTCTGGCTCGACCTGATCCCCTCGTTCACGCTCGGTGTCGACCAGGTCGTGGCGTCCGGTGACGGTGGCACCCCGAAGGGCCCGCAGCGCACCGATCCGGCACTCGCCCAGGCCCTCGCCGAGGACCTGGTCGAGCACGGCACGGAGGTCGCCATCTCGGCGAAGCTGCAGATCGACCACGGACAGGCACACGCCGTGCAGTACCTGCTGCACGACCTCGACGTGCCGGTCGTGCCGCTGGTGATCAACGTGTTCGCCACCCCGCTGCCGCTGGTGAGCCGCTGCGTCGAACTGGGCGAGGGCATCGCTCGGGCGGTTGCGGCCGTCGAGGACGACAAGCGCGTGGTGGTGATCGCCTCGGGCGGCCTGTCCCACCAGCTGCCGTGGCCCAGCCG
>KL571250.1:119742-122826 GCA_000715855.1 Actinoplanes liguriensis
CCCAGCCGCTGGCAGGACCCGCAGGGTGAGGACGAGGAGTTCCTGGTCGAGGCGTGGCGGGAGGGCCGCGGCGACTGGGAGAAGTACGACAAGCGCCGCCGTGAGATCATCGTCGGCGCCCGGCCGACGCTCTTCCCGGCGTTCGACGAGGAGTTCCTGGGCCGGCTCGATCGCGGCGAGCTGCGCCACTACGCCGACTGGACCACCGCCGACATCGAGGCGGCGGCCGGCAACGGCGGTCAGGAGCTGCGGACCTGGCTGACCATGGCCGCGGCCCTCGGGTTCGCCCCCGGCCGGACCCTGGCCTACAGCCCGATGCCGGAATGGCTGACCGGGATGGGCGTCGCGGTGATCGAGCCGTGACCGACCTGCTCGCCGAGGTGCTGCGCCGGATCACGCCGGAGCGGCTGCGCGAGGCGGCGGTCGCGGTCACCTCGATCCCCAGCCCGACCGGCCGGGAGGCGCCGCTCGCGGCGTGGCTGGCCGGGCAGATGCGAACCAGCGGCATCGAGGCCGGGGTGCAGAGCATCGACGCCGACCAGGCCAACGCGGTCGGCCGGGTGCCGAGCAGCCGTACCGGCCGGGATCTGATGCTCTACGCGCCGATCGACACGCTGACGACCGGCGACGAGCGGGAGGACGTGCCGTGGGTCGGCCCGTCGCTGCGCCCGGACATGCGGGCCGAGGGCGTCGTGCACGGCGACCTGGTGCAAGGCCTGGGCGCCGGCAACCCCAAGGGCCACGCGGCGTGCGTGCTGGTCACCGGGCAGGCGTACGCCGAGGCGGTTGCCGCCACCGGCATCGTGCCGCACGGCGATCTGGTGCTGGCGTTCGGGGCCGGGGGCATGCCGACCAATGCGATCGGCGGGGGTCGGGCGAACACCGGCCACGGTGTCGGCGCGTCGTTCCTGCTGGAACGCGGCTGGTACACCGATCACGCGATCATCGCCAAGCCCGGTGACTTCGTCGCTCACGACGAGGTCGGTCTCTGCTGGTTCGAGATCACGATCAAAGGCATTCACACGTACGCCGGGAGCCGGCACCGCCTGCCGTACCGCAATCCGATCGTCGCCGCCGCGGAGGTCGCGACCCGGCTGGAGTCCTGGCTGGCCGCGTACCCCGACCGGCATCGCACCGCGAGCGCCGCACCCCAGGGCATCATCGGCGCGGTTGCCGGCGGCTGGGAGCGAATGCTCGCGGTCACGCCGGCCGTCTGCCGGCTGCGCGTCGACATCCGGCTTGCGCCTGGCCGGCAGGCCCTCGACGTACGCCGGGAATTGGCTTCCTTTCTGTCGACGATCGACGCCGATGTCGACTGTGAGCTGGTCAACCACATCCCCGCCTCGGTGACCGACCCGGACAGCTGGGTGATCACCGAGACGATCCGGGCCTGGGAGGCCGCCGCGGGGCGGCCGCACCAGCCGGTCCCGGACAACAGCGGCGCCACCGACGCCAACATCCTGCGCGCCCGTGGCATCCCCACCGCCCGGGTCGGCATGCCGAAGGCAGCGCTGCCCGGCATCGACTTCGCCCTTGGCATGAACACCGTCGAGATTACCGCGATGCGCCGGCTCTGCGAGGTCCTCGCCCGCGTCGCGGTGGCCAACAGTCAGGAGGAGAGATGAGCACAGCACCCGAGGGCAAGCACGCCGAGGGCTACTACTACCTGGACCTCGGATCGGGGCTGGACACCGTGTTCCTGCACGGCGGCGGTCCCGGCTGCACCGGCTGGAGCGACTTCGGACCGGTCGCCGGCCTGTTCGCCGCCGACCGCCGGGTGCTGATCCCGGACATCCTGCAGTACGGGCGCTCCGACAAGGTGCACATCACCGGGCCGATGTGGGACTTCCACGCCGCCCGTACGGTCGCGCTGCTCGACTCGCTCGGCGTCGAGCGCGCCGACTTCGTCTGCAACTCGTGGGGCGGCACCATCGCGCTCAACCTCGCGGCGAAGTACCCGGACCGGGTCCGGTCGCTGGTCGTCACCGGCAGCATGCCGGTCTTCTACGGGCCGCTGGCGCCGCTGCCGGAGAACGGGCACCGCGGCCGCAAGGCCCGGGACGCCTACTACGGCGGGGAGGGCCCGACCAAGGAGAAGATGCGTCACCTCATCGCCTCCCTCGAGTGGTGCCACGGCGAGAACCTCCCCGAGGAGACCGTCGAGATGCGTTACCAGCAGAGCCTCGACCCGGGCGAGCGCGAACTGGCCGCGATGTCCGACTCGCCGCGCGGCGACTGGCAGGACCTCACCACCGAGCTCGGCCAGATCCAGGCGCCGACCCTGTTCGTCTGGGGCCGCGAGGACGCGTTCCTCACCCCGGACTACCCGATGATGCTCGCCCGCATGATCCCGAACGGCAATCTGTTCGTCATGGACCACGTGTCGCACCACCCGCAGGAGGAGCAACCGGAGCGCTACCACTCCCTCGTCGCCGCCTTCCTGGCCGACGTGGCCCGCCGTGACGTGAAAGGCAACTGAACCATGCGAACCCTGCTCTGGCTGACCGGTATCGGCGCGCTCGTCGCCCTCGCCAGGATCCTTGCCCGCCGCAGCAACACCCAGATCCACCGGATCAACCAACCGTAGGAGAGCCATGTCCATCTGGACCGATCTGACCCCGATCCCCTTCTCGCTGTCGTACGTCGACGCGGCTGGTGTGCCGACCCGGACGCTGCGGGCCGGCGACGGCGCCCCGGTGGTCTTCCTGCACGGCACGAGCGGGCACCTCGAGGCCTTCTCCCGCAATGTCGTGCCGCACGCCGAGCACTACGCGGTGCACGCCATCGACATGCTCGGCCACGGCTACACCGGAAAGGTCGACAGGCCGTCGGAGATCCCCGGCTACGTGAAGCACCTGCTCGACTACCTCGACGCGGTCGGTATCGAGAAGGCCCACATCGTCGGGGAGTCGCTCGGCGGCTGGGTCGGCGCGCGCACCGCCGTCGACTTCCCGGACCGGGTCGCCAGCCTGCAACTGCTCTGCGCCGGCGGCACGGTCGCCAACCCCGAGGTGATGGCCCGCATCGACTCCAGCACCCGGCAGGCCGTGGCCACCGACGACATCGACCTGACCCGCAAGCGGC
>KL571250.1:123047-124110 GCA_000715855.1 Actinoplanes liguriensis
CTGCGGCTGCTGATGGCCGATCCGGTGAACGCCACCGAGGAACTGGTCGAGGTCCGGCACCGGATCTACCACGAGCCCGACTTCGTCGCCAACATCGACAACCTGCTCTCGCTGCAGAAGCTGGAGATCCGGCTGCGGAACCTGCTGACGCTGGAGCAGATGCGACGGATCACCCAGCCCACACTGATCGTCTGGGGCCGCAAGAACCCGTTCGGTGAGGTCCCCGAGGCCGAGGCGATGCAGGCCGGGATCCCGGGCTCGCAGCTGGAACTGTTCGAGGACACCGGCCACTGGCCGCAGCACGAGCAGGCCGAGCGTTACAACAAGCTCAGCCTGGACTTCCTGGCCAAGGTGAGCGCCTGATGCGGGCCCTGCGCGTGCACGCCTGGGGCGAGCCGCCGGTCGTCGACGAGATCCCGGAACCGGTCCGTGGCGACGGCGAGGTGCTGGTCCGGGTCGACGCGGCCGGCCTGGCCCACCTCGACCTCACCGTGGCCTCGGGCGAGTTCGGGGTACGGCCGACGCTGCCGTACATCGGTGGTGTCGAGGGCAGCGGGACCGTCCTCGAGGCCGATGACCTGGAGCCCGGCACCCAGGTCCTGCTCCGCGGCGGTGGGATCGGCCTGACGCGCGACGGCACCTGGCAGGAACGGATCAGCGTGCCGCGCAAGGCGGTCACCCTGCTCGACCACCCCCTGCCCGCCGAACTGACCGCCACCTTCCTCGGCCCCACCACCACGGCCGCGGTCTCGCTGTACGACGTGGCGAAGCTGCAGGCGGGCGAGAAGGTGGCCGTGACCGGCGCGGCCGGCGCGGTCGGCTCCCTCGTGTGCCAGCTCGCCCGGCAGGCCGGCGCCGAGGTGACCGGCCTGGTCAGCCGGGAAGCGCGCCTCGCCGACCTGCCGAGCGGTGTCACCGGGGTCGTGCTCGGTGAGGCGCCGGCCGGGTGGGTCGAGGAGCGCCCGTTCGACCTGCTGGTCGACACCACCGGAGGCGAGGGCCTGATCGGGCGTACGCGCTGGGTGCGGGCCGGCGGCCGGGCCGTGGTCTGTCTCTTATACAC
>KL571250.1:124343-129215 GCA_000715855.1 Actinoplanes liguriensis
AGAGATGTGTATAAGAGACAGACATGATGCGGAACGGGAAGCGGGGCCAGGAGCTGAGCCCCGGCCTGAGCGCGCAGCTCGCCGCCGGCACGCTGACGCTGGCGGTCGAGCAGGTGCCGATCGAGGCCGCGGCCGAGGCGTTCGGGCGGCTGGCGAAGGGAGAAGTCCGGGGCCGCCTCGTCCTAACGTTCTGATCAGCGGAACCGTTCCGCTCAGCGGACCGGTTCGATGGTGGCGGAGGGGCCCGGATCGAACCATGTGCAGATGGAGCTCATCGCCTCGGCAGGTGACTTTTTCGAGCCCGATCCGGGCACCCCGCACCTCACTCCGGACAGCAACAGCGTGCTCGGCAAGGTCCGGCTGATCCTCGAGGTGTTCAGCCTCGACGACGAGACGCTGAGCCTGTCCGAGCTGGCCCGCCGGACCGGGCTGGCCAAGGCCTCGGTGCACCGGCTGAGCCAGGAACTGGTCCAGTGGGGCCTGCTGGAACGCCGCAGCGGCGAGTACCGCCTCGGCATGCGGCTGTTCGAGATCGGGCAGCGGGTGCCGCGCCAGCGGATCCTGCGGGACCTCGCCCGCCCCCTCATGATCGACCTGGTACAGGCCACCAACGAGACCGTCCACCTCGCCGTGGTGGACGGTCTCGAGGTGCTCTACCTCGAGAAGATCAGCGGCGTCCGCACCGGGATCAACCGGCCGTCCCGGGTCGCCGGCCGCATGCCCCTGCACTGCGTGGCCACCGGCAAGGCGCTGCTCGCCTTCGGCCGGCGGGCGCTGCTCGACGAGGTGATGGCCAGCCCGATGGCCCGGGTGACGTCCCGGACCATCGTTGCCCCGGGTCTGCTGGCGCGGGAATTGGACCGGGCCCGCGAAGTGGGCTTCGCGGCCGAGTACGAGCAGGCCCGGCTCGGGCACATGAGCGTCGCGATCCCGCTGATCGGCGCGACGGGGGCCACGGTGGCGGCGCTCTCGGTGACCGCGCCCATGTCGCGGGCGAAGGTCGACCGGTTCGTCGGCCAGCTGAACCTGGTCGGCCGGCGGATGACCAAGCTGCTCAGCGCCCGGGAACTCTGAGCCGCCCACGGTTCGGTGAGCGGACCGGAATCTTTTGACAGTTGTCACATCCATCTCATGATTCGCGGACATCTATCTTCCCCGTCGGGTCAGGAGATCAGTTGTCATCTCTCACCAGAGGTACCGGCAGCCGGCGCATCCTCGTCGCTGTCGTCAATGTTTCGTGCTCATGGCGGCCCTGGTCACCGCTTCCACGGCGCAGGCATCACCGCGTCCCGTCAAGGCCGAGGCCACCGCGGCAGTGACGCCGCCGGCGATCACGTGCGCGGAGGCCGCGCGGCTGGATCTGTCCGGTGTTCCGGGCGCACCGGCCAGCATCACCTCGGCGACCGTCGTCGCACCGGCCGGCAACACCCTCGGTAAGTGGGAGGCGTGCAGCGTCAAGGGGACCATCGCGCCCCAGATCCAGTTCAACGTGCTGCTGCCCACCCAGACGTGGACCGGGCGTTACCTGCAGACCGGATGCGGCGGTTTCTGCGGCAGCATCGGCTTCGACCCCCAGGCGACCTACGGCTGCGTGCCGTTCACCAACGGCGAGTTCGCGGTGGCCGCGGACAACGAGGGGCACGTCGGAGCCAGCATGACCGACGGGGTCTTCGGCGCCGATCCTCAGCTGCGGGTCGACTTCGGCTACCGCTCCCAGCACCTGACCTCGATCGTGGCCAAGGAGATCATCAAGCGCTTCTACGGCCAACCGGCCGCACTCGTACTTCACGGGCTGTTCGGAGGGCGGCGACCAGGCCATGACCGAGGCGCAGCGCTACCCCGATGACTTCGACGGGATCGTCGCCGGTGCCCCCGCGTCCAACATGACCGCGCTCGGCATCTTCGACCAGGGGTGGAACGCCAAGGCGATGCTGGACGCCAACGGCAACTCGACGCTCACCGTGAACGACCTCACGTCGCTGCACGCCGCGGTGCTCAATGCCTGTGACACCCTGGACGGCACCGCGGACGGGCTGATCAGCGATTCGCAGAGTTGCACGTTCGATCCCAAGAGCATCGCCTGCCCGGCGTCCGGCGGCAGCGCGTCCGGCTTCTGTCTCACCCCGGCTCAGGTCGAGTCGGTCCGCAAGATCTACGGCGGGCCGCGGGACGAGAAGAACCGGCTGCTGTACCCGGGTGCCCAACCTCGCGGTTCAGAGCTCAACTGGACAGGCTGGCTCGTTCCGTACGCCGCCGGGATGTCCTCGAACCAGGGGGGCTTCGCCGTCGCCTCGGTGCGCTGGCTCGCCTACCCGGGTCCGAGGACGTCGCTGACGCTCGACGACATCCACTTCACCTCGAAGAGCTTCAAGGACATCATGGGTCGTGTCTCGGGCATCTACGACTCCATCGACCCGGACCTGAGCGCGTTCCGCAAGAGCGGCGGCAAACTGATCATCTGGCACGGTGAGGCTGACCCGGCGGTGCCGCCGGCCGGCACCATCGCCTACTACCAGGCGGTCACCAAGCAGATGGGTGGGCTGGCCCGTACCCAGGAATTCGCCCGGTTGTTCATGCTGCCGGGCGTGGCGCACTGCAGCGGTGGTCAGGGCCCGGACAAGCTCGACGGGCTCACCGCGGTGGTCAACTGGGTCGAGGGTGGCAAGGCGCCGGACAGCCTGATCACCAGCAAGGTGGACGGTTCGGGAGCGGTCACCGCGACCCGGCCTGCCTACCCGTGGCCGCTGATGGCCGTCAACACCACCGGAGGACCGGCCGATCAGGCGTCGAGCTACACGGCGCAGCCGCGCAAGTCGGCGAACCAGACCGTCAGCTGGCTGGGCTCCTTCTCGCCGGGCTACGAGAAGACCTGCGAATGGATCAACGGCAAGTGGGTCTGCCGGTACGCCAAGTCCTGACCTCGCCTGCTGGGGCCGGTCACGCACCGGCCCCAGCGGGTGCGTGACCGGAGCAGCGAATGAACCATTCGGGGATACGGGACAAACGAGTCGAGTAGATTCGAGCACCTGAGCTTTCCTCACTTTATGGGGGATGTCGTGCGAAAGCTTTCCGGGCTTGTCGGCAATCTGAGCGTGCGCACCAGCCTCACCACGCTCGTGGCACTCACCGGCATCGTGGCCGTCGTGATCGGGGTGCTGAGCCTGAGCCGGATGTCGACGGTCGCCGAGAGCGGCCGCAACATCTACAGCGAAGCCCTGATCCCGTCGCGGGACATCGCGACGATCCGCGAAAACGTACGGCTCTATCGCTACCAGGGCCTGACCATGGTGACGTCGACCGACAGCGCGCTGGCCGCCGACGCCAAAGCGGCGATGCAGGCCGCGAAGAATGTCATCGACACGAAAATATCCGACTACTCCTCACGCGACATCGGCTCCGATCAACGAGCTGCGCTCGAATCGTTCGCCACCGCCTGGAGCGATTTCCAGAATTTGGGCGACCAGGCGACCGCGCTGAAGGCGGCCGGCAAGACCGCGGAATGGGCGGCGTTCCGCAAGGAGAAAGTGAGCCCGAAGCTGACCGAGGCGCTCGGCTACATGGACGATCTGAGCGCGGCGACCGACGCCCGGGCCGATGCCGCCCTGCGCGACGCCGAGAACGACTACCGAGGTGCCCGGGTGGTGGTGCTGGTCGTCCTGGTGATCGGCCTGGTCCTCGCCGTTCTGGTCGCGCTCGTGATGGCCGGCGGGGTCATTCGGCCGCTCCGCCAGTTCAGCGCGGTGCTGAACGCCGTGGCCGACGGTGACCTCACCCGCGATTCCGGCATCACCAGCCGCAACGACCTGGCTCAGGAAACCACCAAGGCCACCGAGAACATCAGCCAGCGCGTCTCGGCGATCCAGACCGACACCGGCACCGCGGTCGACGCCATCAGCAAGATCGCCGGGATCATCGGCCGGATCAACGAGTTCCAGACCACCATCGCCTCCGCGGTGGAGCAGCAGAGCGCGGTGACCGGCGGCATGGCCGCCGACCTGAGCGCCGCCGCCGTCGGAGCCGAGATGATCGGCACCGGCATCAAGCAGGTGACCGGGGTGGCCGACGACAACCGCCGGGCCGCCCACGCCACCGCCTCGGCCGCCGCCGACCTGACCCAGCTCTCCGACGATCTTCAGGGCATGGTCCGCAGCTTCCGTTACTGATCGGGTTTTTCCGTGCGCGCCGCCAGGAATGCGGTGACCAGGGCGGCGACCTCGGCCGCCTTCTGCTCCATGAGCGGGATGGTGCCGCCGGCGACGATCGCCATCTCGACGTGGGCGGCACCGGCGAGCCGGGCCTGGACCACCTCGACGTTGGGCCGGGCGAACGGGTCGTCGGAGGCGCCGATGATCAGGGTCGGGGCCACGACCCGGCCGACGCGGTCCTCCATGACGTAGCGCGCGCAGGCGAGGTGCCCCTCCATCGGGTCGACGCCCGGCGCCAGCGCATCCCGGATGAAGCGGTGGAGCAGGTCCGGGCGTCCGGCCGGGTAGTACGGCTGCCGCTGCGACCAGAGCCGGGTCAGGTGGGAGCCGTCGTCGGTGGTCTCCGCGACGTCCACGCCAGGCCCGCTCGCGTGCGACCGGCGGTACTCCGGACCGGTCCACGGCGGGGAGGAGAGGATCAGCGCCGGTACGCGGGCCGGGGCGGAGGCGGCCATCTCCATCGCGACCGCCGCGCCGGTGTGGTGCCCGAACAGGCTGGCCCGGTCGATGTTCAGCGCGTCGAGCAGGGCGTACGCCCCGGCCGCCATCGCCTCGATGCTCTGCGGCGCGGGCGCGGTGGCGCTGAGGCCGAAGCCGTACATGTCCATCGCGATCACCCGATGGCCGCCGGCCAGCAACGGCTGCACCTGTCTCTTATACACATCTC
>KL571250.1:129415-132507 GCA_000715855.1 Actinoplanes liguriensis
AGCGTGGCGTCTGGTGCAGCAGCAGGACGACGGGCCCCGAGCCGACCTCCGCGTAGTGCATCTGGCCGTAGGGCGTGGTCGCGTACCCACGGATCGGCGCGGTCGTCATCGGGCGTCCTTCCGGTTGGTGGTGTCGGACGAGAAGCCTCGTCAGCGAGCCGATCCGGGGCAATCGGTCCGGTTCGTTCACCGGAACGAACGACTGGGCCGTCGCGCCGACAGCCGGGCACCATCGGGCTCGAAGCAGGGGAGTCCTATGAATTCATCAACAGTGGCCGCCGCCGAGCGGCTCGCCCACGCCCAGCGCACCGGTGTCCCGTGTGCCCCGGTGCGAGACCTCATCGGCGCCGCCGACATCGGGCTGGCCTACCGCGTGCAGCGGGTGGGTGTGGACCGGCGGATCGGTGCCGGCGAGCGCGTCGCGGGGCGCAAGATCGGCCTGACCGCACCGGTCGTCCAGCACCAGCTCGGCGTCGACCAGCCCGACTTCGGTGTGCTGTTCGACCGCATGGACGTCTCCGATCTCGACGAGATCCCGGCGAACGGACTGCTCCAGCCGCGCGTCGAGGCCGAGATCGCGTTCCGGCTCGGCGCCGACCTGGACGGCCCGGATCTCGGGCCGGACGTGATCCGCGCGGCGGTCCAGCACGCCGAGGCGGCCATCGAGATCGTGGACAGCCGCATCCAGAACTGGGACATCAGCATCGCCGACACCATCGCCGACAACGCGTCGAGCGGGTTGTTCGTGCTCTCCGGCCGGCCGGTGCCGCTCAGCTACTTCGAGCCCGCCATGGTCGTGATGCGGATGACCGTCGACGGGGTGGAGGTCTCGGCCGGGACCGGCCGGGATTGCCTGGGCGACCCGCTCGCCGCCCTCGCCTGGCTCGCCCGGACCGCTCGCGACCTGGGCGACCCGCTGCGGGCCGGCGAGGTGGTGCTCTCCGGCGCACTCGGCCGGATGGTGACGGTCGGCCCGGGCACACGAGTGCACGCCGAGATCTCCTCGCTCGGTTCGGTCAGCGCGGTATTCGCAGGGAAGGACAACGCATGAAGGTCGCCGTGATCGGGTCGGGCAACATCGGCACCGACCTGATGATCAAGATTCTGCGGACCTCGGAGACGCTCGAGATGGCCGCGATGGTCGGCATCGACCCCCGGTCCGACGGCCTGGCCCGGGCGCGGCGGCTCGGTGTGCCGACCACGTCCGACGGCGTGGACGGCCTGATCGCGATGGACGGGTTCGCCGACATCGGGATCGTCTTCGACGCCACGTCCGCGCGGGCCCACATGGCCAACGACGCCAAGCTCGCCGCGCACGGCAAGACGATGATCGACCTGACGCCGGCCGCGATCGGCCCGTACGTGGTGCCGGCCGTGAACCTGGAGCAGCGATTGGCCGCCGGCGAGATCACCAACATCAACATGGTCACGTGCGGCGGGCAGGCGACCATCCCGATCGTCGCCGCGGTGTCCCGGGTCGCACCGGTGCCGTACGCCGAGATCGTCGCGTCCATCGCGTCGAAGTCCGCCGGGCCGGGCACACGCGCCAACATCGACGAGTTCACCGAGACCACCGCGCACGCGATCGAGCAGGTCGGCGGCGCCCGCCGTGGCAAGGCGCTGATCATCCTCAACCCGGCCGAGCCGCCCCTGATCATGCGGGACACCGTGTTGTGTCTCGTCGACGCGCCGTCCCCCGACGTCCAGGCGGAGATCCGGGCCTCGATCGAGCAGATGGTCGAGGTGGTCGCGAGCTACGTGCCCGGCTACCGGCTCAAGCAGGACGTGCAGATCAACCCGATCCCCGCGGACCAGCCGGTGCACACGCTGGCCGGTTCCGAGCGAGCCACCCACCAGGTGTCGGTCTTCCTGGAAGTCGAAGGCGCCGCGCACTATCTGCCGGCGTACGCGGGAAATCTCGACATCATGACCTCGGCCGCCGTCGCCGCCGCCGAAGCCATCGCCGCCCGCGCCGACCGGGAGGTCCCGGCATGACTCGCCTCTTCATCCAGGACGTGACCCTTCGCGACGGCATGCACGCGGTCCGGCACCGGATGGAGCTCGACGCCGTCGCGAAGATCGTCGGAGCGCTCGACGCGGCCGGCGTGGACGGCATCGAAGTCTCGCACGGCGACGGCCTCGCCGGCGGCAGCCTGAACTACGGGCCGGGATCGCACACCGACTGGCAGTGGATCGAGGTGGCCGCCGCAAACCTCGATCGCGCCCGGCTCACCACGCTGCTGCTGCCGGGCATCGGCACGATCGCCGAGCTCAAGCAGGCGTACGAGCTCGGTGTCCGTTCGGTCCGGGTGGCCACCCACTGCACCGAGGCCGACGTGTCGGCCCAGCACATCAGCGTCGCCCGCGAACTCGGCATGGACGTGTCCGGCTTCCTGATGATGAGCCACATGGCCGAGCCGGCCGTGCTGGCCGCGCAGGCCAAGCTGATGGAGTCGTACGGCGCGAACTGTGTCTACGTCACCGATTCCGGCGGCCGGCTCATGATGGACGGGGTGCGCGACCGCGTCCGGGCCTACCGCGACGTGCTCGACCCGGGCACCGAGATCGGCATCCACGCCCACGAGAACCTCTCCCTGTCCGTCGCGAACTCGATGATCGCCGTGGAGGAGGGCGTCACCCGGGTGGATGCCTCGCTTGCCGGGCAGGGTGCGGGCGCCGGGAACTGCCCGATCGAACCGTTCGTGGCCGTCGCGAACCTGCGTGGGTGGGAACACGGCTGTGACCTGTTCGCGCTGCAGGACGCCGCCGAGGAGCTGGTGCGCCCGTTGCAGGACCGTCCCGTGCGGGTGGACCGGGAGACGCTCACGCTCGGCTACGCCGGCGTCTACAGCTCCTTCCTGCGGCACGCCGAGGTCGCCGCCGAGCGCTACGGCATCGACGTGCGCACCATCCTCGTCGAGGTCGGCAAGCGTGGCCTGGTGGGAGGCCAGGAGGATCTGATCGTCGATATCGCGCTGGACCTCGTCGCGGCAGCTCACTGACTTCCGGTCCGGCCTGGCCGGCGGCACCGTCCGCCGTCTGCCTCGGTGGCCCCCCGGGGACCCGGAAGGCGTCACCGCCACCCTCGGCGA
>KL571250.1:132714-135535 GCA_000715855.1 Actinoplanes liguriensis
CGCCGAGGGTGGCGGTTGTCGTCGTTCGCGGGGGCCGCGGTACGTATCGTTCTCGGTATGACCGGCTCGGGAACACTGGGTTGAGGTGGCGCCGCCGCGCCCCCGTCCCTACGGTGACGGCCTCGGTGATGGCGCCGGCAGCGTGCTGGGCAAGGCGCGACTGATTCTCGAAGCGTTCGAGATCGATGACGCGGAGCTGTCGCTCTCGGAGCTGGCCCGCCGCACCGGCATCGCCAAGGCCACCGTGCACCGCCTCGGTCAGGAGCTCCTCGACTGGGGCATGCTGGAGCACTCCGGTTCCGGTTACCGCCTGGGACTGCGCGCCTTCGAACTGGGCTCCCGTGTCTCCCGTCTCCGGGTGCTCCGCGACGTCGTGCTCCCGCACATGGAACACCTTCGCGCGATCACCAAGGAGACGGTGCATCTCGCCGTCCTCGACGGCCTGGACGTCCTGTTCGTGGAGAAGATCGCCGACGGCCCCCGGGTCGCCCAGCCGTCCCGCGTCGCCGGCCGGTTGCCGCTGCACTGCACCGCGACCGGCAAGGTGCTTCTCGCCTTCTCGCCCCCGGACCTCCTCGACGAGGTCCTCGCCCGCCCGCTGGAGCGCCGCACCCCGTCGACGATCGTGGTTCCGTCGTTGATCCGCGAGCAGATCCGCAAGGTGCGTGAGACCGGCCATGCCGTGGAGAGCGAGGAGACCGCGGTCGGATACTGCTCGACCGCGGTCCCCCTGTTCGGTAGCAGCGGCCTGGTGCTCGCCGCGATCTCGGTCACCGCGCCGACGTTCCGCGCCGGTACGGCCCGCTACGTTCCGGCCCTGACCGCGGTCAGTCGTAAGCTGGCCGCGGCCGGCCGGATCAACTGAGTCCGCGGGCTCACAGTTTCACGCCGTAGCGGCGCAGGAGGCGTCCGGCGAGGACGCGGATCAGACGGTCGAACACGAACCCCAGCAGGCCGAGGACGATGATGCCGAGGAAGATCCAGTCGATCCGGCCGTAGTTGCGGGACTGCCAGATCATGGCGCCGATTCCGGTGTCGGCCGCCACGATCTCGGCCGACACGATGGTGAGAAAGCTGTTGCCCATGGCCAGCCGCGCACCGGTGACGATGTAGGGGACGGTGGCGGGCAGCACCACCGCGTGCAGGATCTGCCACCTGCTCGCGCCCAGGCTCGCCGCGGCCCGCAGCTTCGACTCCTCGATCGCCAGCACACCGGCGATGGTGTTGACGGTGACCAGGAAGACCGACGTGTAGAAGATCAGCACGATTTTCGACATCTCACCGATGCCGAACCAGACGATTGCCACCGTGACGAAGGCGATCGGCGGGATGAACCGGAAGAATTCGATGTACGGATCGAGCAGCCGGCGGATCACCGGGATACGCCCCATCAGGACGCCGACCGGGCCGCCCACCAGGACACCGAGCCCCCAGCCGAGCAGGATGCGGCGGCTGGACGCCAGCACGGACTCGCCCAGAGAGCCGTCCTTGGCGAGGTCGATGCCGGCTCGCAAGGTCTCCGCGGGTGACGCGACCAGCGACGAGCCGTACCACCAGGCGACCGCCGTCCACACGGCGAGTCCGGCGAGCAGGGCCAGCGCGGTCCAGGCGAGGCCCTGGAGGCGCCAGCGGCGCTTGGCCACGGTCCGGGCCTGGCGCCCCGCAACGGCCGTCATGCCGCCGCTCCTTCCGGGTCGATGCCCTGCGCGCGCAGCGACTTCTGGACCTCTTCACCGATGTCCGCACGCAACTGACGGCGCAACTCCGCGAACCCGGCGCTGCCCTCGTCACGAGGGCGGGGGAGTTCGACCGGATAACAGCTCTTGACCCGGGCATCCGGGCCGGCGGTCATGACCACCACCCGGTCGGCCAGCAGGATCGCCTCGTCGATGTCGTGGGTGACGAAGAGGACGGTGCTGCGGTGGGCCTGCCAGATCCGGTCCAGCTCGTGCTGCATCACCTCTCTGGTCTGCGCGTCCAGCGCCCCGAACGGCTCGTCCATCAGGACGACCCGGGGCTCGTTGGCGAGAACCCGGGCGATCTGCGCGCGTTGCCGCATCCCGCCGGACAACTGGTTCGGGTACTTGTCGGCCGCGTGACGCAACCCCACCAGACCGAGATACTCGTCGACGATCTCCTGCTGCCGGCCCTTGGCGACACCGCGCATCCGCGGGCCGAACGCCACGTTCTGGCGCACCGTCAACCAGTCGAACAGCGCGTCGCTGCTCTGGAACACCACGCCACAGTCAGGACTCGGGGCGGACACTGCCCGGCCACCCACCCAGATGTCCCCGTGGTTCGGTGCCACGAAGCCGGCCAATGCCATCAGCACGGTCGACTTGCCGCAGCCGCTGGGGCCGAGGAGGCAGATGAACTCACCCTCGGCGATCTCGAGGTCGATGCCGCTGACCGCCTGGAACCCGTCGAAGCCGATTCCCACATCGTCGAGAACGATGCCCGAGTCTCGCGTCGGCGACGATTCGCCGGACATTGTTGCACCGAAGTTGCTTGTCATTCCGGTGGTCTACCGGGGGCATCGGACCAGGGGCAAAGATCTCGGTCCACTGAGTGAACCCGGCCACAGACGGAAACATGTCGGCAACGTCCACCCGCGAACGAAGTCCTGTTCGCGCGCCGGGCTCGTCCGGTCCTCCCCGGCATCTCGCGGTGGCCGCCCGGCTGCCGATCCGCCCAGTGGACCGCATCGCTTGCGAGCGTTTCGCGGGATCGCCATTGTCAACGCGGGGCGCCGGCCTCTGGCGAACACGGCGCCCCGCGGGCCGGCTCGTCAGGCCGCCGGGTTGAGCTGGAAGCCTGCCGG
>KL571250.1:135810-136696 GCA_000715855.1 Actinoplanes liguriensis
GTTCGGCGACCGTAGCGGCCGTGGTGGGGATCAGCGGGGTGGTGGCCAGCCAGGCATAGATCTCCGGCAGGGTCAGGCCCGCCGGAACAGCTCCCACGAAGGTTTCGTAGTAGAGCGGGGTGTTGGGGCCGATGCGCCAGCTCTCGGCGAGGCCGCCGACGTCGACGGTGTCGAAGCCGAAGTCGTCGATCAGCTCGGTGACCTGTGCCTTGGCCGCAGGGTCGTTGCCGGTGATGGGCAGGGCGGTGCGGTCCGGTGCGCCGGCCGGACGGGCCAGTTCGCGCAGCAGCCTCCCGTTGACGTCGTGGAACGCCTTGACGACGGATGAGGCAGACAGGAACCGCTGGACGAGCTCGCTGGAGGTCAGTTCGTCGGCGTCGAGCTCAGGGTGGGCCCAGCCGGTAAATGCCGGCGCGTAGTTCATGGTGTCGATCACCGTCTTGCCGGCGAGCGCGTCGCGGGGAAGTTGCTCGTGATCGGCCAGCGGGATGGTCGCGACCACGAGGTCGCCCGCCTGCGCCGCCTGGGCCGGGGTGGCGGCACGGGCGAGCGGACCGAGTTCGGCGATCAGGTCGCCGAGGCTCTCCGGCCCGCGCGAATTGCTGATCACCACGTGCCAGCCGGCGCCGACCGCGCTGCGGGCGATCGCGGATCCGATGGTGCCGCTGCCGATGATGCCGAGCCTTCCGGTCATGTGACCACTCCTCGGTAAGGGGTGAAAGGGCTGTGACGGCTACGCTAGGAGCTGCCATTGATGTGAGGTCCCGGCGATGTGGTGGGGGTCATAGGTGCGCATCGGGGAGTTGGCGGCCCGCACCGACGTAAGCGTGCGGTCGCTGCGCTACTACGAGGAGCAGGGCCTGCTGACAGCCGAGCGGGACTCGGC
>KL571250.1:136920-139413 GCA_000715855.1 Actinoplanes liguriensis
TGCCGAGACGGCCGTCGCCCGAGTGGCGCTGATCCGGCGGGGATTCGCGGCCAGCCTGTCCAGCCGTGTGATCGCCGATCTGCTGCCGCTGCTCGAGGCCGAATGCGTGCCGCGTTCCCGAGCCCTGCTGGACGCCGAGCGGCAGCGTCTGGAGAGCCAGATCGCCGCGATGACCCAGGCCCGGGTACACCTCGACGAAGTCATCGCCATCGCAACGGACCCCACCTGGAGATGCGACGGCTAGTGTGCCGCGTCTGAAGCTCTGTCGTCCGAGCGCCCGCCGCGAGCCGGAAGGCGACGGCTACTCCCGCACCACGTGGCGCAAAGTTGATCGATCCGACGACGCGCCGGTAGCACCGCCGCTCCCGTGATCGGTTCCCACTGCCGTAGGCGATCCGCGACATCCGCGGCGATGCTGGTGGGCCGTGTGCCTTCGGCCTGAGTTATTACCGACTCCTTACCTGCCCGGGGTCCGGGGATCCGGAGGTGTCCGGTCCGCGTATCGAGGGGCGACGCCGCCTGTCGCGGCGATTGGTCCCACGATGAGGAGAAGTACGTGACTGCTCGCTATCGACGGCCTTCGCCGAAGAGCTCGGTCCTGGTCCGGGCCCTCGCCGCAGGCACCGCGCTCGCCGCTGCCGGGGTCCTGACCGTCACCTTCGTCACCGGCGGAGGCGACGGCAAGGCCGACGCCTCGACGAGCCTGAATCAGTACGTGGCGATCGAGAAGGTGGCGGCCGGCGTGGTGACTCCGCGGCCGGGCCGGGACGCCTCGCGGGGACGGTTCACGGTGGACTGCGGCACGAACGGCAACGGCAAGTTCAGTCCGGACAACCCGGTGGCTCAGCCGGGCATCCGCAACGGGGCCGAGCACGTGCACGACTTCGTCGGCAACACGGCGATCACCGCCTTCTCCTCCGACGCGGACCTCGACGCCTCCGGCACGACCTGCCGCAACGGTGACAAGTCGTCGTACTTCTGGCCGGTCGTGCGGATCGACACATCGGTGCGCCCGGACGACACCAGGGTCCGGGAGGCGCTGTCCGGCACGTCCGGGGCGGTGGTGTGCCCGAGCGTGCGTGACCGCCTCCCGGCTGTGCCGGCCGGCGCGAAGGCCTCGGTCGAGCGGCTGCTGTCGGGCCTGGATCGGACGGAGGCCGCCGCGGACCGGCGGATCCTCGCGGTCAAGGGCGTCGACGCGGGCCTGAACAACGAGGTTCTGCGGAAGCTGGGCTCGGACCGGGCAGCCGCGCTGGCGGCCATCGGTGACGCGATCCGCCGGGCCGGTGGCCGGTGGCCGACCGGCATGGTGTCGATGGCTGACTGCGACATCAGCTACGACGGTGTCCACGCGGCCCTGCACACCGCGCAGGCGGGGGCCGGCCCGGTGGCGAATCCTCAGGTCCGGTGCCCGGGCGTGCGCGACAAACTTCCCGGCGTGCCGGCGCAGGCGCTGGCCGAGGTCGACCGGAGTCTCGCCGAACTGGACCGGCAGATCTCGGAGGCGAACGAGCGACTGGTCGCGACCCGCGGGCAGGGCGGCGCCGCCTTCGTCGACAACGCCGTTCTGGGCCCGCTGAAGGCCAAGCGGACCGCGGTCCTGGACCGCATCGCCATCGCCATCGGCCGTAACGCCGCCCGCCCGGAAGGCCTTCAGAAGCTGGCCGCCTGCACCGTCGACGGTCAGCAGAGCACCGGGGGCCAGAACACCGGGCAGCCGGCGGCGTCCCCGTCCGCTGCCGCGCTGCCGGATCCGCAGGGACCGAATCTGGAGCTGCCGAACAACACCGGCGGCATCGTGCGCCCCGCCGCGGTGCTGATCGAGTACCGCGGCAACCCGGTGAGCAAGGTCGTACCGATGCCGAAGTTCCTGCGCGAGCTGACCGGTGACGCGAAGCCGACCAGCCGCGGCCCGGCGAACGCCCGGGCCACCTGGACCTGTTCCGGGTTCGGCGACCGGTTGTCCGACAAGTACCCGGTGTGCCCGGAAGGCAGCAAGGTCCAGCGGGTGCAGGACTTCCCGGGCTGCTGGGACGGCAAGAACACCGACAGCGCCAACCACCGCAGTCACGTCGCCTTCGCGGACCGCAAGACCGGCGCCTGCCCGGCCGGGTTCGTGGCCATCCCGCAGCTGCGCATCACCCTGTCGTACAAGATCTCCCGGCAGGTCCAGCTGAGGGGCCAGTACGCCCTGGACTCCTTCCCGGAGGAGAACCACAACCCGTTCTCCGACCACAACGACTTCGTCAACGTCAACTCGGCGCAGACCATGCAGCGGATCGCCACCTGCATCAACAAAGGCAAGAACTGCCGCTGACCGGCCGCGCCCTGTGCAACCGGCCCGGCCGCCGCTGACCGGGCCGGGCCGGGCCGCGTGCTCAAGGTGCCGAGCAAGCAGACCGGCTTCAGGACCATCGCGATCCTGCGGTGGCGGGCCCGGACCGCCCAGGACCGGATGGAGAACCGCCGGTCAGCCTCGCCGGCAGCGGTAGG
>KL571251.1:0-239 GCA_000715855.1 Actinoplanes liguriensis
GGACGTAGGCAATGAAGATTTGATCTTGATTTGCCGTGGTCAGGCGGTGTGGTTCCGGCCCCCGGCCTCGTAGGGACGGCCGCGCAGCCCGCCGCGGCGGCGATACGACACCGAGCCGCCGTTCGCGGCCACCGGGAGGTCGGACGGCTCCCGGTCCAGGCCCATCGCCGCACGCCGGACAGCTTCCTTCTGGGCCGCGAGCCGCCGCTGGGCCTCGCGCCGTGCGGCAGCCCGGCGGG
>KL571251.1:431-3191 GCA_000715855.1 Actinoplanes liguriensis
GGCCTGTTCGCGGCGGACCTCCGCCTGCCGCGCGGCCAGCCACGCCGCCTCGCGGGCCTGGACCCGACGACGCCGGCGGTCGACGAGGGCGCGGTTGCGCAGGTGGACCAGGTAGATGCCGAGGAGCGCGCCGGTGACCGCGAAGCTGATCCAGAAGCCGGGGCCGACCGCCAGCACGCCGACCAGCTCAATGACGTTGAGCAACAGCAGCGCGGCGAAGACACGACGGCGACGGACCACCGCGGGGGCGCCACGGCGCCGCGGGACGCGCCGCTGTGGGCGACGGCCGGTGACCAGGCGCAGGCGACGCTGAGGTTTGGGGGCGGCAGATTCACTCGTTGGGGCGGGCAGCGTAACCGTGACGCGTCGGCCGGTGTTGATCGGTCGGCGTCCGGGCACGGTGCGCCGACGGCGCTGGCGTTGGAGCACCCGCGCCGTGGACGACGCCCGTTCCGCGGCGAGGCGCTCGGTGGCGTCGTACCGGCGAACCAGCGCCGGGGCGAGGGCGAGCAGCCCGGCCGCGGCGAGGACGGCGAGGAGCACCGAGGTCGGCACCCTCACCCCTTTCGTTCCGCCACGACAGATCAGATGAAAAATGACACGACGAATGCGAGGTTACGGGCGGTAGCCGGGATATTTCGCGCGCCGCGCCGACGGCTCTCCCGCCCCCAAGATCACTTGGCGGTGCGAACTCGTTTCCAACGGGACAGCAGACCGCCCTCGGCGGCCACCTCTTCGCTGGTCATCGAATACCCCAGGTGATCGCGCCAGCCGCCGTCGATGTGCATGTAACGCTGGTGGTACGCCTCCTCGCGGAACCCCAGCTTCTCCACCACGCGACGGCTCGGCCCGTTCTCCGGGCGGATGTTGACCTCGATCCGGTGCAGCCCGCCCGGCCCGAACGCGTGGTCCACGGCGAGCGCCAGCGCGGTCGGGATCACACCCCGGCCCGCGACCCGATAGTCGACCCAGTAGCCGGCGTACGCCGATGCGAACGCCCGGCGCACGATGTTGCCCAGATTCACGTGCCCGACCAAGCGCTCGCGCCCGTCCTCGAGCAGGCAGACGGCGAACGGCATGCTGTCACCGCGGCGGGCGGCGCGTTTCATGTCGCGGTAGACGTATCCGTACGCCCGGGTGGAGTTCATCTCCGCCCACGGGCCGGGCGGCGCCGATTCCCAGGGCGTCAACCAGGCCTGATTGGCGATCCGCACCTCGGACCAGGCGCGCGCGTCCGACCGTTTGTACGGCCGCAGCAACACCGGCCCGTCCGCCAGCACAGCGGGCCAGCCGGGGGTTGCCCCGAGCATTCATCGCCTCCGGTCGAGCAGCAACACATCCACGGTCGAGCCGGCCGCCGCCGTGGTGACCCGCTCACCGAGCACCAGCAGTCCGTTGGCCTCGGCCAAACCGGAAAGAGTGTACGGCCCCCCGGCGAGCGGCTGCACCGTGTAACCACCACCACGCCGCTCCGCGATGTGCGCCGGGCGGAACTCGCGCAGCCCACCGGGTGAGGAGACGGTCTCCAGCAGGTGCGCCTTGACGCTCGGACGGAACACCGGCTCGGCCCCGGCCAGCAGCTGGATCGCCGGCCTGGCCAGCACCTCGAAGCCGATCAGCGCCGCACCGGGCTCGCCGGGCAGGCAGACCACCGGCACCTCCTCGCCGCCGACCGTGCCGAACCCGAGCACGGTCCCCGGGCAGAGCGCGACGTCGGTGAACTCGACGGTGCCGCGGCCGGTGCCGGGACGCGAGAGGACCCGGCGCAGCATGTCGCCGGGTCCCGTGCCGGTACCACCGGTCGTGATGATCAGGTCGGCGCGCAGCGTCTGGTCCTCCAGCAGACCACGCAGCCCTTCCGGGTCGTCATCACAGATCCCTATTCGGTACGCCAGAGCCCCCGCCTCGACAGCGGCGGCGGTCAGCGCGTGCGAGTTGGCGTCGACGACCTGCCCCGGCTGGCTGGGCCGGCCCACGTCGACGAGTTCGTCACCGGTCGCCACGACGACCACGCGGGGACTGGGCCGGACCAGCACGTGGCCGATGCCGGCGGCGGCGAACGTGGCCACCAGCGGGGGCGTCACATAGGTCCCGGCGGAGGCGAGCACCTGGCCGACGGCCAGTTCCTCACCGGCCCGCCGCACTCCGGAGCCGCGTTTCGGGGCGTGCAGGATCTCGACGGCGGCCATGCCCTGGTCGGTCCAGTGGACCGGGACGACCACGTCGGCGCCGAGTGGCAGCGGCGCGCCGGCCGCGACCGAGAAGCAGGTGCCCGCGGTCAGCCGGACCGGCCGCCAGCTGGCCGCGCCGAGGTCGCCGACCACGTTCAGCCGGACGCCACGGGTGGGGCTGTCGAACTGGCCGAACGCCGGATGCGCGCCGAGGCGCCCGGCGCCGGCCAGATCCTCCCAGCGGGCCGCGTACCCGTCGATCGCGGCCTGGTCGAACGCCGGGAACGGGTGCGGCGCGATCACGTCGGCCGCGAGCACGTTCCCGTGCGCCTGGGTGAGGTCGAGGTCGAGCGAAGGCAGCGCCCGCAACCTGCGCAGCACGCTGCCCAGGTATTCGGCGAGAGGCATCAGCTCGTTGGCGGCCGCCTCGGCATCGGCCGTAGCGGTCATCCCTTCTGACCACCGACGAAGTCGGTGAGCCAGGCCCGGAACTCCTCGCCCAGATCGGGCCGCTGCACGGCGAGCTGAACGACGGTCTGCAGGTAGCCCAGCGGCTGCCCGGTGTCGTAGCGGATGCCGCGGTAGACGA
>KL571251.1:3349-8217 GCA_000715855.1 Actinoplanes liguriensis
GATGTGTATAAGAGACAGCACCGGGGTGCCGGCCTCCAGCAGCGCCGCCATCGCGTCGGTGAGCTGGATCTCGCCGCCGCTGCCGGGCTTGGTGTCGGCGATCGCCTCGAAGATCTTGCCGGGCAGGACGTACCGCCCGACCACGGCCAGGTTGCTCGGCGCCTCGCTCGGCGACGGCTTCTCCACCAGGCCGGTCACCTCGACGACGCCATCACCGAGGTCGGACTCGCGCACCGAGGCGATCCCGTAGCGGGACGTCTCCTCCGGCGTGACCTCGATGAACGCGAGCACGATGCCGCCTGTCCGGGCCTGCAGGTCGAGCATGTCCGGCAGCAGCGGGCTGCCCTCGTCGACGAACTCGTCGCCGAGCAGGACCGCGAACGGGTTGTCGCCGACGTGCGAGGCGGCGGTCCCGACGGCGTGCCCCAGACCGAGCGGCTCGCCCTGGCGGACGGTGTAGATGTCGGCAAGCTCACTGGTCCGGCGTACGGCGGCGAGCCGCTCGGTGTCGCCCTTCTCCTGCAACCGCTGCTCCACGTCGGGGCGGCGGTCGAAGTGGTCGACCATCGAGGTCTTGCCGCGCCCGGTCACCAGCAGCACGTCGGTGATCCCGGCGGCGGCCGCCTCCTCGACGATGTACTGCAGGACCGGCCGGTCGACGACCGGTAACAACTCCTTCGGGACGGCCTTGGTGGCCGGCAGGAAACGCGTTGCCAGGCCGGCCGCCGGAATCACCGCTTTGACCGCACGCTTGCCCGACCCTTGCGCGTTCGTCGTCATCAGTCACCGCACCTTCGCTGGTTCGTGCCCGGCTGTTTCGCTCGCAAGCATGCCGCGAGACTATCGGCCAAGAGTGCGTCTCGGCTGTTGCGGCCCGCTCCCGGCCGGGGCGGGATCGAAATTCCCCTCGGACACACGGGACGAAACGCTCTCCGCGAGACGATACGTATCCCGGCCCGCGTTCTTCGCCGCGTACAACGCCTCGTCCGCGGCATCGAGCACCTGCTGAGCCGTCTCCCCGTGCTCGGGGAAGACGGCGATGCCGATCGAGACGCTGATCGAGGTCCGGTCGGCGAGACCGGGCCGCCGCGGGTCGAGGTCCACCGGCCGGTCCCGGACCAGCGCGCCGAGGCGTTCGGCGACGATCACCCCGCCGTACGCGTCGGTCTCCGGCAGCAGCACCACGAACTCCTCCCCACCCTGCCGGAACGCCACGTCCACCTCGCGAAGGCCGACCCGGATCCGCCGGGCGAACTCGCCCAGCACCTGATCGCCCGCCGGGTGCCCGAACGTGTCGTTCACCTCCTTGAAGTGGTCGAGGTCGAGCACCAGGACGGTGAGCATCCGGCCGAACCGGCTGGCCCGCTCCACCTCCCGGCGCAGCACCTCGCGCAGATAACGGTAGTTCCACAGCCCGGTGAGCGGATCGGTCAGTGACAATCTCTGCGCCTCCTCGTGCACCCGCACGTTGTGCACGGCCACCCCGGCCTGCCCGGCGAACGTGCGAAGAGTGCGCAGGTCGGAGTCGTCGAAGGCGGAGCTGCCGAGCCGGTCGTAGAGCGCCAGCACGCCGAGCGTGCCCGGACCGGGCTCCTGGTCTTCACCCGAAGGAGGTGCGCAGATCGGCACCGCGACGTAGGACTCGCAGGCCGGCTCCTCGGCCACGACCCCGGCCGCGCCTCGCAACGGGGCGCCTGAGGCGGCCACCGCGCCCAGAACACCGCGTCCGGTCACCAGGCGGCGTCGCGCAAGGTCCGCGGGCGGCAGGTCCCACTCACCGGTCAGCCCGGTGCCGCACCGTGCGGCCAGCGAGCCGTCCGTCTCGTCGACCAGGAGCACCAGCCCGGCTCGCGCGCCCGTGGCGGTCATCGCGGTGCGCAGGATCACCGGCAGGATCCGGTCCAGGTCGTGGGTGCTGGACAGGGTGTCGCCGAGGATCGCGAGGTGCCGGCGCAGCTGGTCGCGGCTGGCGGTCAGCGCCTGCACGTAGGACTGCAGCTCCCGGGTCATCCGGTTGAACGTCCCGGCCAGCCGGCCCAGCTCGTCCGGCCGCGGGATCGGCACCCGGGTGTCCAGGTCACCGTTCGCCACCCGGTCGGCGGCCCACGCGAGATCCCCGAGCGGGCGGGTGGTGGACCGGGCCAGCCATCGCGCCGCGACCACCGCCACGGCGGCCGTGACCAGCACGATCAACGGGATGATGATCGCGTACCGGAAAGTGGGTTTCTCGGGCATCAGGGTGAGGGTCAGCGGCAGCGGCTGCCCCGGCCCGGCCCCGACGTGCCGGATCGTGCCGCCGGACTTCTGAAGGCCGTCCAGCGCGACGGTGACGCCGGCCGTGTCACCGAGGCGGCGCAGCAGGGCGGCGTCGACCGGTCGCGCCGCGAGGACGCTGACGCCCGCCGCCCGCGCGGACGCGGCAAGCGCGGTGACCTGCTTCCCGTCCGGCGCGGCACAGTCCTGCCAGCCCGCTTGCCCCGCGCTGTCCTGCGAGAACACGGACCCCGGCACCGCCATCCGCGGGGTGGGGACGTCCGGGGGCACGCTCGGCTGCTCCCCGCCGAACCGGATGTCGGCCGCCAGTCCCCGGGCGATCAACTGGTCGGCGACCGCGGCGCGCTCGGCCGGGGGAACCACCGAGACCGCGTCGGCCGCCGCCTGCAACTGCCCGCAGATCGCCCCGACCGCCGCCTGGACGGTGGTCATCGCATGATCGAGACGCTCGTTCGTCCGATCCCGGCTGACCGCCGCGACGGTCAGCGCGACGAAGACGGACCCGAGCAGGACCGGACCGAGCACGACCACCAGGAACGCGCTGGTGAGCCGGCCACGTAATGTCACACATCCTCCCGGGACTGGCCCTCTTTGGAGCGATGCTGACATAGTGTGCACCGTTTGCCGCTTTTAGAAAGGGGGTGTTGCATGTCGGATTTAACCGGTGCCGACGAAAAATCCCCCCAAAACAAGATCACTCTGCGCAATCGACTTCTCACGGCACGTCGATCACTTTCGGCCATTGACCGCGCCACGGCAGCCACCGAACTTCAAGGTCAAACCCTTGCTCTCGTACGGCGTTCCGGCGCGCGAACCATCGCCGCCTACGTCCCGTCCGCCTCGGAGCCGGGTGGCCCCGCATTCCCGGACGTCCTCCGCGCCGCCCTCCCCCCGGGCGGCCGGCTGCTTCTGCCGGTGCTCCTGCCCGACAACGACCTCGACTGGGCGGAGTACACCGGTTCACTGGCCACCGGTCGTCGTGGCCTCCAGGAGCCGACCGGCCCCCGCCTCGGCGTGACCGCCCTCCGCTCGGCGGACCTGATCCTGGTCCCGGCCCTGGCCGTCGGCCGTGACGGCCTGCGGATGGGCCGTGGCGGCGGCTCCTACGACCGCGCAATCTCCCGTCTGCCCTCCCCCGGCCCGACGGTCGTGGCCCTGCTCTTCGACCACGAAGCCCTCGACGAGGTCCCGGCCGAGACCCACGACCGTCCCGTCCACGGAGTGCTCACTCCGGCCGCCGGTTTCTCGGCCCGCCCCTTTTGAACGCGTACTTCGTCACATCCGGCGGCACGCCGAGGCCTCAGACCCGGGCCGGAGTGGACGAATTGACCTCCGATGCCGCAACATTGGCACTCGGAGTTGGCGAGTGCCAGCAGCCGACAGATCCGGAGGAGCCGTGCCTACCTACCAGTACGCCTGCACCGAGTGCGGTGAGCAGCTCGAAGCCGTTCAGTCCTTCTCCGACCCGGCGCTCACCGAGTGCCCGAACTGCCACGGCAAGCTCCGTAAGGTGTTCAACTCGGTCGGCATCGTCTTCAAGGGCTCCGGCTTCTACCGCAACGACTCCCGGTCGGGCAACGTGAGTGCCGAGAAGTCCGCCGCCGCCGGCGGCACGGGCGACGCCCCGGCGAAGAAGGCGGAGAGCACCCCGGCCGCTTCTTCGACCTCCTCGAGCTCCTCGGCTTCCTCGACCTCCTCGGGCGACAGCTCGTCGTCGTCCTCGAAGAGCAGCACCAGCAGCTCGTCCTCAGGGGCGAAGGCCGCCGCGGCCTCCTGACCCACATGCGCACAGAGGGCGTGCCGGATCACGGCACGCCCTCTGTCGTACCCGAATAACGCTCTGGTGTTGTCAAGGATCTCGGCCTCGCGGCGCGTGAGCCCAACCTAGCTCCGTCCCGCGCCGCGTCTCCGGTTATCCACAGTGCGCGGTTGTCCACAGGCCGTCTGCGGCCGATCCCGGAATTCGCCTAGCCTCGCCCGCCTGGACACACGTCCGCGGCAACAGGAGGGCAGAGCGATGGGCCGGTCCCGCAATCGGAGCGAACGCCTGGATCCGGTGCGCTGGCGAGCACCCGGCCGGAGCGGTTTGCTGCGGCTCGCCGTCATAGCGGTCCTGCTGGCCACCGCCGCCGGCGTCATCTGGTCACGCCCGGCGGCCGGCCCCTGCACTACCGTGACCGCGCCGGCGACCGGCGCCGCAAAGGCAAGCGGCTGTCTCTTATACACATCGAGACAGGTGCCGTCGGGGTGCCGGTGCGGCTGGCCGATCCGACCGCGCTGGCCCTGGTCCACCCCGGGGACGTGGTCGACCTGCTACGGCTCGACGACGAGGGCGACAGCACCCCGGTCGCGAGCTCCGCGCTGGTTCTCGACGTGACCGGCGCGGATGATCCGACGACCGGCGCGTTGCTGCTGGCGCTCGCCCCGGAGCAGGCCGGGCGTGCGGTCGGTGGGGCGGGGCACGGCTTCGCGATCCTGATCCGCCCCGGCTGACGGCCTCCTCCTACCGGTCCACGACCAGGCGGCGGAAGGTGAGGCGAAGAGACCGGCGGGCCGAGCTGACGGCCTCCTCCTACCGGTCCACGACCAGGCGG
>KL571251.1:8496-8831 GCA_000715855.1 Actinoplanes liguriensis
CCCGCCGGTGAGCCGGCCGAGATAAGGAGTGTCAGCCCCAGTGCGGCGGGCGGTCGTCGAGCAGACGATCGTCGTTGGAGTGGCCGTGCTCGCCCCAGCCGCGCTCGGTGTCGTCCCGAGTCTGGTCGGGCAGCACCGGCGCCTCCTCCGAGTCGAAGTCCACCTCGCGCTCGGCGTCGTTGTCCCGCTCGGGGCCATCCAGGATGTCCACGCCTAGAAGGGTAAGCCGACATCGCTTCGGTCGTCGTCCCCCTCCGGCTGTACCGTCGGTGAACGTGAGTTCCCCCACCAGTGGTCCGGACGGCGACGCGTACTGGCAGAGGCCCGATCCCGGC
>KL571251.1:9132-19512 GCA_000715855.1 Actinoplanes liguriensis
TGTGTATAAGAGACAGGCCCAGAACATGGACACCATCGACGAGGCCGAGGGGTCGGCTCGGACGGTGACCTATGGGGTGGGTCTGGTCGCGGGCGCGATCGCGCTGATCCTGATCTGCCTGCTGTGCGGACGCGCCCTGCTCTGACCGCACTCCTGCCGGCCTGGCCTCGCTTCGCACCTTCATCCGAGCGGGAACGAAAGCCCCGGTCGGAGCGAAGCGAAACCTCTGACCAGGGTGAACGAAAAGCGCCGCCGGGCCACCCGGCCCAGCGGCGCCACCAGGGCGGACTCCCGCCTAATACGTACCCCAGACCGCAGTCGCCCCCGAGTCACCGGTACGGAAGATGTAGTAACCACTCCCCGCCGCCAGCGCCACCGACAGCACGATGAAGGCCAGGTTCACCACGACCGGCAGCTTCCGCCCCACCCGGAACGTCAGCGCCACCATGATCAGGCTGAGCACGCCGAGCCCCAGCGAGAACCAGAACGTCATCGCTCCGAAGTCCATGTGGTCGGCGAGGATCTCCTTGCCCTTCGGCGAGAACGTCGAGATCTTGCTGTCGTAGAGCTTCTCTCCGGACTCCTTGGCGATGAACGTCGAGACCGGCGCCACCACCGCGAGCAGCGCCACCGCCCACGCGAGCTTCGGGCGCCACGGTGTCGCGAGCGAGTAGACGACCGCGCCGAGCGCGAGCAGCGGCACGAATATCACGGCCGCGTGCAACACGAGAATATGTACAGGCAAGCCGTTGACCTGGTCGAACACTTTTCCTCCTGGGTCCGGGGTGATCGCTAGCTTAGAGATGCCTGACGACGCAAACATCCCCCCGTCAGGAACTACCGCGGAAATCCGATTCAGGTTCAGCCGCCGACCAGCCGATCTGTGACTTCTCTCAGGTTGGGGAAACCGCCCGGTCGTGCTGTCATTGACGAATGTCCACCGGTGAGGAACTGCTGCGCGCGCACGGTCTTCGGGTCACCCGCCCCCGGCTCGCTGTGCTCGAGGTGCTGACCGGCGGTGGGCACCTGGAGGTGGACGAGATCGCCCGGCAGGTCCGTAGCCGCCTCGACTCGGTCTCCACCCAGGCCGTCTATGACGTTCTGGGCGCGTTCTCCCGCGCCGGCCTGGCCCGGCGCATCGAGCCGGCCGGCAGTCCGGCACGGTTCGAGGCCCGGGTCGGCGACAATCATCATCACATCGTCTGCCGGGGTTGCGGCGAGATCGCCGACGTCGACTGCGCGGTCGGCGAGCGGCCCTGCCTGACCCCGAGTGACAGTCATGGCTTCGCGCTGGACGAGGCCGAGGTGACGTTCTGGGGGCTTTGTCCCGCCTGCCAGGCCAAGCGGCTCACCGACACGGCCTGATCCACGCGCGGGGCGCGGCATAATTCACGGATGACGGGCGATGTGGGGCTCTTCGGGCCGGGATCGATCACCTGGAAACTGCATCGGGAGCCGATCCTGATGCTCGGCGGGCTGCGCTCGCTGTATCTGCAGGCGCTTCATCCGCGTACGGTCGCGGGCGTCGCCCAGAATTCGGGCTACCGCTCGGACATGTGGGGCCGGCTGATGCGCACCTCCGACTACGTCGCCACGGTGATCTACGGCAGCACCGCGGAGGTCGAGGAGGCCGCCGCCCGGTTGCGCCGGCTTCATTCACGGCTGAGCGGGGTCGATCCGCGTACCGGGGAATCTTTCCGCGTCGACGACCCGGAGCTGCTGCGCTGGGTTCACGTGGCCGAGGTCGAGTCGTTCCTGACCACCGCCCTGCGCGCCGGCGTGCGCCTGACGCCCGGCGAGATCGACGCCTATTACACCGAGCAGTTGCGCGCCGCCGCCCTGGTCGGCCTGGACCCGGCGACCGTGCCGGCCACCGCGGCCGAGGTCGAGGAGTTCTTCGCGGCCATGCGCCCCGAGTTGGGTCTGACGCGGGACGGCGCGGAGGCCGCGTTTCTCCTGACCGTCCCGCCGATCCCGGACACGTGGGGCGGCCGGGCGCTGCGGGTGGGTCTCACGCTCGGACCGCCGCGCTGGGCCTACCTGGGCCTGGCCAGCACCGCGATCGGCCTGCTGCCGCCGTGGGCCCGCAAGATGTACGGCGCTCCGGGCTGGCCCAGCACCGACCTGGCCGCCGGCCTCTCCGCCCGCGGCCTGCGCACCCTGCTCTCCGGCATCCTGGCCGTCCTCCCAGCCGAATACCGCGTCTCCCCGGCCCACCAGGCCGCACTGACGAGAGCCGGCCTCACCTAGCCGCACCGACGAGAGCTGGCCCCACCGAGCCGCACCGACGAGAGCCGGCCTCACCTAGCCGCACTGACGAGAGCCGGCGACCTCAGCTAGAGCCGCACCGACGTGAACCGGCCCGACCTGGAACCGCGCCGACGAGAGCCGGCCGGGCGGCCCACCGCTGACCCGCGGCCCGGCCCCTAGTTACCCAGATGCTCCACCGCCGCCCACGGCTCCTTCGCGGCCACGGCGGCCCCCGCCGGGCACACCTTCCGGAAGTCACACCACCCGCAGAGCGACCCCGGATTGGTCGGGAACGCCTCGTCCGGATCCGTCCCCGCGGCCACCGCCTTCTCCGCGGCCATGATGTCCTGCGCGGTCTCCTCCGCCCGCCGGACCTGCCGGGCCAGCGACTCGTCGGTGTGTTCGTGCACGGCGACCGTCCCGGTCGGCAGATGGTGCAGCTCGACCCGGTAGCACGGCCGGCGGAACACTCGCTGTGCCGCATACGCATACAGCGCGAGCGCCTGCGAGCCGCGCGCGTCGTCCGCGTCCAGCCCACTGCGACCGGTCTTGTAGTCGACGATCACCGCTTCCGGCCCCGCCGGCCCGGCCCGGTCGTCGATCCGGTCGGCCCGCCCGTTCAGCGCGATGACCGCGGTCTTGGCGGCGACCACGCGCTCGACGCCGAGCGGCTCCTCCTCCGGGTCGAGGGTCGCGACATATGTCTCCAGCCAGTCGAGCGCCTTCCGATACGCCGCCCGCTCCAGCTCGACGTCCCGATAGCCCTCCCGCACCCAGGTGCTCTTCAGCAGCGTGGGCAGTGCCTCCGGCACCCGGCGCTCGGGTGGCAGGGCATACCAGTTCTTCAGGGCCGTGTGCACGCTCGCGCCGAGCGAGTTGTGCGCCCAGGGCGGCCCCTTGGGCGGGGAGGGGCGGTCGACATACGAATATCTGTACCGCCGGGGGCAGTCGATGAACGCACCGAGCTTGCTCGGGGTGCAGACGAACAGTCGCTCGGGCATCCCGGCGAAGCCGAGTTGCTCGGGGACGGCAGCGGCACGGTTCCTGGGGGGAGGCACGCGCCAATCCTGCCAGCCCCCTCCGACAAAAAAGAAAGTCAGAACCTCGGCGCGTACAACTCCACGAACGCGAAGATGGCGTCCGCGATGAGCTGAACCGCGATCGCCGCCAGCAGCAGACCGGCGATCCGGGTGAGCACCTCGATGCCGGCCGGGCGCAGCAGCCGCACGATCAGCCCGGAGAAGCGCAGCACCAGCCAGACCGTGGCCATCACGGCCAGGATCGCGGCGCCCAGGACGAGGTACTCGTCCATGCCCTCGGCCCGCTGCACGAAGAGCATGGTGGCCACGATCGCGCCCGGCCCGGCCAGCAGCGGCGTGCCGAGCGGGACCAGCGCGACGTTGCTTGTGCCGCCCTGTTCCTGCGGCTCGTCGGTCTTCCCGGTGAGCAACTGCAGCGCGACCAGCACGAGCAGCAGACCGCCGGCCGCTTGCAGGGCCGGCAGCTGCACGTGCAGGTAGTCCAGCAGGGTCTGACCGGCCACGGCGAACCCGATGATCACGCCGAGGGCCAGCAGAACCGCCTGCGTGCCGGCCCGGTTGCGGGCCTTCGCGGGCATGGCGCCGGTGAGCGCGAGGAAGACCGGGACCATGCCGGGCGGGTCGACGATCACCAGCAGAGTCACGAAGAACTCGCCGAACAGCTTGAGATTCACCCGATCAAGGTAGGGGGCGGCTCTCGTTCGCGCAGGCTGGTGCGTCGATCGTCACCCGAGGACGGGAACTCCGGTCGCGGCGGCCACGATCTTCTCGTACACCTCGGGGGCGGTTTGGAACGCACCCAGTCGCACCGTCTTGTGCGTACCGTGAAAATCGGACGATCCGGTGACGACGAGCCCGAGCTTCTCGGCCAGCGCCCGAATCTCCGCCCGTTCCGCGGGTGAGTGATCCTCATGGTCGGCTTCCAGGCCGAACAACCCCGCATCGGCCAGTTCGACGATCAGCTCGTCCGGAACCACCCGCCCTCGCTTGGTTGCCCGGGGATGGGCAAAGACGGCCACCCCACCTGCCGAACGCACCGCGGCGACAGCTTCAAAAACATCAAGATCCGATTTGGGTACGAAGTAACGCGCGCCCAGCCACGTGGAAGCGAACGCCTCGTCGGTGCTTTTCACGAGTCCCGCCCTGATCAGCGCCTGCGCGATGTGCGGCCGCCCGACCGAGCCGCCCGCGGCATAGCCGAACACCTCGTCCCAGGTGATCCGCACCCCGTCGGCGCGCAGCAGGTCCACGATCCGCTCGGCCCGCTGCTCCCGATCGGTGCGCAGCGCCAGCATCGACGCGCTCAGCGCCGGGTCGGCCGGGTCGAAAAGGTACGCCAGCAGGTGCAACGAGATCCCCGGCTGCACGCCGTGCCAGCGGCAGGACAGCTCGGCGCCACGCACCAGCCGCATCCCCGCCGGGCGTGCCGCGGCCGCGTCGGCCCAGCCCCCGGTCGTGTCATGGTCGGTGATCGCCATGACGTCCAACCCGGCGGCCGCGCCCGCCGCGACCAGCTCGGCCGGGGTCAGGGTCCCGTCACTGGCGGTGGAGTGGCAGTGCAGATCGATCCGGCGACTCAGGCGTCGTCTCCCTCGTCGTCCTTGCCGAGCCGGGCCTCGACGGCCTGCGGCTCGTACATCTCCTCGACCACGCGAAGGTAGAGCTCGTTCGGGTTCGGCAGGTGCTTGACCTCGCGGAGCGCCTGGTCCTGACCGGCCGACTCCAGCACGAACGTCCCGTAGCTCAGCATGCGACCGAGCGCGGACTGCTCATACTTCATGTCGGTGACCCGCAGCAGCGGCATCATCGCCACCTTGCGGGTGACGATGCCGTTGACCACCATCACCCGTTTATTGGTGAGGATGAAGCGGTCGAAATACCAGTCGAAGACCTTCCAGGCCACCCAGCTGATCACGCCGAGCCAGATCAGCACGGCGACGGTCACCATCCCGTCGATGTTCTGCCGCGTGAGGAAGCCGGCCAGATACCCGAGCAGGAGGGTGGCGCCGGCGCCGATGCTCAACGGCGTCGACAGGTGGATCCAGTGCCGTTTCCACTCGCCGCGATAGCGCTCGGTCGGGAAGAGGTACCGGGCGACCAGCGTGGTCGGTTCATCCTCCAGGGGGAGGAAGCGCCGCGGACCGCCACTGCGGTCGAGCCCTTCCAACTCCTCCTCGGTGAAGACCGGCGACTCGTACGGATCGGCGTCGTCATACTCGTCGGCACGACGCGCACGACCCGAGAACCGGTCATCGTCCGGATAGGTCTCGGCATGTGTCCGACCAGGATCGGTGTCCTCGAACGCGGGGTCCCGAAACCTGAAGGCCTCATCGTCGTCCGGAGAGCGCTGGGCGCCCTCGCCTCGCGGGTCGCGCGGCTCACCAGGATCCATGTACGAATGCTACGCGACGAGGTCGGTGAAGAAGGTGCCGAAGCCTCGTGCGATGTCCGCGATCGTGCCCCCGAGTGACTCGAAGACGGCAGCCGCCGATCTCGGGTTGAAGGCGATGAAGAAGATCAAGAACGCAATACCAAGCCAGGTGAGGACCTTCTTGATCATGGCGGGCCTTCTCCTCTGGTACGGGTGACAATCAGCGCCGCGGCTGTACTGACGGTATCAGCTCCGTAGCCCCGTGTGAACAAAGTGCCCGGAAAGCCGATTGTCGGTCAGACACGACCGTGCAGGTACGGCGAGGGCGCCCCGAACACGAGTTCGGGCGGCACGCCCTCGGAGAGGTCGTCCAGGACGACATGCTCCGCGAGAAGATAGCCCGCACTCGCGGGCCACGCTACCGCATAGAGCCAGATTCCTTTTGCCTCACTCACGTACGCGCTTCGATCCTCGGGTGACTTGACACACCAAAGTGGAGTCGGGTGCCCGCCCACCTTGATCTTGGCGTGCGGGCCGGCGCACGGGCCACGATCGGAGAGCGTGTCGGAGAGCAGATAACCGGGGTCGATGCCCGGAATGCCGGCGAAGCGGTTGCCGAGGCCGACGCCCGGCTGCTCGGCGATGAAGACCAGGTCGGCCGGCCCGCCACCGAGCGGCTCCGGGCCGCTGCAGGCGAGCGCGGTGGCACGCACCCCGGACCGGTCGTCGCCGGCCCAGCCCACCCCGGTGACCGTCCAGCCGGACGTGTATAAGAGACAGACGCAGGACCGTCCCGACGATCTCCGCACTGATGTGCTCGGCGACGTGAAACGGGGGAACGTCGCCACAGTTGTCGCAGCGCCAGTTGCTGTGCATCAGGTCCGGCTTCCGGACCTGATCAGCACACCTGGGGCAACTCACCGTGACACCCACACTCCATACCGTGCGGGTCCGGGAAGCCGCCGTCAAGCGGATCGGCAGAACGGGCCGGAACCTCAGGCGGGCGGCGGACCGGCGTGCGCGCGGATCCAGGCGTGCATCGCGATCCCGCTGGCCACTCCCGCGTTGATCGACCGCGTGGAGCCGTACTGCGCGATCGAGAAGAGCTGCGAGCAGGCGCTTCGCGCCACGTCGGAGAGGCCGGGCCCCTCCTGACCGAAGAGCAGCACGCACCGCCGGGGCAGCGTCACGGTCTCCATCGGCCGGGATCCGGGCAGGTTGTCAATCCCGATCACCGGAAGCTCCGCGCCCGCCGCCCAGGCCACGAACTCCTCGATCGTGGGGTGATGCCGCACGTGCTGGTAACGATCGGTGACCATGGCGCCACGCCGGTTCCACTTACGCAGGCCCACGATGTGCACCTCGGCCGCGAGGAACGCGTTGGCGTTGCGGACCACGGTGCCGATGTTCAGGTCGTGCTGCCAGTTCTCGATCGCGACATGGAAGTCGTGACGCCGGGTATCCAGGTCGGCGATCACCGCCTCGCGGCACCAGTACCGATAGCGGTCCACCACGTTGCGCCGGTCGCCGTGCGCCAGCAACTCGGGGTCGTAGTGCTCGCCGACGGGCGGCTCGCCCACCCAGGGACCCACGCCGACCTCGGTGGAATGGTCCTCGCCCACGGTCATGGGGCGATAGGCTACTCATCCGGCGCGGGAGCTCTCACGCGACCGGGAATGCTGCGCCGGGCAAAACAGCAGGAGACGCAATGAGCGGCGGGGCCCTCCCCGGCACCCGCCGCCCACGCTCTGTTGGGAAAGAGTTTGCCTCACCGTCCGTATCCATGTGAAGGAGTTTCGGATGTGACGCAGCTCACATTTAGGTTTATTAACAGTTCCTTTGGTCGCGTGGGCGCGTTCCCACAGGCAATCCACAGGCAGCGCAAATACCCCACATGGCGCGATCATGGATAGATTGCACGGTCGAGCAGTGTCGCCAACCTGACACCGCTCCACTACTTTCAGTTACTATGGTGACTCAAGGTCGCCGCACCGTCTCGCGCGGAAGTGCCGTAGGACACGTGTCACGGCGCCACGAGCGGGAATGGTGAACAGGTGCCAGGAGTTTCACCCGACGAAAGCGATTCCCGCAGACGGAGGCATCAATGGCGACGGTTGCGCTGACCACAGCGAACTTCGACGAGGTCACCAGTAACGACGGCATCGTCCTGGTCGACTTCTGGGCCAGTTGGTGCGGGCCCTGCGTGCGCTTCGCGCCGACCTACGAGCGGTCCTCGGAGAAGCACCCGGAGATCACCTTCGGCAAGGTCGACACCGAGGCCGAGCAGGCGCTCGCGGCCAAGTTCGACATCCGGTCAATCCCGACCATCATGGCGGTCCGCGACGGCATCGTGGTCTTCGCCCAGCCCGGCGCGCTCCCCGAGTCCGCCCTGGAGAGCCTGATCGAGAAGGTCGAGCAGCTCGACATGGACGAGGTGCGCGAGCAGGTCTCGGCACACAAGAAGACGCACGAGCCCAAGACGACCAAGGCCGAGGAGCCCGCGACAAGCGCGGCGAACTGACCAGTAGAAACACCATCTGAACGGCGAAAATGGAAGGCCCGCGGACCGGTTCCGGTCCGCGGGCCTTCCGCTTTTCCACAGAGGTACGCCGTACGTGTCCACAGTCTCCGGAAGCGGTGGACACGATCTCGTACGTGTGTTCGAATATCCGCCATGCGATGGTCCCATCTGTCGGCTGGCGCCGATGACGGCTCGCTCCCGGACAGGGCAGCGCCCGCGGCTCCACCCCTGCCGCTGGCGCTGCCCGGCGCGACCGTCCGCACGTTCGACACCCCCGGGTTCGCCGGCATGACGTTCTACGAGATCCGCGCGAAGTCGCTGATCAACAAGGTGCCCGGCGCCTCCCGAGTGCCCTTCGAGTGGACCGTCAACCCCTATCGCGGGTGCTCCCACGCCTGCACCTACTGCCTCTCCGGCGACACCCCGATCCTGATGGCCGACGGGTCGACCCGCCGGCTCGCCGAAATCCGCCCGGGTGACTCGGTGATGGGCACGATGGGCGCCGGGCCGCACCGGCGCTACGTGCCGACCACCGTGCTCGACCACTGGGCCACCAGCAAGCCCTCCTTCCGGGTCACCCTCTCCGACGGCACCCGCCTGGTCTCCAGCGGCGACCACCGGTTCCTCACCGACCGCGGCTGGCGCTATGTGAGTCCCGGCGAGCCGCACCAGCCGGCCCTCGCGATCGGTGACCTGATGTTCGGGGTGGGCCACTTCGCCGAGCCGCCCAAGGAGTCGCCGGATTATCAGGCCGGCTTCCTCTGCGGCCTGCTCCGCGGCGACGCCGCCAGCCGCGCCGCGCGAGAGGGCGACGCCTGGGTCCGCGCCGACGGCTATCTCGACGACGTCTCCCTCCCCGACGCGTTGCGCTGGCCCGAGCTGCCCTCCGGCGAGTGGTTCAAGGGCTTCCTGGCCGGCGCGTTCGGCGCGGTCGGCCGGGCCGAGCGGCTCGCCATCGCCTTCGAGAGCAGCGACCGCATCTACCTGCGCTGGGTCACCGAGGCCCTCACCCACCTGGGTCTGACCAGCCGTACCCCGGTGCCCTGCCGTGCCGAGCGCCCCGGGCGGGTGGAGACCGGCCGCGACCTGTGGTCGGCCCTGCGCTTCCGCCACCTCACCGGCGCGCTGGACGCTCCGCTCGACGCGTCCGGCGTCGGGGTCCGCGCCGACCGCCGGCTGGCCGTCGCCGACATCGAGGATCTCGGCCTCACGCTGCCGCTCTTCGACATCTCCACCGGCACCGGCGACTTCATCGCGGACGGTGTGGTCAGCCACAACTGCTTCGCCCGCAACACGCACAAATACCTGGACCTCGACCCCGGCCACGACTTCGACTCCCGCATCGTGGTGAAGGTGAACGCCGGCGAGCTGATCCGCCGCGAGCTCGCCAACCCCCGCTGGTCCGGCGGCCCGATCGCGATGGGCACGAATGTCGACGTCTACCAGCGCGCCGAGGGGCGCTACCGATTGATGCCGGAGATCCTGGCCGCCCTGCGCGACCACGCCAATCCGTTCTCCATCCTGACCAAGGGCACGCTGATCCTGCGCGACCTGGAGCTGTTGAAGCAGGCCGCCGAGGTCACCCAGGTCGGGCTGGCCTTCTCGGTCGGCTTCCTCGACGAGCGGGTCTGGCGCTCCGCCGAGCCCGGCACCCCCAGCCCACGCCGCCGGCTGGACGCCGTGCGCCGCCTGACCGACGCCGGCTTCCCGGTCGGTGTCCTGCTCGCTCCGATCCTTCCCGGCCTCACCGACACCGAGGAGTCCATCGACGAGACGGTCGCCGCCATCGCCGAGGCCGGCGCCACCAGCGTCACGCCGATTCCGCTGCACCTGCGCCACGGCGCCCGGGAGTGGTATGCGGCCTGGCTCGCCCGCGAACACCCCCACCTGGTCCCCCGCCACCGCACGCTGTTCGCCAACGGCGCCTACTCACCCCGGACCTACCAGGACGAGTTGGCCGCCCGGGTCCGGATGGCCGCCCGTCGCCACGGTCTCCACCGTCCCAGCCCGGCCCAGTTCCGCACCCTGCCCACCCCGGAGGCCGCCACGCCCCAGTCCAGCCAGCTCACGCTGCTGTAGCCCACGCCCGGGCGCCGGCCCGCCCCACTTTGAAGCCCACGCTCCACCCACGGCGACCGCCCGAAGCGCTCCGTCGCCGACCCTGCCCACCGGCCCGAAGCCCGCGTCCCACCCACCGA
>KL571251.1:19779-22250 GCA_000715855.1 Actinoplanes liguriensis
AGCCCTGCCCACCGGCCCGATGCCTGCGTCCCTCCTACCGCGGCCGCCCTGGTCGCGGCCGCAGCGTGCCGCTCGGCACGGGCGGCCGAAGCCCGGCTGCGTTTCGGATCGCGGCCGATACGGCCCTCGACGGACGGCCCACAGGGCGGCCGTAGTGAGGAAGGGATCAGTGACGGGCCGTTCCCGGGGTGGCGTGGATAGAGTCGGATGCATGCGTAGTGCACGGCAGATCCTGGCGGAAGCGAACGTCATCGCGGTGGTCGGCGCCTCGCGGGATCCGTTCAAGGCGGCGCACACGGTGCCTCTGCAGATCCTGCGGCACGGGTGGCGGATCATCCCGGTGAACCCGTTCGTCGACGAGGTGTTCGGGGTGAAGACCGTGCCCACCCTGGCCGACCTGACAGAGCCGGTCGACCTGGTGAACATCTTCCGCCCCGCGAGGGACGCCGTCGACGTGGTCCGCCAGGCCGTGACGATCGGAGCACCCGCGGTCTGGCTGCAGAGCGGCATCGTCTCCGCCGAGGCGCGCCGGATCGCGGAGGAGGCCGGCATCGACTACGTCGAGGACCGCTGCCTAGCCGTCGAACGCGCCGTCAACAGCCTCACCAAACGCCCCTGACACTCACCTGTAGCCGCAGACCGGCCATCAGCACCAGCCCACCACCCCGGCTGGCACCCAGGGCTGCAAACGGCCGCGAAATCAGCCGTCAGCACCAGCCGACCAGAGCCAGCCTGCAAACACCCCTCCGAAACGCCGCGAGAACGACCGTCAGCGCCGGCTGGGCGCGGTCAGCTCGTGGCGCGGGCTGCGGGGCTTGGTGGGGCCGGCGGTGACGAGGGGCGGGTGGTCAGCGGAACTGGGCCTCGCGGACACTGTTGCCGCCGTCGACGACCAGCATCTGGCCGGTGATGTACGAGGCGGCCGGCGAGCACAGGAACGCCACCGCCGCGGCGACCTCGTCGGGTGTGCCGGGGCGCCCTATCGGCGTACCCAATCCTTGTTTGATCTCTGTCACCGTGGACGCCGCGGTGTAGATCGTGCCCGGGGCGACACAGTTCACGTTCACCCCGTCGGCGACCAACTCCATCGCGAGCGCCCTGGTCAGCCCGACCACACCGGCCTTGGCCGCGGCGTAGGCGGCCTCGGTCGGCAACGCGTTGACCGGCCCGGCCGTAGCGGACAGGTTCACGATCCGGCCCCAGCCGCGCTCGGACATGCCCCCGACGAACGCCCGGCTGCACAGGAACGCGGTGCTCAGGTTCCGGTCGATCTCCGCTTTCCACTCGTCGAGCGTGAGCTGCGCGACCGGCCGGAGCACCTCGGGGCTGGCCCGGCTCGCCAGACCGGCGTTGTTGACCAGCACCTCGACGTCGCCGAGCTGGTCGGTGATGGCGTCGGCGAGCGCGCCCACCTCGGACTCGTCGGTCAGGTCCGCGACGAAACCGGTGACGCCGAGCTCGGACGCCCGCTCGTGGATGCGCCGCGTGGTGGAGACGATCGCCACCCGCGCGCCGAGGTCACGCAGCCGGCGGGCGGTCGCATAGCCGATCCCGTCGGGGCTGCCCGCGCCGGTGACCAGCGCGACCTTTCCGTCCAGACGCAATGTCACCGCGGCCTCCGCACTCGCTTCCTCGAACTCTGCCTCGACAACCTCGGGGGTGATCTCGACCGGGCGGTCCGGGTCGCTGCCGGGCACACCTGACCGGGGTGGCCGGCCGTCGGCCGGACGGGTGGCGTCACGCCGCGAGGGGCTGCCGCCGGTGGAGCGGGCGTCGAAGACCATGCGGCGATCCTGCCCGCTCCCGTCAACTGGGGCAAACATCCGCGTCACCGTGGCGCACCCGGCGCCCCGGCCCGGCGAAAGGCCCGACCTGCAACCCGAGTATCCCGGAACCGATTTTCCGACACGCCGGAAATTCAGTCGTCGTGTTCCGGCATTACCACCCAGGCGTCGGTGAGCGGCGTGGCCGGGCCCTGTTCGACGAAGATCAGCGGCGCGTCACCGCCGTAGTGGGCCGGCATCTCGTCGCGTGCCTTCGCCAGGTCGCGGGTGCCGATCTCCAGGCCGGCGCCGTCGTGGCGGCTGCCGACCGTGACGATTCGCACACCTCGAACTGTCCAGAAAGCGAGATCGGCGACCACCCGATCGTGCCAGTCACCGAGTTCCGCGACGGCGTGCGCGGCGTCGCGCACCACGATGCAGTTGCTCTCGGCGGTCTCGCGGATGAAGTCGTCGAACTCGGTGGAGGCGGTCGGCACCCGGTAGACGATCGCGCGGACCCGTCGCTGGTCCACCTCGAGCCCGGCGAAGACGTCCCGGAACCGCAGGCGGCCGCCCTGTTCGATCCGTTCCATGGCGACGCTGAGCGACGCCGGCGTGACGGGCATCCGGAACCCGCTGCGTTCGACGAACTCCGGCGCCCGGCTGAATTCGCACCCCGCTGTCCGCCAGCCGCCCGCCGTGCCGGCA
>KL571251.1:22507-22973 GCA_000715855.1 Actinoplanes liguriensis
ATGTGTATAAGAGACAGATCATGAGCACCCCGGCGAGGAGCAGCCGGCTGAGCCGTACCCGATGCATCGCATCCCTCCTCATTACCGCGCCCACCCCCGGCCAGGCCACCCCACCGGCGGACAGGCCGGCCGAAGGTGCAACGACCGGCCGGGGCGGCCCGGTCACGGCCGGAAGGACACCAAAGGCCGCAAATCAGGCAACACGGTCGACGGTCCGGCTTCGCAGGCCCCTTCCGGGCCGTTTCAGGCCGATCAAAACCCTTTGGGGGTACGCCGTCAGCCCGCCGACCGGCAAGCGTCAGCGCAACCCGGCGGCTCGTCAGTTCGTCAGCCCGACCCGACGCGTTCGTCGGTCCGTCAGTCGGCGAGCGTCGGCGCGACCTGGCGGCGGTTCGTGCGGGCGGCGCCGAGGACGACGACTGCCACACCGACCATCAGCAGGGCGAGCCCTGTCTCTTATACACAT
>KL571251.1:23151-27583 GCA_000715855.1 Actinoplanes liguriensis
CTGCCACACCGGCCATCAGCAGGGCGAGCCCGGGGAGCGCGCCGGGCCGAGGGGACTGGCCCAGCCACACCCAGGCCAGCAGCGCCGCGCCCGGAACCTCGAGCAGAATCAGGACGCTGACCGTGGTCGCGGTCGTGTGCTGGAGCGCGTAGTTGAACATCGAGTGCCCCAGCAACTGCGCGCCCGCGACCAGCGCGAGGATCGCCGCCCAGGTCCTGCCGTCGTACCCGATCAATTGAATGTCACCGACGAGACAGACGACGACCAGGAGCACCGCGCAAACCCCATAACAGATCCAGGTGTACGTGGTGGTGCTGAGCGCCGAGCGGGCCTGCTCACCCAGTGCCGTGTAGATCGCGGCGAAGATCGCGCCGAGCACCGCCAGCACGTCGGCCAGGACGGCCTGCCCGGAGACACCGACGTCGGCCCCCGTCGCCCAGGCCGCGCCGGCCACCGCGAGCACGATGCCGATCCACCCGGCCGCGGATGGCCGCCGCCCCTGCCAGGCCGCGATCAGTCCCTGCCACACCGGCTGCGTCGCGACCAGCGCGGTCGAGGTCGCCACCGTGCCCAGCTTGACGCTCGGCATCCACGTCCCGAAGTGCGCGGCCAGCGCAAGGCCGGCGAGCAGGCAGAACATCCCGGCCCGGCGCTTCGAGCCGCGGATCGCGGCACGCACCTCGGCTCGGCGCGGACCGAGCGCGACCGGCGTCAACGCCACCGAGGCGAGCCCGTTGCGCCAGAACGCGACGGCGAGCGCCGGAGCCGACGCGAACGCGATCAGCGGCGCCGACGAGGACACCGCGAGCACCGCCACCACCAGCGCCAACACCGTGAGCGGGGCGATCGGATGCCCTGATGAGCGCATATTCATCACCGGCCGTCATTTCTTGCACGTGCGAGCAGGGAGGTTTGCCACTGTCGGTTGGCGGACAGTGACGAAGCCGTTACAGTCACCGACGGCCGTACTCCGATTTCCACCCCTCGATGCCTTGGAGGCCGATTTTCATGCCCGCATACCGTGCGGTGGTGTTCGACTTCTTCGGCACTCTCACCCGCTCGGTTCAGCGTGGTCCACAGCACGCCGACATCGCCCGCTCGCTCGGCGCCGACCCGGAAGCGGTGCGCGGCGTGCTGGATCGGACGTTCCGGGCCCGGGCCTGCGGGCGGTACGGATCCGCGGAGGCCACCCTGCGCTGGGTGATCGAGCAAGCCGGTGGCCGCCCGGGGCCGGGCGCCATCCGGGCGGCGACGCCGGCCCGGGTCGACGCGCTGCGCGCCGACACCCAGCTGCGGCCGGACGCGGTCGGCGCGCTCACCGCCATCCGCCGCCGCGGCCTGCGCACAGCGTTGATCAGCGACTGCACCCACGAACTCCCCGCCTTCCTGCCAGGGCTCCCGGTGGCGCCGTTGCTGGACGCCCAGATCTTCTCGGTCGAGCTCGGCGTCTGCAAGCCGGACCCGAAGATCTACCTGGCCGCCTGCGACGCGCTCGGCGTGCCCCCGGAGGACTGCCTCTACGTCGGGGACGGCGGCAGCCACGAGCTGACCGGCGCCGCCTCGGTCGGCATGACCCCGGTCCGGCTGGCCGCCCATGACCTGGCGAACCACCTGGTCTTCGACGCGGACACAAACTTCGCCGGGCGTACGGTGCGGTCCCTCACCGAAGTGCTCACACTGCTGGACCACACGCCGGTGCTGGTCTGACTACCATCACTCGGGTGACCGGTGTGCTGGACGAGGCGATCAAGAAGGCGGCCGTCGCCTGGATCTCGGTGGGCGACGGGCCGGCGTGGGCACTCTGGTGCATGCCGGTGGAGACGTCGCTGGCCGTGATCACCGGGCCCGGCGAGCAGTTCGCGCCCGGTCTCGCCGAGGCGGACAGGGCGACCGTCCGGCTGCGCGGCGACCACGGCGGGCTGATCCTGACGACCGAGGCCGTGGTCACGCGACTCGACCCGGACGGCGAGGAGTGGGCGGAGGTCGCTCCTCAGCTCGCCGGGAAGCGGTTGAACGCCTCCGGCAGCGCCGAAGACCTCGTGGCCCGCTGGGCGGCTTCGGATTGCGCGCTGGTGCGGCTCACTCCGGTCGAGGACAGCCTGGCCACCGCGCCGGATCTGGGGGACGGCTCGGGGGCGGCTACGCCGCGGGAGACGCCGGCCCGGGTCGAGACCCGCAAGCCGTTCCGCCTGCACAAGGTGACGCGCCGCTGAATCCGGCCTGGGTCGAGACCTGCAAGCCGGTCCACCCGCGCAAGGTCACCCGCCGCTGAGCCCGGCCGTTCCGTCTCACAAGGTCACCCGCCGCTGAGCCCGGCTCGGGCCTGATCGCCGGTTCGCGGAAATCGGCAGGTCACGGCCCTGCGGATCGCCCGTGAGTTATCCACATTCCTGGGTTGTCCACAGGACTGGAGCGCGGCCCGGGGTCATCGCGCGACAATGGCATTGGGCACGCCCCCCGGTGGTGGGTGGGGACTATCCCGTGGTGGGTGGGGACTATTCAGCCGATGAACGGCGGGATGGCGATCTTGCCGGTGGCCACCGGGTAGACGTGGCCGGTCACCGTGGCTGAGGTGGCGGCGCCGTTCTCGGCGGTCACCGTGCAGTCCAGGACGGACGGGCGTTTCATCTCGACGCCCTGGTGCACGCGGAACGAGGAGACGCCGTCGCCGGGCAGCAGGCCCGCCCCGACCAGCCACACGCCGAGGCCGAGCGCCGCCGAGCCGGTGGCCGGGTCCTCCCAGACGGCGTCGCCGGGGACGAACACGCGGGCGTGGGCCACACCCGCCTCCCAGGAGAAGACGCTCACGCCGGTGATGCCGTGCCGGGCGGCGGCCTGATGGTCGAGCTGGACGGCGGCGAGGGCGGAACGCCGTACGGGAAAGAAGTTCCAATCGAGACCACAGCCTGCCTCGCGCGGGGCAGCGGACGTCTCCACCTGATCGGCCGTCAGGCCGGTGATCTCCAGCAGCGCTTCCAGCGGGACCGGGTCGCCGAGCCGGGGCGTGGCTCCGGTGAGTGTCGCCGAGCCCGCGGCGGTCACGTCGAGCGGCAGCAGCCCCGCGCCGCACTCCTGCACCACCCGTCCGGGTCCGAATCGGCCCTGGCGCATGAGCGTCACCGCGGTGCCGACGCTGGGGTGACCGGCGAACGGAAGCTCCGAGGATCCGGTGAAGATCCTTATCCGGTACGTCGCGGAGGGGTCCGTCGGCGGCAGCACGAATGTGGTCTCGGCCAGGTTGAACTCCCGGGCGAGCGTCTGCATCTGAGCGGTGTCCAGATGCTCCGCGCCGAAGACGACGGCGAGCGGATTGCCCGCGAAGGGGCGATCGGTGAACACGTCGACGATCTCGTAGGCCACGGTGGACATGTCCGGACCCTAACCTAGTGTTGGGCTGTGACCATGGGGACGAGGGTTTATCTGGCCCGCCTGGCCGGCCTGCCGGTGTTCGACCCCAACGGCGACCGGGTCGGGCGGGTGCGGGACGCGGTTGTCCGGCTGCGCACCACGAACCGCCCGCCGCAGATCGTCGGCCTGGTGGCGGAGATGGCGCTGCGCCGCCGCATCTTCCTGCCCATCGGGCGGATCACCGGGATGGACGCCGAGTCGGTCGTCCTCGGCACCGGGTCACTGAACCTGCGCCGGTTCGAGAAACGGCCGAACGAGCTGCTCGTCCTGGAGGATCTGCTGGATCGCCGGGTCGTCGTGGAGCCCGAGCAGGCCGGCGCCGACGAGCATCAGGGCGTCGTCCTGGACATCGGCATGGAGCTGAACCGGAACACCGAGTGGGTGGTCAGCCGGGTCGCGGTCCGTGAGCACACCGGCCGGCTGGCCCGTCGCGGCCACGTCTACCAGGTGGAATATGACCGGGTCCGCGGCCTGATCGGTCCGACCGACACCCAGGGCACGTCGAACCTGATCGCCCTGCTGGACCAGATGCGCCCGGCCGACATGGCGAATGCGCTGCAGGACCTGCCGGACGCCCGGCGCAACGAGGTGGCCGCCGCGCTCGACGACCGCCGGCTCGCCGACGTGCTGGAGGAGCTGCCCGAGCACGACCAGGTGGAGATCCTGATCCGGCTGGACCGGGAGCGGGCCGCCGACGTCCTGGAGCGGATGGACCCGGACGACGCCGCCGACCTGCTCGCCGAGCTGCCGAAGACCGAGCAGGCGGTGCTGCTGGACCTGATGGAGCCGGAGGAGGCCGCCCCGGTCCGGCAGCTGATGAGCTACCGCCCGGGCACCGCCGGCAGTGTGATGACGTCGGAGCCGGTGATCCTCACGCCGGACGCGACGGTCGCCGAGGCGCTGGCCCGGATCCGCGAGCCGGAGTTGTCCCCGGTGGTGGCCGCGCAGGTGTTCGTGGCCCGCGCGCCGAGCGCCACCCCCACCGGGAAATACCTCGGCATGGTGCACTTCCAGCGGCTGCTCC
>KL571251.1:27800-29605 GCA_000715855.1 Actinoplanes liguriensis
GAGCCGTTGAAACCGGACATCGGGCTGGCCGAGATCACCCGGCGGATGGCGACGTACGACCTGGTCGCCATGCCGGTGGTGGACAGCACGCACCGGCTGCTCGGCGCGGTCACCGTCGACGACGTGCTGGACCACTCGCTGCCGCGGGACTGGCGTGACCGGGACGCCCACGAGGACGAGGAGGGCACGACGTGAGCGAGCCACGGCGCGACCGCCTGGACCAGCCTCGTGAGCCGGGGCGGATGCAGCTGCCCAGGTTCGACCCGGAGGCGTTCGGCCGCTGGTCGGAGAGCATCGCCCGGTACATGGGCACGGCGAAGTTCATCGTCTACATGACGATCGTGATCGGGGCCTGGTTCGCGTGGAACACGCTGGCGCCGGACAAGCTGCGGTTCGACCCGTACACGTTCACGTTCCTCACCTTGGTGTTGTCGTTGCAGGCGTCGTATGCCGCGCCGCTGATCCTGCTGGCGCAGAACCGGCAGGCCGACCGGGACCGCCTGACAATGGAGGAGGATCGACGCCGGGCCGCCATGCAGAAGGCCGACACGGAATATCTGACCCGGGAGATCGCCGCTCTGCGGATCGCCCTGGGCGAGGTCGCCACCAGGGATTTTGTCCGTTCTGAACTGGCTCGCCTGGCCGACGAGCTGGACGAGGCGGCGCTGCGGCGGGAGAAGCGGGCGCGTATGGAATGGGAAGAAGACCACCCCTGACCGTGGGATGGCCCCGACGTAGCATGGGCAGCATGTCCGCACCCGCATCCACCCTCGAGGAAGCCGTCCAGGCGGCTCTGGCGACCGTCGACGACCCCGAGATCCGCCGCCCGATCACCGAGCTCGGCATGGTCCAGGGCTTCACCGTGCAGGACGGCCTGGTCAAGGTCGACCTGCTGCTCACCGTCGCCGGCTGCCCCCTGCGGGACAAGCTGACCTCCGACATCACCGCCGCGGTCACCAAGGTCCCGGGGATCACCGGCGCCGAGATCAACTTCGGCGTGATGAACGAGGACCAGCGCAAGGCGCTGCAGACCACGCTGCGTGGCGGGGGCACCGCCGAGCCGGTCATCCCGTTCGCCCAGCCCGGCTCCCGGACCAGGGTCTATGCGGTGGCCAGCGGCAAGGGCGGGGTCGGCAAGTCCAGCGTCACGGTCAACCTGGCCGCCGCGCTCGCCAAGCGGGGCCTGTCGGTCGGCGTGGTCGACGCGGACATCTACGGCCACTCGGTGCCGCGGATGCTCGGCGTGGAGTCCCGGCCCACCCGCGTCGAGGACATGATCATGCCGCCGCAGTCGCACGGCGTGAAGGTGATCTCGATCGGCATGTTCACCGCCGGCAACGCCGCGGTGGTCTGGCGGGGTCCGATGCTGCACCGCGCGCTGCAGCAGTTCCTCGCCGACGTCTACTGGGGCGATCTGGACGTGCTGCTGCTCGACCTGCCCCCGGGCACCGGCGACGTGGCGATCTCGCTCGCCCAGCTGTTGCCGAACGCGGAGATCCTGGTCGTCACCACCCCGCAGATGGCGGCCGCCGAGGTGGCCGAGCGGGCCGGCGCGATCGCGCTGCAGACCCACCAGCGCCTGGTCGGCGTCGTGGAGAACATGTCCTGGCTCGAGCTGCCGGACGGTTCGCGCATGGAGGTCTTCGGCGCCGGTGGCGGTCAGACCGTGGCCGATTCGCTGAGCCAGACCATCGGGGCGCGGGTGCCGCTGCTCGGGCAGATCCCGCTGGACACCCGGGTGCGTGAGGCGGGTGACGCCGGCACCCCGATCGTGCTGGCCGATCCGGCGGCGCCGGCGGCGAAGG
>KL571251.1:29812-32259 GCA_000715855.1 Actinoplanes liguriensis
GGCCGATCCGGCGGCGCCGGCGGCGAAGGCGCTCGACGCGGTGGCCGACAGGCTGGCCGTCCGGCGCGAGTCCCTGGTCGGCAAGCCCCTCGGCCTGATGGTCACCACGAAGTAGGCAGGGCGGCGTTCTGGCTGGTTCTCATCGTGGTTATTCGGGCCGCATAACCACGATGAGAACCAGCCGGGGACCGCAACCCGCGGCACCTGCTCGCGGGCAAGACGTTGACGGCGTGCCGCCCATCAGGGGCGGCACGCCGTCATTGCTCTATGCGGCACGCTGGCTGTCTGCGACGCGCGGACTTCACCACCTGATGGCGGCGTGCGGGCTTCGCTACGTGGCGTCGAGGTCGAAGCGCTGCGCCGGGCGGACGGCCGGCGGGGCCGCGGGCTCGGTCGCCTTCCGCGAGGCCGCGCTCTTGAGGTCGGCAGCCGTCTCGTTGAGGTGCGACTTGACCCCGTTGAGGTCGCCCTTCACCCCGTTCAGATCCTGTTTCACATCGTCGAAGAGGCTCTGCAGCGGCTTGCGCAGCGACTGCTCCTCGTCCTCGCTGAGGATGTGCTTGCGGATGAACGCCTTCGGATGAAGGTCCTCGAGCTGGATGTCAGTGCCCAGCTCACGGCTCAGGTCCGAGGTCGCGTTCTGCGCCATGGCGCGCAGCCCGCGCACCATCCGCAGACCGTCCCCGATGACCTTCGGCAGGCGTTCGCCGAAGATCAGCAGCGCGAGCAACAGCAGCGCGCCGATCTCCCACCAGTTCAGATTCTCGAACACGAACGGCCTCCCAAGCGTCCGGGAGCAAGCGTACGCACGGACTCTGTCCGCGAACACCCCACGCGGCTGTTAGTTGGTGTCTGCGGCGAGCGTCACTGACGCCGACGCGGTCTTGGTGCCGCGCCGGTACTCCACCGCGACGACGGCGCCGGGCGCGTATTTCCGCACCAGGGCGATCAGGTCGGTGCCGTCCTGCAGCGGATGCCCGTTCAGCTTCGTGAGCACGTCACCGGACTTCAGACCGGCCGTGGCGGCCGGGCCGGCCGGCTCGACCGAGCGCAACCGGGCGCCCGCGGCGGTGCTGCCACCGGTGGTGACCTCGGCGCCGATCACCGTGCGCCGGGCCTTGCCGGTGTCGATGATGTCCTGCGCGATGCGTTTGGCCTGGTTGATCGGGATGGCGAAGGCGAGCCCGATGTTGCCGGCCTCGGTGTCCGTGCCGCCGACCGAGCGGATCACCGAGTTGACCCCGATGACCTGGCCGGCCGCGTTCACCAGCGGGCCGCCGGAGTTGCCCTGGTTGACCGCGGCGTCGGTCTGGATGGCCGCGTAGTAGCGCGTGGTGCCGCCGGACTCGCCGGCCTCGATCGTGCGGTCCAGCGCGCTGACGATGCCGGCGGTCACGGTGTTCTCCAGCGCGAGCGGCGAACCGAACGCGAGCACCTGGTCACCGACCGCAATCGCGTCGGAGTCGCCGAACGCAATCGCGGGAAGATTGGATTTTGCGACTTTGATCACCGCGATGTCCGACTCCGGGGCCCGGCCGACCAGCTTCGCGGAGGCGGTGGAGCCGTCGCTGAACGAGACGCTCATCGTGGTGCCGGCACCGTCCACCACGTGGTCGTTGGTGATCACGTAACCGTCCGCGGAGACCACGAAACCGGAGCCGATCGCGCCCGTCACGTGCACGGTGACGACGCTCGGCTGCACCTTCTTCGTGATGCCGGCGAACGACTCCGGATCACGGTCGACGGCGGCCGGGGTCTGCTGCCCGGTCGCCCCGAGCTGGGTGCCGGCGGTGCCCACATAGCCACCGCGAACCGCGAACACGAAGCCCAGCGTCCCGCCGAGACCGCCCGCCAACAGGGCGGTGAGCAGGCAGATCAAAAGAATTGGGGTGTACGACCGGCGCGGCGCATCCGGATCCGGAACGGGATCGAGAGCGGGCCCCCCGGTCGGCGCGGGCGGGGGAAGCACGACTGCGGACGGCGCCTGCGGATCACGCCACGGATCGTTCATCGCATCGGTCCACCAGGGTGACCCGGGCGGCGGCTGGTGCCCGCCCGGCACCGGCGACGCCGTGGGTGGCGGGCGCCAGTTCCAGCCGTCGGTCACGTCAGGGCCTCCAGTCGTCGTTCGCCCGCCTCGCGCATCCAGGATGACACGGATTCGGAGTGCCGCGCCGTCCAGCCGAAGCCCTGCCGCGACGAGTGGCCTGTTTATCCATCGACAGCACCGTGCATCACGGGTGACCGTCGCTCTACTCTCTTATCCGATGTGCGTGGTTGGGTCCGTCCTGTCGGACCAAGCCCAGCACGTCGCCCCTCGCGCCGCACGGAGGTTCGTCATCATCGGTCCCGCCGCCCGCTCCTTCGGCCAGCAACCGGGCCACTCCATGCCGTTCGCCGAGACCTACGCCGCCGAGGACCCGATCCTGCAGACGGCCCGCTCGCTC
>KL571251.1:32492-36412 GCA_000715855.1 Actinoplanes liguriensis
CTGCTGGCCGCCGCCGGTAACGCCAAGGCCGTCGTCGAGATCGGCACCGGCACCGGCGTGAGCGGCATCTGGCTGCTCCGCGGCATGCGCCCGGACGGGGTGCTGACCACCATCGACGTCGAGCACGAGCACCAGCGGATCGCCCGGCGGGTGTTCGCCGAGGCCGGCTTCGCGCCGTCGCGCACCCGGATCATCAGCGGCCGGTCGCTGGACGTGCTGCCCCGGCTCGCCGACGGGGCGTACGACCTGATCTTCGTGGACGCCGACACGACCGAGTTCGCGGCGTGCACCGAGGCGGCGCTGCGGCTGCTGCGGCCCGGCGGCGTGCTGATCGTGAACGGGGTGCACGCCGGCGGCCGGATCAACGACCCGGCCGCCCGTGACGTCGACACCCTGACCGTGCGCCAGACGGTGAAGGCGATCCGCGAGTCCGAGGAGTGGATCCCCGCGGTCATCTCCTCCGGCGCGGGGTTATTGACCGCTGTCAAGCGCAGCTGAGCTTAATGGCTGGGTCTGATGGCCTCGCTCCGCTCGGCGGGCGCTGCGCCCCTTTGGTCGTTGTCGAGGGCTCCGAAAACGACCACGGCTTCGCCTAGCCGTTTTCGGTGCCCTCGACAACGACGGGCGCAGCGCACAACGCTCGTGGCTAGGATTTAACCGGCAACGCAGCGCGCAACGCTCGTGGCTAGGACTTGCCCGGCAATGACGACAGGTAGCGGATCAGGAAGCGGGCGCCCCAGCCGGTGGCGCCCTTGGTCAGCTCGGCGTCCGGGGCCTCGGCCCAGGACGGGGCGGACATGTCCAGGTGCGCCCAGGTGGTGTCGCCGAAGAAGTCGCGCAGGAAGAGCGCGGCCATGACCGAGCCGGGCCCCTGCGGGGCGCTGATCCGGTCGGCGATGTCGCTGCGCAGGTACTCGACGTAGTCGCCGGGCAGCGGCAGCCGCCACATCTTCTCGCCGGCCGCGTCACCGGCCGCGGCGAGCGCGGTGGCCAGCTCGTCGTCCGGGCTGTAGAGGGCCGCGGTGCGCTTGCCGAGCGCGACCGAGTTCGCCCCGGTCAGCGTCGCCAGGTTGAGCACCAGGTCGGGCTTCAGCCGGTCGGCCGCGTACGCGAGCGCGTCGGCCAGCACGATCCGGCCCTCGGCGTCCGAGTTGGTGTTCTCGCTCGTCGACCCGTCGTAGTGGGTGATCACGTCGCCGGGGCGGAAGGCCGACCCGCCGATCGCGTTCTCGGCGAGCGGGACGAGCGCGGTGACCCGTACCGGAAAGCTCAGGTCCGCGGCGGCGAGAGTGGCGGCGACGACGGCGGCCGCCCCGCCCATGTCCTTCTTCATCAGCTTCATCGCGTCGCGCGGCTTGATCGAGATGCCGCCGGTGTCGAAGGTAATGCCCTTGCCGACCAGCACCACGTGCCGCGGCGACGTCACCCCGGGCGGCGTCCAGGACAGTTCGACGAAGCGCGGCGGTGAGACCGAGCCGGCGCCGACCGCCCGCAGGCCACCGAAGCGCTCGAGCTGGTCGCCGGCGAGCACCGTCACGGTCATGCCCGGACGGGTCGCGGCCTCGGCGACGATCTGGTCGGCGAGCCACGCCGGAGTCTTCTCCGACGACGGCGTGTTGGTGAGGTCCCGCGCCAGCCACGCGGCGGTGGCGGTGGCGTGCGCCCGGGCGAGGACATCGACGTACCGCGAAGGATCTGCGGTGTTGATCTCCAACGGCCCGGACCGGGGCGGTTTCGGCGCGGCACGGTAGCGATAGCCGGCCAGCCAGAGACCCTCGGCGAGACCGCCCACGGCCGCCTCGGAGGTCCCCGGAGGAATCACGATCTGAGCGTGCTCGTCGTCCTGCAGGGCCCGGACGATCGCGGCGCCGGCGGTGCGCCAGGCGGCCTCGTCACCGTCCCCGGCGCCGAACAGGAGCACGCGGCTCGGACTGCGCAGCGGACGTGGCAGGACGACGACCTCGCCGGGCTTCGCATCGAGCGCGGCGACCTCCGCCCCGACCTCGCCGGGCACGGCCCCACCAGCCTGAACAACCCAGGTGCGCTGCTCGTCGAGCGCCCCGGTCAACCCGATTGGGAACACGGGAGGATGACCTTTCCGTAAGACGTGGAAAGCCCGCCGGTACGGGCGGTACCGTACCGGCGGGCTCGCGTGAAACGTCAGCCGGCGATCGACTTCAACGCGTCACCCAGCGCGTTGGCCTCGTCCGGGGTCATCTCCACGACGAGACGGCCACCACCCTCCAGCGGGACGCGCATGACGATGCCACGGCCCTCTTTGGTGACCTCCAGCGGACCATCGCCCGTCCGCGGCTTCATCGCCGCCATTTTGTCTCCCCTCAGACCTACGTCAGGGTCGGTGGGTTGCCCCACAGCCACTTGCTCCTGGAATGCCAGCAGCCACGTCACGTGCTCAGCCCCACGTGACGCGGTGCTCGTTTCCGACCGGCGGCCGTACAGGCCGTTTCACGTCTCCACGCGTTGCGGCCCACCGTGCCGATCAAACATTTTCCCTGATGAACACCGGCGAACCCAAACCCAGCCCGGGCGGATGTGACAGCATCTAGCATATCGTCTTTTGGGCTGTCACAATGTGCGGTCATGCAGGCGCGGTCCGCACTCTTCGACCTGTACGGCGACTACCTGCGCACCCGGGGCTCGCGAGCACCGGTCGCCGCCCTCGTGCGACTGCTCGCTCCGCTGGACATCGCGGCCCCGGCAGTCCGCACGGCCGTGTCGCGAATGGTGCGACAGGGCTGGCTGCATCCACTGCGCCTGGCCTCCGGACCGGGTTATCTGCTCACTCCCAAGGCGGCGCGCCGGCTGGACGAGGCCTCCGCGCGGGTGTACCGAACCGGTCGCGGCAGCTGGGACGGCCGGTTCGACCTGATCATGCTGCACCAGCCGCCGCTCGCCCGGCGGGAGGCGGACCGGCTGGCGTTTCTCGGCTACGGGCCGCTCAGCGAGCAGGTCTGGGTCGCGCCGCGCGCGTCGGACGAGCTGGAGGCGGTGCTGGAGGAGGCCGGGACGAAGTACGAACGTTTCAGCGCCAGTCACACGGCCGGCTCGGCGGGCGCGGCCGAGATCGTCGGGCGGGCCTGGGACCTGGACCGGATCGGGCGGTCCTACCAGGAGTTCGAGGACGAGCTGCGGCCCGCGGTCAAGGCGGTCACCGTGCGCAGCTCGGACGAGGAGGCGTACGCCGCGAGGTTCCGCCTGGTCCACGCGTGGCGCTCGTTCCTGTTCCGGGACCCGCAGCTGCCCACGGCCCTGTTGCCGCCCGGCTGGCCGGGGCTGCGCGCGGCGGCCTTCTTCGACAAGCACGCCGCCCGATTGCGGCCGGCCGCGGACCGCTACGTCGAACGCTGCCTGCACGACAAAGGTAGATTCGCGCCATGACCGCCATCCGACCACCCCACCCACCGCCCACAAGCGGACTAAAGACTGACTGCCTGCTCGTCGACCGCACCGACGCGGTCGTCACACTGACCCTGAACCGCCCCGAGGCGATGAACTCCTTCACCGTGGACCTGAAGGAGGCTCTCCGCGACACCCTGGCCCAGCTCGAGACCGACCGGTCCTGCCGGGCGATCGTCCTGGCCGGCGCCGGGAACGCCTTCTGCGGCGGGCAGGACCTGCGCGAGCACGCGACGCTGCTGGAGAAGAGCACCGACCTGGACACCGTCCGGGTGCACTACAACCCGATCGCCCAGCGGCTCGCCAGCATGCCGAAACCGGTGGTCGCCGCGGTGCGCGGGATGGCGGCCGGCGCGGGCGCGTCCCTCGCGCTGCTCGCGGACTTCCGGATCGGCGGGCCGAAGACGTCGTTCCTGATGGCGTTCGCGAACGTCGGCCTGGCCGGCGACAGCGGCATCTCCTGGTCGCTGCCGCGGATCGTCGGGCACGCCCGGGCGGTCGAG
>KL571251.1:36577-42527 GCA_000715855.1 Actinoplanes liguriensis
ATGTGTATAAGAGACAGCGGTGAAGGCCCCCAGGGCGTACGAGATCGGCATGCTCTCGAAGCTCGTCGAGGACGACGAGCAGGTGCTTGCCGTCGCCCAGGAGCTGGCCGCGCGACTCGCGGCGGGGCCGACCGTGGCCTACGGCGCGATCAAGCGCGAGCTGTCGATCGGCGACGCGGGCACGCTCTCCGACGCGCTGGCCGCCGAGGCCCAGGCGCAGTCGATCTGCGGTGCCACCGCCGACCACAAGAACGCGGTCGCCGCCTTCGTGAACAAGCAGAAGCCCGTTTACGAGGGCCGCTAGCCCTCGTCCTCCTCGTCCTCCTCCTCGGGGTCCTGGTTCGCCTCGACCCCGAGGACGAAGGCCTGCATGGCCAACTCGTCACCGGTCGGCCAGACGTAGGTGGGCAGCTCCCGCGGGCCCAGCTCGTTCACGTGCGACCAGAACTGGCGGACCGCCTCGGCCGGGTTCACCGCCTCGATCGGCATCGCCACGCTGACCAGCCAGCTCCGCTTCGGCTGAGTCCGACCGAGCCGCTCGGCGAAACGCCGGAAATCGGCCTCGGCGAGCGGGCCGTTCGTCAGGCCGGCCGCCGGGATCGGCTCGTCGAACGCGCGGCGCACATAGGCCAGGGCCACATAGCCGCCCGTCTTCTCGACCCGGGCCAGGGCCACGACCTGCTCGTCGGCGACCAGCAGCACCTCGTCACCGGGGGACACACCGGCCGGGCCGCCCTGCACCACGACGACGTCCTGCTGGAACAACCTCTCCGTCGCCCACTGCTCCGACGGGATGACAACCGACCATTGCGCCATGTTCCCTATCCCATCACGGGGACCCAGCAGCCGATCAGGTGGTCGTCAACCATGCCGGTGGCCTGCATCAACGCGTACGCCGTGGTGGGTCCGACGAATTTGAAGCCGCGCTTCTTGAGCGTCTTCGCCATCGCCGTGGACTCCGGTGTCACGGCCGGCACGTCCTGCCTCTCCGCGGGCCGTGCCCTCGGAGCCGGGGCGAACGACCAGAGCAGCTCGGTCAGCTCGCCGGGCGCGAGATCGGCCGCGACGCGCGCGTTGTGCATCGCCGCGTCGACCTTCATCCGGTTCCGCACGATGCCGGGGTCGGCCATCAGCCGGGTCGCGTCGGACTCGTCGTAGGCGGCGACCTTGGCGATCACGAAGTCGTCGAACGCGGCCCGGAACGCCGGCCGTTTGCGCAGGATGGTGATCCAGGAGAGGCCGGACTGGAAGGCCTCCAGGGTGAGCCGCTCGAAGAGCGCGTCGTCACCGCGGATCGGCTTGCCCCACTCGGTGTCGTGGTAGGGCAGGTAATCCGGCGCGCTGCCGCCCCAGAAACAGCGGGCCTTGCCGTCGTCGCCGATCACCAGGTCGTCGGTCACGGGAGGCGCCCCTGCTCGATGAGACGGCCGAACTTCTTCAGGGCGCCGGTGAAGCCGAGCTTGGAGCCGGGCCACAGCACCGGCCAGGCGATCTTGCCGACCGGGCCGGGCGGCAGGTGGAACCATTCGTGCAGGACGACCTGGGTGCGGTCGCCGGACATCGCGGTGCAGCGCATCGAGCCCGGTCCGCGGAGCACCTTGCCGCAGTGCACGACACGGACCTCGTACGGTGCGTTCACCTTCACCACGCGCAGCTCGTCGCGCAGCACGGCCGGGCCGATCGCGGTGACCGCCTCGACCAGGCTGCCCTCGCCGCCGTCGCCCTCGACCACCCGGACCCGGGTGAACGGGATCCACTCGGACTGCTTCTCCCAGTCCATGAACGCGGCGAAGACCTTCTCGGCCGGCGCCTTCACGATGACCGTCGCGGTGAACTCCCCCGAACCGGGACGGGCGGCGTCGTCGGCACCCCCGGCTGGGCCGCTCATCCCGCAGCCTCGGTCGCGCTCATGGACTCGCCCGCAAGCGCGCTCATCGGCTCTCCGCCGGCTCCTCGTCGGCCGCGGCCGGCGGGATCTCGGCAACCTCGACGACCGGACCGTCGGTCTCGTCGTCGTCCACCTTCCCGGTCGTCTCGGCCGGCGCACCCTGGGACGGCGCGATCGCGGCCTCCCGGGCGGCGCGCAGCGCGTCGGCGTCCTCTGTCCGGCCCTCGCGCAGTGCCGCCACTTCCGCCTCCAGGACCCCGATCAGCTCGCCCTTGTAGCCGATGTCGTACGCCGCGCGCTGCAGCGCCTGATCGACCTGAGCCATCCGGTACCCCCGCCAGGCGGTGTCGAACCTGGTCCGGGCGATGTCGTCCTCACCCAGCGGGCGGTCGCCGGGCAGCGGCACCGACTGTCCGTCGGGCTCGACCGGGGTGAGCCCGGAGTCGCCCCCGCTCAGGAGAACGGTCACGCCGAAGACGATCGTCCCGACGACCAGAGCTACGACAATGAAGAGCAGAAGCTGACTCATGCGCACGATGTTGACATGTCGGCTTTCCGGAGGCGAGCCCGCCACCCATGTCTCAGGTCCAGGTCAGAATCTTCTTACGCCACGCATAGAGGATGCCCAGCGCGAGCACAGCCACGAAGACGCCCATCTCAGCGATCGCGGCGCCGCCGAACCCGGGGAGATCGAAGATCACCGCCCACGGGAAGAGGAAAACGGCTTCCACCGCGAAAAGCACATAAAGGTACGCATAAACGTAGTACCTGATCTGTGCCTGCGCCCAGTCCCCACCGACCGGGTCGATGCCGCTCTCGTACGGGATCCGCTTGCCGGCCGGCTCCGCGGGACGCGCCGGGCGGAGCAGCCGGTTCGCCCCGAACGCGGCCACGAACAGCAGAACCCCGGCGGCCAGGACGAGGCCGAGGGTGGCGTACGAGCCGAGATATCCCTCCACGATCGGGCAGCCTACCCAAGACCACTAGCTCGCGGGAGCGCCGGATGGCTACTGTGGGCAACGGTCCGCGGCCGCCTCCGTAAGGAGTGGCGAAGTAGTGTGGAACTGACGATGTGCGGGCCTGCTTCATCGACGTGCGCCCGCGCTCTTTGGAGGTTGAAACGTGGCCGCTCCCGCGAAGCGAGTCGAGCAGCTGGACCGGGTGGTGATCCGATTCGCCGGGGACTCCGGAGACGGTATGCAGCTCACCGGAGACCGGTTCACCTCGGAGACCGCGCAGCTGGGCAACGACATCTCGACGTTGCCCAACTTCCCCGCCGAGATCCGGGCGCCCGCAGGAACCCTGCCGGGTGTCTCGAGTTTCCAGGTTCATTTCGCCGACTACGACATCCTGACTCCGGGCGACTCGCCGAACGTGCTTGTCGCGATGAATCCGGCCGCGCTGAAGGCCAACCTGTCGGAGTTGCCGGCCGGCGCCGACCTGATCGTCAACACCGACGAGTTCACCAAGCGCAACCTGGCCAAGGTCGGCTACGCGTCGAGCCCACTCGACGACGGCTCGCTCAGTGGCTACTCGGTGCACCCGGTCGCGCTGACCTCGATGACCGTCGGCGCGCTGGCCGGTCTCGGCATCGCGAAGAAGGACGCCGAGCGCGCGAAGAACATGTTCGCCCTCGGGTTGCTCAGCTGGATGTACTCACGACCATTCGAGTCCACCCTGCGCTTCCTGGAACGCAAGTTCGCCAAACGGCCGGAGCTGGTCGAGGCGAACAAGACCGCGTTCCGCGCCGGGTGGAACTACGGCGAGACCACCGAGCTGTTCTCGGTCCGCTACGAGATCAAGCCGGCGAAGATGCAGCCCGGGACGTATCGGAACATCACCGGCAACCAGGCGCTCGCGCTCGGGCTGGTGGCCGCCACCGTGCGGTCGAAGCTGCCGCTGTTCCTCGGGGCGTACCCGATCACCCCCGCCTCGGACATCCTGCACGAGCTCTCGAAACACAAGCGGTTCGGGATCACCACGATGCAGGCCGAGGACGAGATCGCGGCGATCGGGGCGGCGCTCGGCGCGGCCTACGGTGGCGCGCTCGGGGTGACCACCACCTCCGGGCCGGGCGTGGCGCTCAAGGGCGAGACCATCTCGCTGGCCATCGCCCTCGAACTGCCGCTGGTCATCGTCGACGTGCAGCGGGCCGGGCCGTCGACCGGCATGCCGACCAAGACCGAGCAGGCCGACCTCAACATGGCGCTCTACGGCCGGCACGGTGAGGCGCCCCTCGCGGTGATCGCGCCAAAGTCGCCGTCGGACTGCTTCCACGCCGCGTTGGAGGCGGCGCGGATCGCTCTGACCTACCGGACACCGGTCATCCTGCTCTCCGACAACTACGTGGCGAACGGGTCCGAGCCGTGGCTGCTGCCGTCGGTGGACGAGCTGCCCGACCTGTCGGTCTCGTTCACCACCGAGCCGAACGCTCCGGACGGGAAGTTCCTGCCCTACCTGCGTGACCCCGCGACGATGGCCCGCCCGTGGGCGGTTCCGGGCACACCCGGGCTGGAACACCGGATCGGTGGCCTGGAGAAGGCCGACAAGACCGGTGACATCTCCTACGACCCGGCCAACCACGAGTTCATGGTCCGCACCCGCGCCGCGCGGATCGAGGCGATCCAGGTCCCCGACGTGGACGTGGAGGACCCCTCGGAGGCCGCGCGGGTTCTGGTGCTGGGCTGGGGGTCGACGTATGGGCCGATCGGGGCGGCGTGCCGGGCCCTGCGACAGCGCGGTCTGACCATCGCGCAGGCGCATCTGCGTCACATGTCGCCGCTGCCGGACAACCTCGGTGAAGTGCTCAAGTCGTACGAGAAGGTGGTCATTCCCGAGATGAATCTCGGGCAGCTCGCACACGTGATCCGCGCCCGATACCTGGTCGACGCGGTGCCGTTCAACCAGGTCAGCGGCCTGCCGTTCACCGCCGCGACGCTGGAGAACATGCTGGAGGACGTGGTCAAGAATGGCTAGCCCGGCGATCCCACTGAAGCTCACCATGAAGGACTTCAAGTCCGACCAGGAGGTCCGCTGGTGCCCGGGCTGCGGTGACTACGCGATCCTGGCCGCCGTGCAGAGCTTCATGCCCGAGCTCGGCATCCCCCGGGAGAACATCGTGTTCGTCTCCGGGATCGGGTGCTCCTCCCGGTTCCCGTACTACATGAACACCTACGGGATGCACTCCATCCACGGGCGGGCGCCGGCGATCGCGACCGGGCTGTCCGCGTCCCGGCCGGACCTGAGCGTCTGGGTGGTCACCGGGGACGGGGACGCGCTCTCCATCGGCGGGAACCACCTGATCCACGCGCTGCGCCGCAACGTCAACCTGAAGATCCTGCTGTTCAACAACCGGATCTACGGGCTGACCAAGGGGCAGTACTCGCCGACCTCCGAGCTCGGGAAGATCACCAAGTCGACGCCGGCCGGGTCGGCGGACTCGCCGTTCAACCCGCTCTCGCTCGCACTGGGGGCGGAGGCGACGTTCGTGGCCCGCACGATCGACTCCGACCGCAAGCACCTGCAGTCGGTGCTGCGGGCCGCGGCCGAGCACGAGGGCTCCGCGTTCGTCGAGATCTACCAGAACTGCAACATCTTCAACGACGGCGCGTTCGACCTGATCAAGGACGCCGACTCCCGCGACGAGCACCTGATCCGCCTGGAACAGGGGCAGCCGATCACTTTCGGGCGCGACAACGAGTTCTCGGTGGTGCACCCGGAGGGCAGCTTCGGGCTGCAGGTCCAACCGGGCGGGACGCCCCTGGTCCACGACGCGACGGTCGAGGATCCGGCCTACGCGTTCGCGCTGTCCCGGCTGTCCGGCTCTGATCTGAACACGACACCGATCGGGGTGTTCCGCAACGTGCAGCGGCCGTCCTACGACGAGATCGTGCGCAAGCAGTTGCTGGACGCGCAGGCACAGTCGACGGGCGCTCCGGAGGAGATGCTCAACGACCTCCTCAACTCCGGCGACACCTGGACGATCCTCTGACTTCCCTTTCCCGTACGTCGTGAGCCCGCGCCCGCCGAGCCCTCCGCAAGCCCGCTGCCGCCCTAGGTGAG
>KL571251.1:42798-42964 GCA_000715855.1 Actinoplanes liguriensis
TGTTGTTCTGGGGCCCGGATAACAACGGTGAGAGCCAGCCCGCAAGCGGGCGGCGCGTTGCGGCTTGGATCAGCGGCGGGCGTCGCGGACTCCGCGGACGGCGCGGCCCGGTGCGGGTGGTGACCGGGGGTTTGGGGTGAGCTTGACCCGCCACGGACGTCGCCCT
>KL571251.1:43188-45832 GCA_000715855.1 Actinoplanes liguriensis
TGAAGATCTTGAAGTTGATCTTTTAAGGGCTCTCAGAATGAGACGCCGGTCGATGCCGCCTCGTCGGCGCGGATGAAGACGAGCAGGTCACCGGTCTCGATGTTGACCACCTGCTCGCCGCCGAGCGGAAGGACCTTGCCGCGGCGGATCAGGGCGACCACCAGGGTCGGCAGCTCACGCGGGTTGCGGCCGACCTCGGCGCGTTCGGCGGAACGCATCGCGAGCGCCATCCCCTGGCCCGGGGTGAGCAGGTCCTCCACCACGTCGATCAGCGGCGGCGCGGTCGTCGTCAGGCCGAGCAGACGGCCCGCGGTCGACGACGAGACGATCACGTGGTGCGCGCCGGACTGCTTGAGCAGCGCCGCGTTCTCCTGCTCACGGACCGCGGCGATGATCCGGACCTGGCCGGCGGTCAACTGGCGGACGGTCAGCGTGATCAGCACCGACGCCTCGTCCTGATCGGTCGCGATGATCACCGACTTGGCGTTCTTCACATCCGCCTCGAGCAGCACCGACGAGCGGGTCGCACTGCCCTCGATCACCACGAAGCCGTTGGCGGTCGCCTGCCGGACCGCGGCCTCCCGGTTCTCCACGATCACGATGCGGGACTTGTCATAACCCGTCTCCAGCAGCGCACCCACCGCGGCGCGGCCCTTGGTGCCGTAGCCGCAGATGATCACGTGGTCCTTCAACTTCCGCCTCCACCGGCTGATCCGCAGACCCCTGCGGTACTGGTCCGTCAGCACTTCCAGAGTGGTGCCGACCAGGATGATCAGGAAGAGCACCCGAGCCGGCGTGATGAACAGGACGTTGACCAGCCGAGCGCCCTGGGTCGCCGGGGTGATGTCGCCGTAACCGGTGGTGGAGAGCGAGACGACCGCGTAGTAGAAGCAGTCGAGCAGGCTGAGACCGTCGGCGTTCACGTCACGGTAGCCGTCCCGGTCCACGTAGACGATCGTGACGGCGCTCAACACCAGGAGCACCGCCATCACCAGCCGGACGGTCAGAGCTCTCAACGGCCCCTGTCGGACCAGTGGCAAATGAATCATGGAAGCGCCTGCACGGACACACCCTAATCAGATCAGTAGTCGGGGTGATCCGCATCATCCGATCTTCAGAATGAGTCGGTTCAGCGCACTATCTGGGCAAACCTCGCAGCGCCATCCTCAAGATCGGGGTGCTCGACGGCCAGGGCCATCGCCACGACACGGTCGAAGCCCAGGGTGGCACCGTCCGCGTAGGCGGCGTCGAAAGCCGCGTCGCCGAGCGCCAGCCGCAACGCCACCTGCTGCTCCGACCAGAACGCGCCGAACGACTCGTTGCGGCGTGCCCCGCGGGCCGCCTCCGCCCCGCCGAACAGGACCGTCGCGTTCACCGCGTCGCCGCCCAGCGCGCATCGGGCCGCGATCGCCGCCACCGCGTCCGCGGCCGCGCCCCGGAAACCGTGCCGCAACCGCGACCGCAGCGCCACCACCAGGTGATCGTGCGCGGCCACCAGGTCACCGCGGCGCAACGCGACCATGCCGAGCAGCCAGTCCACCGCGCGCCGACCCCGGTCCTCGGGACGACCCGCCTCCAGCTGACGGGCCGCCCCGAGCAGCTCGGCGGCCTCGGTCAGCGCGCCCCGCCGCCAGAACAGCTCGGCCAGCGCCAGGACCGCCGGCAGCGACTCCGTCGCCACCCCGGCCTGCTCGGCCTCGGCTATCACCGACCGGCACGAGGACTCGGTCGCCTCCTCGCCGTGCTCGTCCAGCCTGATCCGGCGACTGCCCAGCGCCCGCACCAGCAGGGCCGGATCACCAGCTCGGCGGGCGGCGCCCTCCGCCCGGAGCAGGAACGCGTCCCGCTCGGTCGGGTCGTCCGCCAGGTCGGCGTGGATCAGGTACGCCTGCGCCAGCTCGGCCGGCTCGGCGGTCCCGTCGGCTCGCTCGTACAGGCGGGTCAGCAGGGAGCGGCCCTCACCGGCGCCGCCGTGCTCCCGCCACCACGGGTTGAGCGCGCCGGCCAGCCGCAGGCCAGCCCGGACGTCCCCACCCGTGGACGCCCAGCGGAGCGCGACCTGCCACTCCGCGACGTACGGCCCGAGGTCGGTCAGCGACACCGTCCGGCGCTGGCCGTCGGTGTCCACCGCGATCTCCGTCAGCGTATCCAGCGACCAGGCGAGGTGCCTGTCCCGGACGGCGGGCTCGTCACCGGCCTCGGCCAGGCGGCGCAGCGCGTACGACCGGACGTGGTCCGACATCCGGTAGCGCGGCCCCGGCACCACCTCGATCAGCGACTTCTCGGCCAGCTCGGAGAGCGCGCTGAGAGCACCCTCGCCGCACCAGTCGACGGTCGGCAGGTCCACCGGGCCGGCGAAGACCGCGAGCCGGCGCAACAGCTCGGCCGCCCGGCTGCCCAGACTCCGGTACGACCATTCCAGACTGTTCCGCAGGCTGTCGTGCCGCCCCTCGCCGCACGCGTCACTGTCCAGCGCGCCGATCGGGTCGTCCAGCCGCCGGGCCAGCAGATCGGCCGGGAGCAGCCGCAGCCGCGCCGCGGCCAGCTCGATCGCCAGCGGTGAGCCCTCCAGCCGGGCGGCCAGCTCGGCCAGTTGCTCGTCGTCGTCACCGCGCCGCCCGCCACGAGCCGCCGTCGCCCGCTC
>KL571251.1:46038-47482 GCA_000715855.1 Actinoplanes liguriensis
CCGGCGGCACCGGGACAGCAGGCGGTGCGCGAACGTGGCGGTCAATCCGGGCGCCGCGTCGCAGGTCTGCAGGATCACCAGCATCCGGCGCTCGGCGCACTGCTCGACCAGCGTGTCGATCATCGGGCGGCCCGGCTCCGGGCGCAGGCCCAGCGCCGAGGCGAGCGCGGCGGGCAGGCCGTTGGCGGCTGTCGCGGCGTCGATCGTCCACACGCCACCGGGATACGCGTCGAGCACCTGCTCGGCCACGCCCAGGCTCAGCCGGGTCTTGCCGGCGCCACCCGGGCCGACCACGCTGACCAGGCGATGATGGCTGATCAGCTCGGCCAGCTCGGTCATCTCGGCCTGCCGCCCGACGAACGAGCTGTGCTCGGCCGGCAGGTTGTGACGGGGGGCCTCGGCGGTGCGCGGGCGCGGGAACTCGCGCTCCAGGCCCGGCGCGAGCACCTGGAAGATCCGCTCGTCGTCGTCGAAGCCGCGCAGCCGGAACGCGCCCAGATCCAGCAGGTCCACCCCGCCCAGGACTTCCGCGACCGCGGAGAAGCTGGTCGTCACGGCGAGCGCGGTCGCCTCCGAGCAGAGCACCTGCCCGCCGTGCGCGGCCGCGGCGACCCGGGCCGCGCGGTGCACCTCGGGGCTGGCGTACTCCACCCCGATCGGCGTGGCGTGCCCGGTGTGCAGTCCCATCCGGACCTTCGGCGCGGCGTCGGAGCGTGGCCAATCAAACGCGGCGAGCCTCCGCTGGGCCTCCACACAGGCCGCCACAGCGGCATCAGCGTTGTCGAACGCCACAAAAAAAGAGTCACCCTCCGTAAGGAGTTCGACACCGCCGAAGTCACTCAGCGCAGCACGTAACACAGAGCGATGTGCGTTCAGCACAGCGCGATAGGTGTCACCGAGCATCCGGGCCAGTCGTGTTGATCCCTCTATGTCCGTGAACATAAAGGTCACGAGGCCGCTGGGTAGCTCGAGCCGTCCCGACACGGTGGAACCTCCGCCCCCTTTGGAAGTCGCGACTCATGCTGCCGTACCTCTGAGTCACCGCCCATCGTAGAAACGGACGGTAACCAAGTTCCCGCCACGGCCGACCCCTTACGGAGGACTTCACCGAAGAGTGGGATCGACATCGGCATACGGGACTACGCGTGTCGTAACGAAAGAGATCGAACGCGGAAACGACGCGGTCGGGCAAAACCGGCGGGCCGTTCGGGTGTACCCGTACGTGTCGTCCCATTGTCCGGGAAATCAGGGTTGAGCAGGGCGGATTTGTCGGCAGGGGGTTGGACGGCGAGTACCGAGGGTGAGATAGGACGGCCGGTTGGCCACCAATGTCGACGCACGACCGGAATCGAGCGGTTTGCAGTAAGGAGTGAGTCAGATCACTCCTTCGGGTGAGGGATAGTTCTCCGACCCCTGAAGATCAACTTCAAGATCTTCATGTCCC
>KL571251.1:47793-51563 GCA_000715855.1 Actinoplanes liguriensis
CCCAAAACCCGTTGCCGGCCGCGCACGCGCTTTACGGACCCGCGCGCTTCACCGAGCCTGCGGCAACTGACGCACGCACTTTGCCCGAGCCTGCGGCAACCCGAGCGCTTCACGCAGCCTGCGGCAACCCGAGCGCTTCACTCAGCCTGCGGCAACCGCACCGGGCCGCGCCCGTCCGCGGAGTCCGCGACGCCCGCCGCTGGTCCAAGCCGCCGCGCGCCACCCGCTCCCCGGCTGGCTCTCACCGTTGTTATCCGGGCCCCAAAACAACAGTGAGCACCAGCCGGCCGACCGCGAGCCGCGCCGCTCACCTAGGGCGGCAGCGGGCTTGCGGAGGGGCTCGGCGGGCGTGGGCTCATGGCGTACGGGAAAGGTCTGGGGTCTGTTGGGGGTGTCAGCAGCCGCAGGCACCGCCGCAGCAGCCTCCGCCTCCGCCGCTGCTGGGGGATGGAGTGGCGGCGCCGCGGCCGGTGACGGCGATTGTGGACAACAGTTTGACGGTGTCGTCGTGGCCCTGCGGACAGGCGGCCGGGTCGCCGGCCTCGCGCATCGGGCGGCTGAGCTCGAAGGTGTCGCCGCAGGCGCGGCAGCGGTAGTCATAACGCGGCATCCGACCAGCGTAAAGCCCCTTTGCCCAAGCGTTGTCCACAGGTCTCCGGCGACTTTCCCAACGTTGGTCGCGGCCCGGTAGGGTCGGACGCGTGGCGGAGGCACCGAAGACCCCAGCAGAGCGGCCGGAGTTGCGGGCGGCGGCGCCCCATCAGGGCGGCCCGCTGGGCAGTTCGGGGGCGGCGCCGACCGAGGCGACTACCGGGGGGAAGCGCACGCCTGCGGCCAGGTCCGGCAAGTCGGGCACCTCCGCGTCTGCTGCGGGTAAGGCCGATGCGGCGGGCAAGGCCGACACGGGCAAGCCGGTTGAGGTGGGCGCCGGCACGGCTGAGCCGTCGGACGTGAGCGCGGGCACTGCGGTCAGGGCCGGCGCGGGCAAGGCCGGCGCGGGCAAAGCCGGCGCGGGCAAAGCGGTTGCGGACAAGTCCGCTGATACGGCTTCTGGCGCGGGTAAGCACGCGGCCAAGGGTGCGGACGGCGACGGCGCGTCCGGCAAGGCTCTGGATTCCGCTAAGGCTCCCGACGCCGGCACGGCTGCTGAGGCCGGCGTGGGGTCTGGCACCGCCGCAGGGGACGGCAAGGCCGCAGTGTCCGGCGTGGGGTCCGATACGGCAGCAGGCGCCGGTAAGGACAGCAAGGCGGCGGCGGACGGGGGCAAGAGCGGCGAGACGTCAACGGGCGGCGGCAAGAGCGGCGAGGCCGCAGCAGACGCTGGTAAGAGCGGCGAGGCCGCGGCAGACGCCGGTAAAAGCGGCGAGGCGGCGGCGGGCGGCGGCAAGAGCGGCGAGACGGGCAAAGCTGGGGAGAACGGCGAGGCGGGTAAGACCGGAGCGGGCAAGGCGGGCAGGCGGGGCCTGGTGCGGCGGTCGGTCGGGCTCGTGGGCCGGGGTGGGCGCGGTGTCGCCGCCTGGGCGCGACGGCCCAGCGGGCGCGTCATCCTGCCCAGCGTGGTCGTGCTCGGCCTGCTCGGGCTCGCCGGGACGGCCGGGGTCTACTTCGTTCCGCGTGCGCTGGAGGCCGCGCCCACGCCGAGCGCCACGCCGACCTTCGGGGACGCGGGGGCGGCTCCGGCGCCGTCGGCGAGTGACCCCTTCGGGCTGGGTGGGCTGCCCACCGCCGGGGCGACCGGTGTGGTTCCCGGGTTCAGCGTCGCGCCGACGACCGGTTTCGGGCTGCCCGGTGTGACGACCGGGCTGCCGGGCGCGACGACCGGCCTGCCCGGCGCGGGCACCGTGAATCGTCCGGCGGACTCGCTGGCCGGCTGGGCGCAGACGGCCGGCACCAGCGCCGGGATCCCGGTGATCGCCGTTCAGGCGTATGGCTACGCGCAACTGGTGACCGAGCAGACCATGCCGACCTGTCACCTGACCTGGACCACGCTCGCCGCGATCGGCAAGATCGCCTCCGGGCACGGCAGCTCGAACGGCGCGGTGCTCAGCGTGGACGGGGTGGCCCAGCCGACGATCTACGGGCTGCCGCTGGACGGGCAGGGCGGCCGGCTCCTGGTCAAGGACACCGATCAGGGCGTGCTGGACCAGGACACCACGTACGACCGCGAGGTCGGCCCGATGAAACTGGTGCCGTCCGTGTGGCAGTCGCTCCAGGTCGACGCCGACCGGAACGGCACCGCCGACGTCAACGACATCGACGACGCCGCACTGGTCGCCGCGAACCATCTCTGCAAGGACGCGAAAGGCAGCGTCCGTGACCTGTCCAGGGCCGACTCCTGGTGGGACGCGGTCCTGAGCTACGACGGCGGCACGCTCAAGGCGTCCGCGCAGAAGGTCTTCGACGCCGCCAACCAGTACGGGAAGAACACTCATTCCTGACCCCGCGCGGGAACGAGCGAGGCCGCCAATCGCGACGCTCGGTGAGTGGATGCGTACTTTTGCGTGGTCAGCACTTCCCTGAAGGTCCGGTAAACGGCACGATGTACGGGTGAGGGTGCGTGAATGGGATCCCCGCTCCGCGTCCGCGGCCGAGATCCACTCCTTGGTGGAGACGGTCAACGCGGTGCTGGCGACCGATCTCCCGGACGATCCACCCTGGCGTGATGTTCAGGTCAGGGACTATCTCGCCGAGACGATGCCGGGCGAACGCCGGATCTGCTGGGTCGCCGAGGACGATCGGCTCCCCGAGGGGGAGAGTGAGATCTACGCCCTGGTCAGCATCCTGCTGCTGGGCGACATCGGCGTGCTCGAAATCCTGGTCAAGCCACAACTGCGACGCCGTGGGCTGGGGCGCGAGCTGCTCGCGGTGGCGGCCCGGCGGGCGTACCTCGAAGGCTTCTCGTCCATCGGTGTGGAGGCGATCGGCGGCACCCCGGCGATCGGCTTCTACGAGTCACTCGGTTTCGAACGGGAGTATGTGGAGACCCGCAGTGTCCTGAGTCTGGACACGGTCGACTGGGCGGCTCTCGGCACGATGGCCAGCAGCATCAGCAGCGGCTACCGGGTGGAATATCACCCCGGTGGCCCGTCCCGCGATCTTCTGGAGCCTTATGCGCGGGCCAAGGCGGAGGCGCAGACCGACGACGACGATCTGGACCTGACGCCGCGCTCGTCCGACCCGGAACGGCTGCAGGAGTCGCTGGACACGCTGCACCGGCGCGGTTTGAAGCCGTACATCGTGCTGGCGATCCACGTGTCGACGGGCGCGGTCGCCGGGCTGACCGAGGTGGTCGTTCCGGCGCAGCATCCCGAACGGGCCGATCAGTACGACACGATCGTCGTCCGGGAGCACCGCGGCTACGGTATCGACCGGGCGATCAAGGCGCGGATGCTGTTCGAGCTGCGCGCCGCCGAAACCGGCCTGCGCCAGGTGCAGACCTGGAACGCGCAGCACAACGAGTCGATGCTGAAAGTCAACGCCGAGCTGGGCTACCAGTCCGACCGGGACTGGTTCGAGTACATCGCGGACGTGGGCCAGCTCGTGCAGCGCCTGGAACCGAGCTAGCACCGCCCCACGAAACGCCGCCGGTGAGGGGGCGTTTCGTGCGCGGAGCGAAGGGGAGCCAAGCGACTCAGTAGCGGGCTCGGAGCATTCGGGCGGCTTCGAGGGCCCAGTAGGTGAGGGTGATCTGGGCGCCGGCGCGTTTGATCGAGGTCAGCGACTCCATGATCACCCGCTCGCGGTCGATCCAGCCGTTCGCGGCGGCCGCC
>KL571251.1:51828-52011 GCA_000715855.1 Actinoplanes liguriensis
AGATGTGTATAAGAGACAGCGTACTCCCCGGAGACCTGGTAGGCGGCGACCGGGATGGTGACCCGGTCACGGACGGCGGCGATCACGTCCAGGTACGGCAGCGCCGGTTTCACCATCACCATGTCCGCGCCCTCGGCCACGTCCAGGTCGACCTCGCGCAGCGCCTCCCGCAGGTTCGGCGGG
>KL571251.1:52309-62043 GCA_000715855.1 Actinoplanes liguriensis
AGAGATGTGTATAAGAGACAGGCCTCACGGAACGGCCCGTAGAACGCGCCCGCGTACTTGGCGGCGTAGGCCAGCACCGAGACGTCCTGGTAGCCGGCCCGGTCGAGCGCTTTGCGGATCACGCCGATCTGGCCGTCCATCATCCCGGACGGGCCGACCACGTGCGCGCCGGCCGCGGCCTGGGCGACCGCCATCTCGGCGTAGATCTCCAGGGTGGCGTCGTTGTCGACGGAGCCGTCCGGGGCGAGCACACCGCAGTGCCCGTGCGAGGTGAACTCGTCCAGGCAGAGGTCGCCCATGATCACGGTGGCGTCGCCGACCTCGCTGACCAGGTCGCGGAGGCCGACGTTGAGGATGCCGTCCGGGTCGAGGCCGGCCGAGCCGGTCTCGTCCTTGTTCGTGTTCTCCGGCACGCCGAACAGCATCAGGCCGCCGATGCCGGCGCTGACCGCCTCGTGCGCGACCTTGCGGAGTGACTCGCGGGAGTGCTGGACGACCCCGGGCAGGGAGCTGATCGGGCGTGGCTCGCTCAGCCCCTCCTTGAGGAAGAGCGGCAGGATCAGCTCGGCCGGGGCGAGGCGGGTCTCCTCGACGAGGCGGCGGATCGCCGGGGTGCGCCGGAGACGGCGCGGGCGGATGTCAGGGAAGGACATCTGTGGCCTCCAAAGGAAGAACGCGCCGGGGACGTCCCCGGCGCGTTCAGGCGTTCAAAGCGACATCAGCGGAAGCGCAGGGCCGTCGGGCCCTGGACCTTCGAGCCGCGGCGCTGCTTGGCGGGCATCGCCGCCAGCTTCTCGCGCAGCTCCAGGGCGTACTCGGCGAGCGCCTCGACCAGGTCCGGCACCGAGGCGTTCTGCGGCTGGGTGTCCACCCGCAGGCCGAACTCGATCGCGGTCTCGGCGGTCTTCGGGCCGATCACCGCGACGACCGTACGGGCGTGCGGCTTGCCGGCGATGCCGACCAGGTTCCGGACCGTCGACGACGAGGTGAAGAGCACCGCGTCGAAGCCGCCCGACTTGATCGCGTCGCGGATCTCGGCCGGCGGCGGCGCGGCCCGCACCGTCCGGTACGCGGTCACGTCGTCCACCTCCCAGCCCCGCTCGATCAGGCCGGCCGCGAGGGTCTCGGTCGCGATGTCGGCGCGGGGCAGCAGCACCCGGCCGACCGGGTCGAGGATCTCGTCGTGCGGTGAGAACTCGGCCAGCAGGCCCTCGCTGGACTGCTCGCCGGCCGGGATCATCTCCGGCTGGATGCCGAACGCGCGTACCGCCTCGGCGGTGGCCTCACCGATGCAGGCGATCTTCACGCCGCCGAAGTGGCGGGCGTCCAGGCCGTGCTCGGCGAACTTCTCCCAGACCGCGCGGACCGCGTTGACCGAGGTGAAGACGACCCAGGCGTACCGGCCGTCGACCAGGCCCTTGACGGCCCGCTCCATCTGCGCCGGGGTACGCGGCGGCTCGACCGCGATGGTCGGCACCTCGCACGGGATGGCGCCGTACGCCCGCAGCCGCGCGCTCATCGCCCCGGCCTGCTCCTTGGTCCGCGGGACCAGGACCTTCCAGCCGTACAGCGGGCGGTTCTCCCACCAGCTCAGCGCGTCGCGCTCGCCGACCTCGGCGCCGACCGTCAGCACGACCCGCCCGGTGAAGCCGAGCGCGGCGGCGACGAAGCTGTCGACCGTCGAGGTGGTGGTGTACTGCGTCTCGCCGGTGCCGTCGCCGGTCACGCCGACCGGGACACCCGGCTCGACACCGGCCGCGAGCAGCCCGTCCCGGACCGCGGCGAGGTCGCCGGCGTCCACCGCGACGGCGAACGAGCCCTTCTGCGCCGCGCCGGCCAGCGCGTCGAAGTCCAGCGTGGTGACGTCGTCGACGTCGGCGGCGATGCGCACGCCGGGCAGCGGCACACCGGCGTACGCGGCGACGCCTTCGGCCTGCCCGATGCCCGGGATCACCTCGAAGTGCACCGCGGTACGTGCGACCGCCTGCACCTCCTTGACGACGGACTCGTGGCCGAACGGGTCACCGGCCACCAGGTGCACGGCGGACAGGCCGGACTTGGCGGCGGAGAGCAGCACCTTGGCCACGTCGCCGGGGGCGCCCTCGGCCGGGCTGAACTGGGCGTCGTCCTTGGCGTCCGCGCGAATCGCGGACAGCAGCGACTCGGGCACACCCCGGTCGTAGACCACCTGGTCGGCATCGGTCAGCGCGGCATAGGCGCGGCGGGTCAGCAGCTCCGGGTCGCCGGGTCCGGCGCCGATGAACGCGATGCGTCCGGCTGGCTTACGGGCGGTGCGGGTGGTCATTCTGTGCTCCCCATCAGGGTATCGGCGCCGGCGTCGAGGAGATCGGCGGCGAGTGCCTTGCCGATCTCCGCCGCGCCGGCGGGCGTTCCGGTGCGCGACAGCCGGATGGCTCGAACCCCATCCGGGCTGATCACCGCACCGCGCAGGTGAATCATCTCCTCGCCGCGCCCGTCCCCGTGGGCCGAGCCGGCATGCCTGCCCCGGACGAGGCGGGCATAAGCGGCGACCGGGGCGGCACACCCGGCCTCCAGCGTGGCCAGCAACGCCCGTTCCGCCAGCACGGCGGCACGGGTCGGTGCGTGGTCGAGCGCGGCCAGCAGCTCGACCAGGTCGGTGTTGCCGGACCGGCACTCGACCGCCAGCGCACCCTGGGCAGGGGCGGGCAGCATGAGCATCGGGTCCAGCGTCTCGGTGATCTCGGCGGTCCGGCCGATGCGGGCGATCCCGGCCCGGGCCAGGACGACCGCGTCAAGGTCGGCCTCGGCGCCGAGAACGCGCGAGATGCGGGTGTCGATGTTGCCTCGGATCGGCGTGAGCTGCAACTCCAGGCCCAGCGACCGGAGCTGTGCGATGCGCCGCACCGCGCCGGTGCCGATCGCCGCTCCGGGCGGCAGGTCGGCGAGGGTACGCCCGTCCCGCGCCACGAGAGCGTCCCGCGGGTCCTCCCGGCGGGGCACGGCGGCGATCGCCAGGCGGGGGTGCTCGGCGGTCGGCAGGTCCTTGTACGAGTGCACCGCGAAGTCGATCTCGTCGGCCAGCAGCGCGTCCCGCAGCGCGGAGACGAACACGCCGACGCCGAGCTGGGCGACCGGAGCGGAGGACGTGTCACCGGGTGTGACGATACGAACCAGCTCGACGGCACGGCCCGTGGCCGCGGTCAGCTCGTCGGCGACCGTCTGCGACTGGGTGAGCGCGAGCCTGCTTCCCCGGGTCCCGAGGCGCAGCGGCTTCGTCGTCACGCTCTACCTCCGATCGTGGGCACTTCGTCAGCGTGTGTGGCCAGGGGGACGTCCAGGTCGAACAACTCGCGGAGCAGCGCGGCGTACTGATCGCCACCCGGCTCGGCGGCCAGCTGCCGCACCCGCACGGTCGGCGAGTGCAGGATCTGCTGGACGACCCGGTGCAGGGTACGGGAAACGTCGGCCCGCTGCTCCTCGGTGAATTCCGGGCGCCGACCGAGGAGCTTGCGCATCTCGGCCGAGACGACCTCCTCCGCGCGGGTGCGCAGGGCGGCCACGGTCGGCGCGATCTCCGCCCCGCGCATCCAGCCGAGGAAGTTCTCCACCTCGCCGGCGACGATCTGCTCGACCGCGGCGGTCTCGGCGGCGGCCGGCGCGGGCCAGCCCGTCGATGTCGACCACGATCAGGCCGGGCAGGCCGGCGGCGTCCGGGGCGACGTCGCGCGGCACCGCGAGGTCGAGCACGATCAGCGGGTTCGGCGAGGTCCGGGCGGCGAGCGCGGTGCTCAGCCTGTCCCGGGTCAGCACCGGCTGGGTGGACGCGGTCGCGCTGACGACGATGTCCACCTCGCTGAGCGCGCGTTCCAGGTCCTCGATCGGGACGGCGGTCGCGCCGTACGCCTCGGCCAGCCGTTCCGCCCGGTCGGCGCTGCGGTTGGTGATCCGCAGCGGGCCGACTCCGGTCCGGGTGAGCGTGGCGATGGACAGCGCGCCCATCGCGCCGGCCCCAACGACCAGCGCGGATCGCCCGGTCAGGTCGCCACCGAGGTGCTCGGCGGCGACGTCGAGGGCGGCGGTGACGACGCTCTGGCCGGCCTTGTCGATGCCGGTCTCGGCGTGCGCGCGCTTGCCGACCCGCAGCGCCTGCTGCATCAGCTCGTGCAGCAGCCGCCCGAGGGTGTCGGACTCGGTGGCCGAGTGGTACGCGTTCCGGAGCTGCCCCAGGATCTGCGCCTCACCGATGACCATCGAGTCGAGGCCGGACGAGACCTGGAACGAGTGCCGGACCGCGGCCTCGCCGTAGTGCACGTAGAGGTGGCCGGCGAGCTCGTTGGCCGGGATGCCGGAGTGCTGGGCGAACACGTTGCAGATGTCACCGAGGCCGCCGTGGAAGCCGCTGACCGCGGCGTACACCTCGACCCGGTTGCACGTGGAGACGACCACGGCTTCGCTCACGTACGGCTGAGCGACGAGTTTCTGCAGGATCGCCGGGACCTCGGTCTCGGGGATGGTGAGCCGTTCCAGTACGGCGACGTCGGCGGTGCGGTAGGACGCACCGATGCTGAGGAGATTCACGACCCGACTGCCTCCTGGTCACCCGCGGTGTCGCTGCTTCCGCCGGGAAGGGCGGTCAGGGACGCCTTGCGGTGTTCATGGAAAGAGAGGATCTGCAACTCGATGGCGAGATCCACCTTGCGCACATCGACGTTCGGAGGAACCGACAGCACGCATGGCGCAAAGTTCAAGATGCTTGTCACACCGACGGCGACCAGCAGGTCCGCCACGTTCTGTGCGGCGGTGGGCGGGGTGGCGATGACGCCGATCGCGATCGACTCCTCGGCGGCGATCGCCTCCAGGTCGGAGATGTGGCGTACCGCCATGCCGTTTATCACTTCGCCGACCTTGTTGTGGTCGGCGTCGAAGAGCGCGACGACCCGGAAGCCACGGCTGGCGAACCCGGCGTAACCGGCGAGCGCGTGCCCGAGGTTGCCGACGCCGACCACACAGACCGCGCGGCTCTTGTCCAGGCCCAGGATGTACTCGATCTGGTCGACCAGCAGGGCGACGTCGTAGCCGACGCCCCGGGTCCCGTACGACCCCAGATGTGAGAGATCCTTGCGGAGTTTCGCGGAGTTGACCCCGGCCGCAGCGGCCAGACCCTCGCTGGATACCGTTTCCGCACCGGCCTCGGCCAGATGATGGAGGGCACGCAAGTATTCGGGCAGCCGAGCGATCGTCGCCTCCGGGAGTTCCGGGAACGCCGGGACGCTACCGGCTTCGCCGGGCGTGCTTCCGTGACGATGCTGACTCATCTGACTCCGTGCCGACGAGGCGAACCTGCGGTGAGCCCGTCCTGTGCGATACCGGTGAAACCCTCGTGGGGCAGCTGTGGTAGCGGGGCTCGTCGGAGTCACACAGTAGGCGCTTGTGAAGGCGTGCACAAATCGCGATCTTGTCGGGACAATTGGACAAGATCGACTCGACTGTGTTAGCCGAGCCGACCTGTCGAGTATTACGTGCGATACCCCACCAGGGCCAATCGACTCAGAGTGACATTGCCAGCTTCACCGCTTCGACGAGCGAGTCCGCCACCGTACGGCCCGATTCGCGCAATCTCACGGGATCGGTGAAGCCGCCGGTGTAGAGGACCGAACCGGCCCCGACCGAGTCGGCCGCGTACGCGTCGTCGAGCGAGTCGCCGATCAGCACCACGTCGCTCCCGGCGATGCCCAGCCCCTCCAGGTGCCGCGCCAGATGTCCGGCCTTCAGGTCGCCGCCCACCTCGGTGCGCAGCCCGTCGATCCTGGTGAACACGCCGGCCAGCCCGTACGTCTCCACGGCCGGCACCAGCTCGTTGTGGAACCACATGGAGAGCAGCGACTGCGTGCCCGGCCAGGTCTTGATCGCGGTCATCGCGTCGGCCGCCAGCGTGATGTCGGTCAGACCCAGGCGGTACGCGTCGTGGAAGATCCGGTCCAGCCGGCCGAACTCCTCGTCGTCCACCGCCCGGCCGAGCATCTCCGCGTAGAACTCGGCGACCGGGCGCCGGAACGCCCGCCGGTGCTCGTCCGCCTCGACCGAGCGTCCGCCGACCGTGGCGAAGGCCTCGTTGGTCGATGACACGACCAGGTGAAGATCGTCGAGAAGGGTTCCGTTCCAGTCCCAGACCAGGTGCTTTGCTGTCACCGGAGGGAATTTACAGGTGCGGTTCGCCCGGCTGTCGAGCCAAATCCCGGATCAGTCGAGCCTCCTCGACCCGCCAGTACCCGTGCTCCTTGCCGTCCAGCAGGATCACCGGCACCCGATCGTCGTAGTCGCGCTGCAACTCGACCGACGAGTCCACGTCCACCCGGGTCCACTCGCCGGGCGCGATCCGCTCCAGCGCCTGCTCGGCCACCTCGCACAGGTGGCAGCCGTCCCGGCTGATCAACGTGACACGGGTCATGGGAGCTCCCTCTTCCGTACCTTGCCGCTCGGCGAGCGTGGCAGCGACGCGACCAGCTCGATCGTCGGCAGTTTGAACCGGGCCAGCCGCGCGGCGCAGTGCACTTGCAGCTCGGTCACCGAGGGCGCCGGATCGCCGCTCACCACGACGTAGGCGTGCGGCCGCTGCCCGGTCTGCCGGTCCGGCCGGGCCACCACCGCGGCCTCGACCACCCGCGGATGGGCGTCCAGCACCCGCTCGATCTCCGCAGGATAGACGTTGAAGCCGTTGACCAGGATCAACTCACCGATCCGATCGACCAGGATCAGGTCACCGTCGCCGTCCGCGTAGGCGATGTCCCCGGTCGGCCACCACCCGTCCGCGTCCGGCCCGCCGGAGCCCTCCGGCCAGTAACCGGCGAACAGGTTGGGCCCGCGGACCACGATCTCGCCCGGGTCGGTGCCCGCCGACACGGCCGGCGCGAGGTCCAGCTCGGCGAGATCCTCTTCCGGCGACGCGGTGCCGTCCCGCCACAATTCAAGACCATTGCGCGTACGGAGGGACAGCTCCACCCCGGGCAACGGGCGCCCGATCGAGCCGGTCTTCCCCCGGTCGCTCACGGCCGTGGTGGTGAGCACCGGGGAGCACTCCGTCAGGCCGTACCCGATAAGAATGGTCTTGCCCGTGAGGGTGGCGAAGCGTGCGGCGGTCGCCTGTTCCAACGGCGCGGCGCCGCACACCGCGGTTCGCAGGCCGCGCAGCGCCTCGATCCCGCCGGGCAGCTGTGACCAGGCCTGATACATCCCCGGGACGCCGACGACGACGGTGACCCCGTGCTCGGCGACCAGCTCGGCCGTGGCCGCCGCGTCGAACCGCTCGACCAGCACGCCGGTCGCCGCGTGGTGCGCGACGCTGCCCAGGCCGGTGTTCAGCCCGTACGCGTGGAAGAACGGCACCGCGAGCAGCACCACGTCGTCCGGCCCGACCACGGGCGGCTCGATCCGGTCCAGTTGCCCGTGGTTCGCGGCGAGGGCGCCGTGCGTGAGCATCGCCGCCTTCGGCCGTCCACTGGTGCCGGACGTGTAGAGCAGCACGGCGAGATCGTCCGCGGCGATCGGTGGCAGCTCGACGGACGCGGCGTTGTCGAAATCCGGACGTACGCACGACTCGCGCAAGCCCAGCCGTAACTGGTCCGTCTGTCCGATCACGATCAGCGCACACCCGGCGTCGGTGATCGCGTGCGTCGCCTCGTCCGCGGTGTAGCCGGGATTGAGCGGAACCGCGACCCGGCCGGCCCGCAGGGTGCCGAACCAGGTGACCGCGAAGTCCACGGTATTGCCGAGCACGGATGCGACGCGATCGCCGGGCGACGTCCGGGCGGCCAGGAAATGCGCCGCCTGATTGACCTTCGCATCCAGATCCGCCCAGGTCAGGACGGTGTCACCGGCGATCAGCGCCGGGGCGTCCGGTCGACGGGCAGCGGCCTCGGCGACCGGGTCACGGGCGGGTTCCTCCACGACGCCCGAGTCTGGCACAAACATCACCCGACCGGGATAGCGGACAGCCCGTCCGTTGCCTGACGCCCCTGATGAACCAGGGTGACCTTGATACCGGATGCCGAGTTCGGACGGATTCGCGGCTTTGCGCGCAGCGCACATGGTGTGCGACTCCCCGTGTCCGAACTCGGTGATACTTCCGGTCTGCGTAACCGACTCCACACGAACGGGTGAGGTCACCGGCGATTTCCGCGGGTTACCCCACCCCTTTTGTATGCGAGTGACCACCCTCATCCCGAGGAGGCCGCTGTGCCACACAAAGGACGGAAACGCCGCGAATCCCTGTCTGGCGGGACGGATTCGCGGTCGCCGCAGGCCCGCCGGGTTGAGGAGGCGCAGTGACTCATGTGTACGCCGGTGACCCGTACCACCGCGATGCACTCGCTGGGAGGCAAGCCATCAGCGACGGCCTGAACGCCATCCGTGAATCGGTCGACGGGATGATCACCAACGCGATCCGCGGCGATGGTCCGCGACGCACCGGTAATCGCCGCCCGATCAACAACTCGCCGTCCGTGCCGGCACCCGGCACCAACGGCAAGTTCGGAGGCAACCGGCTCGGCGCGCCCCGGCCGCCGTCCCGCCGACCGCCGGCCAGCGGTCGAACCTGCCGGAGAGCGAGACGGCCGGCGCCGACCACACCGTGGTGCTGCCGACCCAGAGCAAGACCGGCCCGCCGACCGAGACCGAGCCGCCCAAACACCCGGCCCGGCCCGACCGGGGCGACCCGGCCGCGGCGGTGTGGGCGCTGGTCGAGCGCGCCCAGGCCGGCGAGTCGGAAGCGTTCGGCCTGATCTACGACCGGTACGTGGACACCGTGTTCCGCTTCGTCTACTTCCGGGTCGGCAACCGCCAGCTCGCCGAGGACCTCACGTCGGACACCTTCCTGCGTGCCCTCAAACGCATCGGCAGCTTCACCTGGCAGGGCCGGGACCTGGGCGCCTGGCTGGTCACGATCGCCCGCAACCTGGTCGCCGACCACTTCAAGTCCGGCCGGTACCGGCTCGAGGTCACCACCGGCGACGTGCTCGACGCCGATCGCGAGGACCGTGGCCCGGAGGGCAGCCCGGAGTCCGCGGTGGTCGACCACATCACGAACGTCGCCCTGCTCACCGCGGTCAAGCAGCTCAACCCGGAACAGCAGGAGTGCATCGTGCTGCGCTTCCTGCAGGGCTTCTCGGTCGCCGAGACGGCGCAGACGATGGGCAAGAACGAGGGCGCCATCAAGGCCCTGCAGTACCGCGCCGTCCGAGCGCTGAACCGCCTCCTGCCGGAAGGGTTCCAGTCTTGATCGGGCGCTTTCGGATGTCGATCTCCGATACCCGATGGTCCCCTTCCGCACCCGTAACCGGACCCGCGTGTCGCGCGTTTGTCCGGATGCGACCCGCGGCCGCCTCCCGCGGCCCGGTCGCTGACGCCGGCATACGGGCCGGCGGGACACTCACGAGCGAGGGGAGGTGCCCACGGTGAAGTTCCCTTTTCCGAGCTCCCGGAGCGCCGAGCGCTTCGCGGAGCAGATCGACGATCCCACTGGCGCCGCTCGGTTCCACACCCGCGGCCACGCCGATGACGAGCTGACCGAACTGGTGGCGCTCAGCCACCGCCTGTCCGCCACCCGGCCGGCCGGGCAGGTCGATTCCGAATTCCGCGTCGGGCTGCGCGCCATGCTGGTCGCCACGGCCGAACGGGACGGCATCGGCCGGACCGCGGTCGAGGCGGACCCCGAGCCGCCCGTCGAGCTCCCGGAGCGGCGGCGGGCCATCTTCGGC
>KL571251.1:62260-62436 GCA_000715855.1 Actinoplanes liguriensis
GGACATCTTCGGCCGCCGGATCCGCACCCGGGGCGCGATCGTGCTCGGCGTCGCCGCCGGCGCGATGGCGGTCTCCGGAATCTCCGCGGCGAGCGAGAGCGCGGCGCCCGGCGACGCGCTGTACGGCGTGAAGCGCTCCACCGAGCGCGCCCAGCTGGCCATCGCCGGCTCGGACG
>KL571251.1:62695-63103 GCA_000715855.1 Actinoplanes liguriensis
TGTGTATAAGAGACAGTCGCTGGACTTCGCGCGCAACCGGCTGCAGGAGGCGACCGCGATGGGCGGGAACGCCGACGGCTTCCGGGACGTGCTCGACGACATGGACGCGGACACCCGCAAGGGCGTCAAGCTGATCACCACCGCGGCGGTGTCGCGCAAGGAAGCCGCGCAGCTGACCACACTGGACGCGTTCGTCAAGGAACAGCGCACGACGTTCGAGCCGGCGATGCAGAACCTCTCCACGGTCAACCGGGAGCGGGCGCTGACCTCGCTCGGGCTGCTGCAGGACGTGTCGCAGCGGACCGAACAACTGCGTACCGGCCTGGACTGCGAGAAGCTCGTCCCGGCCGGCGCCGACCAGCTCGGCCCGAAACTGCACGGGTGCGGCGACGAGCCGACCGACAAGAC
>KL571251.1:63308-63950 GCA_000715855.1 Actinoplanes liguriensis
AACGGGACACACAACGGCGGCGGCGACAGCGGCAAGACGACGACCGACAAGAACGGTCAGAACGCGACGCCGACCAAGCCGGCGCAGACCGGGGACACGGCCGTGCCGGGGACCTCGGCGGGCGTGACCGGGAACAGTCAGCGGACCAAGTCGGCGCAGGTCACCACCGCACCGACGGCCGGGGCGACGACCAGCCCGGCGCCCGCGACGACCCCGACCGTCGACGGCGTGGTGCCGGACGACGACGGAGTCCTGGGCGGACTGCTGGGCGACATCTTCTAACCCAGTGAACCGCTGCATTGCGGCCGCCAAGGGCGCAATGCCGCGGCGCCGGAGGCGACGCCATCAAGCAGAGCTGGCGAGGGGCGGTGCCGGAGAAATCCGGGGCCGCCCCTCAATCGTCACTATAGGACGGTTCGCGCGACTCGTCACCGGGCGAACGGATCGGGTCTTTTCTGCAAAAGCTCGTGCAGCGACGCCTGAATCGTCTCCCGCACCTGGTCGGCCAGGTTGTAGACGACCAGCGGATCATCCGCGTACTCGGTGAGATGGGCGGTCGGGATCGGCGGGCAGAACTGGATCAGCCACTTGCTGGGCAGCGGGATCAGACCCAGCGGCCCCAGCCACGGGAACGTCGGCGTG
>KL571251.1:64199-68636 GCA_000715855.1 Actinoplanes liguriensis
ATGTGTATAAGAGACAGGGCCAGGATCGGATAGATCTCCTCCGCCCCGACGATCGCCACCGGGACGATCGGGGTGCCGGTGCGCAGCGCCGCCGAGACGAAGCCACCCCGGCCGAACCGCTGCAACTTGTACCGGTCGGAGAACTTCTTGCCGATGCCCTTGAAGCCCTCCGGGAACACGCCGACCAGCTGATCGTTGGCCATCAGGCGCTCCGCGTCCGGGTTGCAGGCGACCGTCGCGCCGGCCGCACGGGCCAGCTCGCTCATCCCGGGCACCCGGAAGACCAGGTCGGCGCCGAGCAGCCGCAGATGCCGCCGGTGCGGATGACTCTCCCGCAACGCGACGGTCAGCATCAGCGCGTCCAGCGCGAGCGTGCCCGAGTGGTTGCCGACCACCAGGCCGGGGCCCCCGTCCGGCACGTTCTCGATGCCGAACACCTCGGTGCGGAACCAGTCGCGGTACAGCACCCGCAGCATCGGGTGGAACACCGCCTCGGTCAGCTCGGGGTCGAAGCCGAACTCATCGACCTCATACGCCCCGGCCAGTCGCCGGCGCAGGAACGCCAGGCCGTCGGCGACCCGGCGGTCCCACACGTCGATGGCGTCCGGCGGCTCCGGCTCGGCGGTCGACTCCAGCTTCGCCACCTGCTCGTCCGGCTTCTCCGGAATCGGGCGGCGGCCGTTCAGTTTCTTCGGTGGAGACGGCTCGGGCAGCCGGAACTCGGCGGTGCCCGGCAGCATGTCGCGGAACTCGTCCTGACTCATCAATGATCACTCCCGGCCGCGGCACGCACCTGCCGGATGCCGTCCAGGATCGCCGCCTCAGCCGCCGCCAACCGGGCGGCAGTGAGCGTGGACCCCTCCGCATGCGCCCGGATGAACTCCTCGAACGCGGTGGCGGTGGTGCGCGGGGTGAAGCCGAACTCACGGATCAGCCGGGAGGTGTCGACCACCCGGCCATGCACGAAGAGGTCGATCTGGTCCAGCCCGATCTGCTCGACGCCCAGACGGCGGACGAGCGCGGCGGCGGTGGACAGCCCGGTCTCGGGCAGCGGAACGGCGATCCGGCCGGCCCGGCGTACCGCCTGGGACAGCATGAGAACACCGGAACCGGCGACGTTGAAGGTGCCCGGATGATCCTCGATCACCGAGCGGTGCAGCACCTCGAGCGCGTCCTCCACGTGCACGAACTGCAGGCGGGCGTCGCGGCCGAGAACGGTGGGCACCACCGGCTGGGCGAAGTAGCGGGTCAGCGACGTCTCGGCGGACGAGCTGATCATCGGGGCGAAGCGCAGCACGGTGGCCGCGACCTCGGGACGGCGGCGGCGGAACCCGCGCACGTAGCCCTCGATGTCGAGGATGTCCCGGGCGAACGGGCCACGCGGCACCGCCCGCGGCTCGGTGTCCTCGGTAAAGACCGCGGGGTCACGGAACGACGCCCCGTAAGCGGCCGTGGAGGAGCGCACCACCAGCTTGCGCAGGTTCGGCGCGCCCTGAGCCGCGGCCAGCACCTGCATGGTGCCGATGACGTTGTGTTCCTTCATCCCCGCGCGGCCGCCGTGCGCCGGGTCGGGAACGCTGGTCACCGCCAGGTGCACCACGGCCTCGGCGCCGAGATCCGCGATGGCCTCGGTGGCCGCGCGTGCGTCGGCCCGGATCCGCTCCACCCCGTCCAGCAGGCCCAGGAGGCGTGCCGGAGGGTCATGCGGATCCAGGCCGACGACACGGTCGATCCTGGGATCTGCGGCGAGGCGGGCGGCCACGGATGCGCCGAGAAAACGGCTGACTCCGGTGACCACGACAACGCTGGGCGGTGAGGTCACCACGAGCGCACCTTTCGATGCTGAGCCTCAGAACTTGATCCGGCGCCGGGACTCGGCCCGTGCCCGGGCGTGAGCCCGGCTGCGGACGGTCCGGCTCCGGACCGGGGTCGGCAAGCGACGGCGAGGGCCGGGTGAAGCACCCGGCCGGCCGTCACTTGCCCAAACGGCGACGCTGGACGCGGGTCTTGCGCAGCAGCTTGCGGTGCTTCTTCTTCGCCATACGCTTGCGGCGCTTCTTGACCACGGAGCCCATACGACAGCCTCTCGAACCATGTTTGAGTGGAACCGGCTCGGCCGGTACCGATCTTGGACGGCACCCCGGGAAGGCGCCGCAGCTACGCGGCACGCATGAACCCGGGAGCCAACCGGTCCAGCGTACCGGCCCACTCCGTAAGGGCCAACACGACCCCGGTTCCGCCACAGGCGATCTGGGAGGAACGTGCCGCTTCCGCCTCAGGCGGTCTGGGAGAACGCGCCCCTGAGATACTCGTGCACCGCATGCTCCGGCACCCGGAACGACCGACCGACCCGGACAGCGGTGAGGTCACCGCCGTGCACGAGCCGATAGACCGTCATCTTGGAGACGCGCATCAGCGTGGCCACCTCGGCCACGGTCAGGAACCGTACCTCCGAGAGGCGTTCCTCGGTCTGGGCTGGACCCGTCATCTCGTCGCACCGATCCTTTCGCAGGCACGCTCCGCCTGGCGAACGTGCGTGTCATCAGAACCGTATCGATGCGGCTGTGACCAGGGCGTCGCGTTCCGTAATTTGCCCACAAAAAGTCAAGTGCGACACGCCTGATCCGTGTCTGTTTAGCCCGGAAGAGTCACCTCCGTGCCGAAACCGCCCGAGCAATCGTGGTCACGTTGGCGGGACGCTCGGCGAAACGCCGCATCAAATACCCGAACCATTGCTTCCCGTACGGCAGGTAGACGCGCACCGTGTGGCCACCCGCGGCCAGCCGAGCCTGCTCCTCCGGGCGCACGCCGTGCAGGAGCTGGAACTCGTACTCCCCGGTGGAGCGGTCGAACCAGCGCGCCCGGTCCTCCGCGATCGCGATCAACCGCGGATCGTGCGTGGCCACCATCGGATAGCCCTCGCCGGACATCAGGACGTTCAGGCACCGCACGTACGACTTGTCGACGTCCAGCGCCGACTGGAACGCCACCGACTCCGGCTCCGCGTAAGCCCCCTTGCACAGCCGCACGCGCGAGCCGGCGACGGCCAGCTCCCGGCAGTCGCCCTCGGTGCGCCGCAGATACGCCTGCAGCACCGCCCCGGTCGACGGGAAGTCCCGCCGTAGGTCGAGCAGTGTCTCCAGGGTCGCGTCGGTGGTGGTGTGATCCTCCGCGTCCAGGGTCACCGCGGTGCCGGCCTCGGCCGCGGCGGCACAGATCGCGCGGGCGTGCTCAGCGGCCGTCTTCTCGTCGAGGTGCTGCCCGAGCGCCGACAACTTGACACTGACCTCGGCGGCCGGCGTCAGCCCGGCCGCGTGAAGCCGGTCGAGCAGCCCGACATACTCATCCCGGACCGCCTGGGCCTGCTCCAGGGTCTCGGTGTCCACCCCGAGGTGGTCCAGGCTGACCGCGAGGCCGTCGTCAGCCAGCTCCCGGGCCGTGGCAAGCGCCTCCTCGGCACCGCTGCCGGCGACGAAGCGCTTGACCACCCCCCTGCTGACGGGCGTGGACTCGGCCAGCCGCTCCAGCCGGGCGGAGCCGGCCGCGGCGAGAAACAGGGAACGGAGCATGGGCCTACGTTAACCGCCGAGCCTGACAGCGGCGCGACAGTGCGGTCGAGGAATCGCACCTCGTAGCCGGGTGGAGCTACCGTGGTCGGGTGAACTTCGATGCGTACGCGCGGACGGCGGTCGACCTCGTCAACGCCGGCCTGGACGATCTCGCCGGGCTGCGGGCCCTGTTCGCCGCCGATCTGGAGTACATGCGGGACCAGGTCGTCGAGAAGGACCTGGCCACCTTCCGCCGTGCGCAGCGCCGCCTGCGTGAGGTCTTCGAGTTCGGCACGTCCGGGCGGGACGCGGAGGCGGTCCGCGAGCTGAACACTCTGCTCGAGGCGTACCCCGTGCAGCCACGCATCTCCGGCCACGACGCCAGCGACTGGCACATGCACGTGACCAGCCGCGGCTCCTCGGTGAGCGCGGAATACCTGGCCGGCGCGGTGTGGGGCCTCTCGGTCTGGCTCTGCGAGTACGGCAGCGCCCGCTTCGGCATCTGCGCCGACGAGCGCTGCGGCAACGTCTACCTGGACACGTCGTCCAACAACTGCCGCCGCTTCTGCTCGGAGCGCTGCGCCACCCGCTCGCACGTCGCCGCGCACCGCGCCCGCAAGCGCGCCGCCCAGTCCCCCGAGGTCCCCGCCACCCTCACCCCCGCCTGACCCTCACCCCCCTGCGGCTGGCACTCACGGTCCATTCCGGCCCGCAACCAGCCCTCAACGCCAGCCGAACACCGCAAGCCCCCCGCCGGCCCAATCCGCGACGCGTGGCCGGGGCTCGGCTGGCACTTGCGGTTCGATTCGGCGCTCGGGACAGCCCTCAGTGCAGCTGAGCGCCGGAAGCGCTGGGCTGGGGTAAGGGTTGGGGTGAGCGGGACCAACGG
>KL571252.1:0-887 GCA_000715855.1 Actinoplanes liguriensis
GTCCTGCTGGACGTGGCCGCGGTCCGCGACGTTCCGTGGCTCGAACCCGGCCAGGGCGTCTTCCCGGAGGACCTGGAGGAGGCCGAACGCCGCCAGGGCGTCCAGGTGCGGCCCGGCGACGCGGTGCTCCTGCGGACCGGCTACGGCCGCCACCGTCACGAGGCCGGCGACTCCGGCGGCTTCACCCAGGCCGGTTGGCACGCGTCCTGCCTGCCGTGGCTGCACGAGCGTGGGGTCGCGCTGATCGGCGCCGACACCCCGCAGGACGTCCAGCCGTCCGGCTACGACGACGTGCTGATGCCGGTCCACGCGGTGAGCCTGGTCGCGATGGGCCTGTGGATGCTCGACAACTGCGACCTGGAGGCCTGCGCGGCCACGGCCGCCGAGCTCGGCCAGTGGGACTTCCAGCTGGCTGTCGCCCCGGTCCGCCTCGCCGGCACGTCGGGCAGCCCGGTCAACCCGATCGCCACCTTCTGACCACGTGAAAGGCCCGGTCTGCAGAGACCGGGCCCTCACCGTGCGATCCCGTTGCTGAGCTGCGCCGACATCGACGGCGTGGGGTGATCTTCCTGCGGCCGCATCCGGAGCAGGTGCCGGAGGTGGTCCGCTAGCGGTTGCCGCGGCGCTGGTGGGCCTGGACGAAAGTGTGGCCGGCGGGCATGGGGCCGCCGACGACCTTGGCGTCGCGGACTGCTTCCTCGTAGAGGTCCAGCTGAGTGTCTGAGGGCTCGGCGCCGCTGGGCAGGCGGCGCAGGAAGCCCTGGACGACGTGGGCCTTGCGCCGGCCGGGGGCCGGGTTCGCGTCGGCGTGGGACGGGTTCAGCGTCTGGAAGACCGGGCGATAGTGGAGCAGGACCGCTGGGGTGCGGCCGGGGCGTGCCGGATAG
>KL571252.1:1155-1953 GCA_000715855.1 Actinoplanes liguriensis
CCGTCGACTCGGGTGAGGGTGCCGGCTCGCAACAAGGCGGTCACGGCCACGTGCAGGCGGTCGGCCCGGGAGTGGGGGAGTCCCAGCCGGACACAGTTCTCGACCAGGGAGTCCTCGGCGGCGATCACCGAGCCGTCGGCGCGCAAGTGGCCGAGGACTCGCAGGGTTCGCAGCACCCATCCGCTGTCGGAGAGGCCCTGGCCGACACTGGGTGCCATTTCGCGGGTGACCGATCCGGGCTCGTAGCGCTCGAAGAAGACGATGTCGTCGACGCGGACCGGTGGCCACAGTGCCGCCGTGCGGCCGATGACGGACGAGGTGGTGATGTTCCACTTCAGGGTCAGGATGACGCCGGGCGGCAGGTCGTCCGGCCAGCCGAAATCGGTCAGGCACCACTTCCCGGCCCGGTGGTCCAGCTTCACCGGCTGGTCGAGGGCCTGGCGTGTGCGGGATCCGCCGTTGAACTCCAGACGCAATGGGAGCACTGAGCCGGCGCGTGAGTCCGGCAGGGAGATCTCCGGGAGTGGGCACCAGCGGCCCAGCAGGTGCACCTGGTGCGGGACGGTCTGCCAGACGGCGGAACCGCCGCCGGCGCCGGGTCGCCGGATCCACTCGGTGGTCTCCGCCGGCGCGGGCCCGGGGTCGGCCTCCACGGCTACGGGCGCGGGCGCGCGTTCGACGACAGGGACGGATGTGGGCGCGGTGTATCCACGGAAATTGCCCTGCACCAGGCCGACCACCTTGCGGGCGCAGTCGGAGCAGTCCGGTGCGGAGCAGGTACTGTCTCTTATACACATC
>KL571252.1:2249-5054 GCA_000715855.1 Actinoplanes liguriensis
GCCTGCCGCTCGCATGTACTCCGCACGCAGGTCCTGGACCTCGGAGCTCCAGAACAGGGCCTGGCTCCGGAGCTGCACCTCCCGCGCGGCCAGCATCGCCAGGGTCTCCCAGGCGGCGGCGCGCGCGTAGACGTCACAGGCCTCGGTGAACCTCTCCACGAGCTCGGCCTTCCTGCTCTTCATGAGCCGGAGCCTCAGGTTGTGCCGCTCGTTGCGTAGCTGGCCGGTGACGGCGCCGTTGAGGGAGGCCCAGCGCTCGGCGAAGGCCTCGTGCGTCGGCAGCGTGGGCAGGCCCTGCTGCTTGAGGCCGGCGACGAGCCAGGCGATGAACTTCTGCCGTGGCATCCTCAGCAGGGTGCGAACCTCCTCCGGCAGGTCGTTCACCGGATCTGCGAGCCCGTGCTCGGCCAGCCACGCGTAATGGTTGCCGTCCGGCATCTCGATGGCCGACAGCTTCACTGCGTAGGCCCGCAGGGTGGCCTGCAGCGACTTGGCGAACGGGCTGCCGCCGAGCAGTTGCAGCACGGCGGCTTCGAGATAGTCGGGCGGGGCGGCCGGTGCGGGCGGTTGCCGCTGTTCCTGTTCGATCCGGAAGGACCGGAGTGCTTCCTTGTATTCGTCGTGGAGCCGCTTCCAGCGACGGTCTGTCTCCAAGGGGTTCAGGAGCTGATCACCTTCGGACTTGGCGGCCGCCCAGCGCAGGGCGGCCACCTTCATCGCACCGGTGTTGTCCTGCTGCAGCGTCTTCTGCTCCTCGGCGGTGAGTCGTTCACCGAGCGCCCGCCGGTACACGATTCGCCCGAGTTCTACCACCTCATCAGCAAGATGATCTTGAGCCATCCGCCGACGATACGGCCTGGCTCACGTGCTGACCAGACCATTGTCGGCCGTGAGCCGTCAGTTGGTGCCGGCGGCGAGCTCGGCGAAGAGGCGGTTCGCCGCGGGGGAGGCGAACTGGCGCTGGAGCTCGGCGCGGGCGACCTGCTTGCGGAACTCACCCGCGTACGTCGTGTCGCCCGCGTTGTGCATGGTCTCGGTGATCCACGTGGCGAACGCCTGATAGTTCCAGATGTGCCCGAGGCAGGTCGCCGAGTACTCGTCGAGCAGCCCGGAGTCGCCCTTCCCGACCTGCTCGATGATCGCCCGAGCGAACACCTCGGCGTCGTTCAGCGCGAGGTTGATGCCCTTGGCGCTCATCGGCGGGACGATGTGTGCCGCGTCGCCGAGCAGGTAGAGCCGCCCGTGCTCCATCGGCTCGTGCACCACGTTGCGCAGTGCGACGATCCGCTTGTCGACGATCTCGCCGGTGGGCACGGCCGTGCCGAACCGCGCTTCGAGCTCGCTCCAGATCCGCTCAGCGGGCCACTGCGCAGCTGTGTCGCCGAGCGGGCATTGCAGGTAGATCCGGCTGAGCTCGGCACCGCGCGGAATGAGCCCGGCCAGCCCGCGCGAGTGGATCGCCATGCCGGACGGCCGGGTCGCGGGGACCGCGGCGAGCACGCTCAGCCACGAGTAGGGGTAGTCGTAGGAGTACCGGGTCAGGACGCCGTCGGGAATGCTTGCCCGGCTGACACCGTGGTATCCGTCGCACCCGGCGACGTAGGAGCACCCGATGGCCACGTCCCCGTAGCGCACCACCGGGTTCGCGCCGCCGATCCCGTCCAGGGTGACGCCGGCCGCCGAGTACCGCAGGTCGCCGCCGTCGCGCAGGAACACGTCGGTGAGGTTGCGCACGAGCACGGACTGCGGACAGTAGAGACTCTCGCTGCCCTCGTCGTCCTCGAAGTCGAGCGCCATCTCCTGCCCGTCGATGTAGAAGCCGCCCTCGGCCTCGGGGATCGGGTTGCCGTCGAGCACCTCGCCGAGCCCCCACGCGCGGTACATGCGCACGCCGCGGGTGTCGATGGTCCCGGCGCGTTGCCGCTGCTCGACGTACTCGCGGCTGTGCTTCTCCACGATGATGCAGCCGATGCCCCCGCGCAGCAGGAAGTTGCCGAGGGTGAGCCCGGCGACGCCGGCTCCCACGATCACCACGGTGGTGTTGTCGTCAGTCATGTCCGCCATCGTGCGGCCCGGCACCCGAGGCGCCCCACCGGTGAGGCGACAGCAAATACCGGAAACCCGCCAACCTAGCGGAGGTCCACCTGATAACGACCCGGCGTCTGCCCGACGACCTCGGTGAACGCGTCGATGAAGCTCGACGGGTTCGACCAGCCGCACTCCATCGCGGTGTCGGTCACTGAGCGCCCGTTCGTGAGATGGACCAGCGCGTGGTGGATGCGCAGCAGGGTTCGCCATCGATGAAAGCTCATCCCGAGCTCGCTGTGAAAAAGCCTGCTGAGGGTACGTTCACTCGCCCCGACCTCGTGCCCGAGCTCGGCCAGTGTCGCGGTGGTGCCGGGGTCGGCGTGCATCAGCGCGGTGACCGCGCGCATCCGGTCGTCGCGGGGCTCGGGCAGGTAGAGGCCGTTCTCGGGGGCCGCGGCGAGCTCGTCCACCATCACCTCACGCAGGCGCTCGTTCGCACCGGGCCGGACCTCACGCCGATCGGTCAGCGCGAGCAGCGCCTCCCGCAGCAGCGGGCTCACGGCGAACACGCCGGGCCGCGGGGCGAGCGCCGTGCACAGCGCGAGCGGCACGGCGAAGAGCCGCACGTCGGTCTCGCCGTAGAAGCGGTGCGAGTGATCAAATCCGGGCGGCGTCCACGTCACCCGGTTGGCCGGCGCGACCCAGGTGCCGCGCTCGGTCGTGGTCGCCAGGGCGCCGCTGGCCGCGTAGACGACCTGCCCCTCCGGATGCGAGGGG
>KL571252.1:5305-6764 GCA_000715855.1 Actinoplanes liguriensis
CGGCCGCCAGCGTAACGTCAGGGCGACCGCTCGGCGGGAACCGTGTTCCAGGTCCGGGCCCGCGCCGGCCCGGTGCAGTTCGAGCAGCCCGGGCCGAGTCAGTTCCCGGAGCGTCGGGGTGACCTGCTCCTGGCCCGCATCCCGCACATCGAGATCTCCTTCCTGGGGACTCGCCAGGCGGGGACTACCTGGCTCTTCAGGTCATAGATGCGCGCCGGCCGACCGGTTCGAGTGTTGCCTTGAAAGCTATCGCGACATATCGTGATCGCACGTCAAGGAGAAATGAGTGTGCCCATGAGTGACTTCCCGGGACGCGGAAGGCGTCGTCCGCCACCCCAGCCGGTCGAGGTCGTCCGCGTCGAGCGGATCACCCCGCGCCTGGTGTCGGTGCACCTCAGCGGCGGTGACCTCACCCGCTTCCAGGAGGCGGCGCCGACCGCGCACATCAAGCTGTTCCTGCCGGCGCCCGGTCAGGACGCGCCGACGCTGCCGACGATGGGCCCCGAGGGCCGGGTCTGGCCCGAGGGCGCCGTGCGGCCGACCGTGCGGACCTATCAGGCAAAACCCGGCGACCGGCTGGCCCTCGGCGGCCCGGGTGGCCGGTTCGGCGCCGACCTCGACGCGCCGCGCTGGTGGATCGCCGGGGACGAGAGCGCGCTGCCCGCCGTCGCGACCCTGCTCGACACGCTGCCCGCCTCGGCGAGTGCGGAGGTGCACCTGGAGGTCGAAGGGCCGGACGACGAGGTTGCGCTGAGCAGCGCGGCCGGCCTCGCGGTGAGCTGGCATCACCGGCGTTCGCCGGGCGCCTTCGGCGAGGAGTTGTACGACGCGGCCACGCAAGCCACGATCAGCGGCGGCACTCAGGTGTGGGTGGCGTGTGAGGCCTCGGCGATGCGGCGTATCCGGCGGCGGCTGCTCGACAGTGGAGTCCCGCACCCGGCGCTGGTGACCCGTGGTTATTGGCGGCTCGGTGTGGCCGACCACCCGGACCACGATCACGGCGACGACTGATAGTGTCACGATATATCTGCTGGTAGACAACCGGATGGCGCGATGCGACGACACGGAGGCCACCGCGGCTACGGCGGCGGCGAGGGCGGCCGGATGCGCCGCGGCATGGTGCCGGACCTGGTTCTCACCGCGCTGCTGGAGGGCCCGGCCCACGGCTACGAGTTGATGGATCGGCTCGAACGGTTCAGTGGCGGCAGCTGGCGGCCCAGTCCCGGCTCGATCTACCCGCTGCTGAACATGTTCCAGGACAGTGGCCTGGTGCAGAGCAGCGAGACCGACGGGCGCCGCGTCTTCGACCTGACCGGCGCCGGCCGGGAGAAGGCGGCCGAGCGCCGGGTCGCCGCGTTCGACGCCTCGTTCCCGGCCGAGTCGGAGGACCACAACCAGCTGCGTGCCGAGATGCATCAGTTGCGGGCGGCCGCCCAGCAGGTCACCGCGACCGGCTCGC
>KL571252.1:6953-17308 GCA_000715855.1 Actinoplanes liguriensis
CACCGGAGGCGATCGAGCAGGCCGTCACGATCGTCAAGGACGCGCGCCGGGCCCTTTACCGGCTGCTGGCCGAGCAGTGAGCTGATCTGTTGCATCAGGCCGAGCATGTCGGGTGAGACCCATTCCTCGGCGATCCGGTCGTCCTCGAAGCGGTAGATCTCGACGCTGGTGAAGCTGACCGGCCGGTGCGTCGCCGGGATGCCCTGGAACTCGCCGTCATGAGTGCCGCTGAAGCGCAGCCGCACCGCGACCCGGTCACCGGCGCCGAAGATGTCGGCGATCTCGATGCGCAGGTCGGGAAACCCCTGCCACATCGCCTGCACTCCCAGGGTCCAGATCTCGCGGCCGCGCACCGGCTCGGGCAGCCCGGGCAGGTTGGCGATGAAATCCTCGGTGAGCAGCTCGGCACTTGCCTGCAGATCGCCGCTCTGCACCAGCTCGAAGCCGCGGCGAAGCAGCTCGACGTTCTTCTCGGGGGTCATGGATGGTTCCCCTCTCCGGTCGGCTAATCTGTAGACATGGTACATGATGAACCAGGTTCACCATCACCGCGAGACGCGTTGAACAGTCTTTTCGCCGCGTCCATCGTGGTCGGCGCGGACATGACACGCGGGCTCGAGGAGCGCGGGCTCACCCGGACCCGGGCGACCGCCCTGATGGCGATGGCCGGCCGCGACCCGCTCACCCAGCGGGAAGTGGCCGACCTCCTGGGAGTCACGCCGCGCAACGTCACCAAGCTGGTCGACGCGCTCGAACACGACGGCTTCGTCACCCGCACCGCCCACGCCACCGACCGCCGCGCGGTCCTGGTGGTCCTGACCCGCAAGGGCAAGGAGGCCGCGGCCCGGATGGACAGCGAGGCGGATGCTTTCGCCCGTGACCTGTTCGGCGACCTCCCGGCGGACGATCTGGCGACGCTGGTCCGCATCCTCACCTCCGTCACCGCCCGGATCGGCCCGGGTGAGGCCGGCGCGAGCCGCTAGTCGAGGGCGAGGTGGACCGGGAGGGACTTCCAGGCGCGCAGGGTGTTGTTGTGGTGCGGCACCGGGCGGCCGGCGAGCTCGATCCGGCGGACCCGGGCCGCGAGAGCGGTCAGCAGAGCCTCCGCCTCCAGCCGCGCCACGTGCTGGCCCACGCACTGGTGCAGTCCCATCCCGAAGCCCACGTGACCGGACGGATCCCGCCCGAGGTCGAAACGCGCCGGGTCACGCCACCGGCGGGGATCGCGGTTCGCCGCGGCCAGGAACATCAGGATCTTGGCGCCGGACGGGACTGTCACGTCGCCGATGAGCACGTCACGGTCTGCGGTACGGAAGAACGTCTGCACCGGCGACTGCCAGCGCACCGCCTCGTCGAACGCCACCCGCGCCAGCTCCGGCGAGTGGCGCAGCCGTTCCCACTGGGCGGGGTGGGTGGCGAAGGCGTACAGCACGGCGGCCAGCCCGTGCACGGTGGTGTCGACCCCGGCGGACAGCAGCGACCGGACGACCAGCGGCGCCTGTTCCACGGTGAGGTCACCCCGGTCCGCCGCGGCCCAGATCGCCGCCCCGAAACCGTCCGGCGCGAGGACCTCGCGGCGGCACTGCGCGTTCACCCAGGCGGTCAGCTCGCCCGCCCGTTCCTGGCCGTTGCGGACGAGATCGTTGGCGGGTCCGAACGCGTTGAACAGATGATCGCCGTACGGCAGAAGATTCTCCCTGCCCTCACGCGGGATGCCGACCGCGTCCGGGAAGACCCGCAGCGGGAACGCCTCGGCGAGCGCGGTGACCGCGTCCAGTTCGACCTCTCCGCCCGTACCGGCGAGAAGGTGATCCACCAGGTCGGCCGCGGCCGCGTGCCACTCCTGGCGCAGCCGGCGCAGCGCCCGCGGCCCGACGACCGCGGACAGCACCGCACGCGGCGCGTCGCGTCCGGGCGGGTCGGTCTCCAGCAGAAGGCTCGGCGGTCGCCACGGCTTCTCGTACCGGAAGTTGCTCAGCCCGACCCCGGCCGCGGACGGAAACGACTGCCAGTCGACCAGGGCGGCGTGCACCTGCGCGTAGCGGGCCATCGCGTACACGTCGTAGCGGCTCAGGTGAACCACGGGACCGGCTTCGCGCAGCGTCTCGTGCATCGGCCACGGATCGTCGAGGGTCTCGTGGCTGAACGGGTCGGCGTCGAGCGCCTTCACAGGTCCACCACCAGGCGCGGCGAGCGGGACCGGGACACGCAGATGAACATGCGGTCGCCGGTCGCCCGTTCATCGTCGTCGAGCAGCGCGTCCCGATGGTCGGGCACGCCGTCCAGGACCGTGGTCTCGCAGGTGCCGCAGAGACCCTGCGCGCACGACGACAGCACCCCGATCCCGGCGCCGGTGACCGCCTGCAGGATCGACTGGCCCGGCCGTACCGTCAATGTCGTCTTCGATCGTCGCAGTTCGAGGTCGAACGGCAGGTCGCGGGCCGCTCCCGGAAGCGGCTCGGCGGTGAACCGCTCGGTCCGCAACCGGCCGGTGCAGAGCTCCTGGACCGCCCGCAGCAGGGGCGCCGGCCCGCAGCAGTACACCGTTGTCGCGGCGCCCGCGCGCCCCAGCCAGGCCTGCAGGTCGAGCAGTCCGCTGGTCTGGACCGTGACCCGGTCGCCGTAACGGCCCAGCTCGTCCAGGAAGGCCATCGACGAGGGACCGCGCCCGCCGTAGAGCAGCTCCCAGTCCGCCCCGAGGATCTCCGCGTCGCGCAGCATGGGCAGGATCGGCGTGATGCCGATGCCCCCGGCGATGAACAGGTATCGCGGCGAGGGCGTCAGCCGGAAGTTGTTCCGCGGACCGCCCAGTCCGACCGGGTCGCCGACCGCGAGCCGGTCGTGGATGTGGGCCGAGCCGCCGCGGCCGTCCGGCTCGCGCAGCACGCCGATGCGGTAGCTGTGGGCGTCCCAGCGGTCGCCGCAGAGCGAGTACTGCCGGGTCAGCCCACCGGGCAGGACGACATCGATGTGCGCGCCCGACTCCCAGTCCGGCAGCCGCCGCCGATGCCGGTCCTGCAGGGTCAGGGTGACGATTCCGTCGGCGGCCGGTTCTTTCGCGGTGACCCGCAGGTCGAGGTCCATCGGTTCTCCTCACGCCGTGCTCGCAGTGAGAATCCGCTCAGCGTCCGGGCGGGGGACAGCCGCCTCTCACTCAGCGAGAGGCTTTTCCGTGACCGCCGTCACTCAATGCCCGGGTGACCCCGCGAGCGGCCGCCCGCACCGCCGGGATCTGGGACCGCGCCTCGTCGTCGTTCGGGATCACCACGCCCAGCGACGCGACCACCCGGCCACCGGCGTCCCGGATCGGCGCGGCGATGCCGGTGGCGTGCGCGTCGATGAAGCCCGGACAGCTCACGAACCCGGCCCGCCGGATCTCGGCCAGCATCGACCGGAGCGCCGCGGGGGAGCCCGGGGTGTGGCCGGTGTAGCGCTTGAGCGGCCCGGCCAGGATCCTCTCCTGCAGCTCCGCCGGCGCGTGGGCCAGCAGGACCAGGCCGCTCGACGAGGCGTGCAGCGGCAACCGGCCGGCGATCGTGGTGATGTTCACGACCGCGCCGGGCGCCGAGAGCCGCTCGACGAACAGGGCCTCGCCGTCATCGAGCACGGCGAGCTGGGCGTGATGCCCGCTCACCGCGTGCAGATCCTCCAGGTACGGCATCGCCGCCTCGCGCAGCCCGAGCGTCGGCGGAGTACGTGACGCCAGCTCCCACAACCGCAGGCCGATGCGGACCCGCCGGTCCGCGTCCCGGGCCAGCAGCCCCAGCCGGACCATCTCCTCGACCAGCCGCGAAGCCGTGGCCAGGTGCAGCTCGGTGCGCCGGGCCACCTCGGACACCCGGAGCACGGGGGTGTCCGGCCCGAACTGCTGCAGGATGCGCACGACGCGGGACAGGACGCCCTCGCCGCCGCCACTCTCGGCCGATGCTGCCATCAAGCCACGATCGTAATCGCTCCCGACACGCCGGAACGGGTGACGAGCGGCGCGCCGGACCCCGGCCGGGTGGAAACTTGATCTTGCTTGCACATCCACTCTGACCTGCTCGGATGGCCCATGTCCCGCCTGCCGCTCCGGCGTCGTTCCCGCGCCCGCGCCGCCATGTACATCCTGCTCGTCGCCGGCCTCGTGGCGAGCCTGGCGACCATCCTCTACATGGTCATAGCCGGGCCGTCGGTCAACGCCGGCGGCCTGATGCTCGGGCTCGTCAGCCTGATGTCCGCGATCATCATGTTCCTCTGGCCGGAGAAAACCCAGGAACCGGCCTGCGACCTGGCCGACGACCTCGCCGAGACGCTGCGCGAACAGTGGCTCGACGAGGCACAGGCCCGGCGGCTGCGGGATCCCGGCGTCATCCCGCTGTCCTGGGCCGCGACCGATCGCGATGACATCGCCGACGATCCGGCGATTTCCACCCGATTGCGCGTACGTCGTAAGCGGCTCAGCGGCCGGCTCGACGGCAACTTCGACGAGGTCGTCCAACGGCTCGCCGACGACTACACGCACCTGGAACGCGGCCGCCTGGTGCTGCTCGGCGAGCCCGGCGCGGGCAAGAGCGTGCTGGCCATGCTGATGACCCTGGGCCTGCTGAACGCCCGCAAACCGGGCGGCATGACGCCGGTCCTGCTGTCGGCGTCCTCCTGGGATCCGCTGTCGGTGTCGCTCGACGCCTGGATCGTGCGCAGCCTCGCCGCACTGTACTACAACGACCAGCCCGAGACGCCCCGGCGGTTGCTGCTCAGCGGCCTGCTCCTGCCCGTGCTGGACGGCCTCGACGAGATGCCCGAGTCGGCCCGGCGCGGCGCGGTCCACGAGATCAACCGGGCGGTCGGCAACGACCGGCCGGTCATCGTGACATGCCGCTCCGCCGAGTACACCGACGTCATCCGGGGCGGCGCGCCCGTCCTGCACGGCGCCCCGGTCGTCGAGATGCTGCCGCTGCCGGCCGGCGACGTGATCGCCTACCTGTCCTCGATCACCTGGCCACCCGGCACCGCATGGGAATCGGTGTACGCCGAACTGCACGCGGCGGCGCACGACGGCGACCCCGATCGCCCGGTGGCTCAGGCGCTGTCCACGCCCCTGATGGTGTCCTTGGCCCGCTTCACGTACGAACGCTGCGGCGGCCACCCCTCCGACCTGCTCGACCGCACCCGCTTCGAGTCCCGCCACCTGGTCGAGGACTACATCATCGACCAGGTCATCGACGGCGCGTACGCCCCGCGCTACCAGCCGATGGCCCAGCCCGTGGAGCCGTCGAAGTGGTCCGCCCCGCAGGCCAAGAAGTGGCTGCGCTTCCTCGCCAGCTACCTCCACCAGCACCAGGATCGAGACCTCGCCTGGTGGCTCCTCCCACGCCTCCTCCCACCCTGGATCGCCTTCGTCCTCGGCATCGTTGGTGGCGGCACGGTGGCGGTTCTGATCATCCTGGGGCTGAAGGTGTTGATCCCCGACGACGAGGACCTGTCCGAGACGGTCGCGTTCGGCTGTGTCATGGGCATCCTTTTCGCGCTGCTCACCGTGATGATCTGGTTCGCGGCGGGCGACCGGCATCCCGGGCGCCTGTCGCTGTCGAGCAAGGGGGCAGGCGGCCGCCTGCGCGGAGGTTTCCGCACCGGCATGGTGATCAGCGGCGTGGTTTGCGGTATTCCGCTCGTCGTCGTCACCGCGGTCCTCCGGTTCGGCGGGATGGGACTCACCGAACTCGGCATATTCTGTCAGCTCCTGGCCGAGGCGGCGGCGGTGAGTCTCGTGGTGGGCCTCGCTCTGGCCGTGCACCGATGGCTGAACGCCCCCGCGGAGCGGTCCGCGCGTGCCGACCCCCTGCGATTCGTCCGGCAGGACCGTCGATCGTCGCTGATCGGAGCGGTGTGCGCCGGCCTCGCGGTGAACGTGCTGGTCTTCCCGATCCTCATCGGCGCCGGTTTTCTCGGCACGTCGCTCGGCCAGGCGATCGCCCACGACCCCGCCTGGACGACGGCCTGGTCACACCTGACCCGTGACGCCACGTTCGCGATCGGCGTTGCCTGGAACTCGGTTGACGACAAGCTCTCGCTGGTTCTCGCGTTCTTCCTGCCCGGAGTCATCTTTGCGGGTCTGGTGCTGTTGCTCTCTGCCTGGCCCCGGTTCGTGGTGGCGCGGACGGTCCTCGCCATGCGCGGCCGGTTGCCGTGGCGCCTGATCGGATTCCTGGCCGACGCCCGGGAGAAGGGCCTGCTGCGTCAGGTGAGCGGGGTCTATCAGTTCCGTCACATCCGGTTCCAGGAGCGTCTTGCGACCCGGCCGACCGGACTGACCGAGATCATGGACCTGTCTGTGTATAAGAGACAGCCCACCGACAAGGCCGTCGCCGTCCTGTCGAAGTTCGGGGTCGACTACCAGCTCATCGCCATGAACGAAGCCGCTGACGTGGTGGCGGTTTCCACCGCGGACGGGAGGGTCGAGATCTGGGATCGGGGACAGTCGGGTTTCGGTGAGTCGCCCAGGGCCACGTGGCCTCTCCCCGGGCCGCTGCGTGCCATGACCTTCAGTGCTGACGGCTCCACGCTGGCTTTGGCGATCGACAGGTCGGTGTACTTCATGACGCCGGATCTCTCGTTCAAGGACCGGCCCTTCCTGTTCTATCGGCCCATCTCCACCCTGGTGCTCGACAAACACGGCCGGAACCTGGTGGTTGTCGACGACGAGCACCGGATCATGGCCCGTGACCTGCGGAGCCGAACCCTTCGTGGCTGTGACCTGACGGTGGCCGGCGCCAAGCCGAAGAAGGCGAATCTCTGGTACGCCCATCCCCTGTGGATCGACTGGGGAGGGCGGATCGAGGGGATCAATCACGACGAGACGCCGGAGATCGACAAATGGGTCGGCGATCCGATGGATCTCATCGTCGCCACGTGCGAGGAGATCTCCGTGTATGCCATCTCCAGTGGAAGCTACGAATCCTATTCGCCCCATCACTATGACGGGCTCAAAGGCGCGGCCGTGGCTGCCTTGCCTAATGCGACGGCGGTGTTCGCCGAGTTCACGTACGAGGGGCTACTCGTGACGCGAGTGAGCAGAGACGCGTCCAACCCGAATCAGGTCCACATCGCCGAAGGCCGCGGGCTGGACGTCGGCTACGCCTTCGAGGACGGCGACTACGTGGCGATCAGTCCCGGCGGGGCATTCCTGGCGGCGACGTTCGGCGGCATCCTGCGCCTGTGGAACGTATCGGACGTCAAAGAGCGCCGGGACGAAACGTCCGCTCCTGGCTAGGCGGGAAGCTTCTTCCAGTTGCCTTCGGAGATGATCTCGACGACGCCGTCGACGACCTTGATGGCGGTCTGCTCGTCGATGGCGTAGGAGGGGACGCCCAGGTCGGCGGCCCACTGCTCGGCGTGGGCCAGGCTGTTCGACGGCCAGGCGTCCAGGTGCGGGAAGATCGAGAAGTCGACGACGCCCAGCGTGCGGTCGTCCGGCGCTGCCGCCCACTCGACGAAGTAGTCGCCGATCCGGGGCGTCATCACCATGCTGCCGGCGCTCACCCCGACCCAGACAGTGTCGGGCAGCGACGGCAGCAGGTCGGCCAGCCCGGACTCCCGCATCCAGTGGCTCAGGTAGGTCGCGTCACCCCCGTCGACCAGCAACACGTCGGCCTCGCGGACCCACGGCACCCAGCGTTCCGCGCCGATCGTGGGCAGCGCGGTCAGTTCCAGAACGCCGAGTGACGCCCAGCCCAGCCCGGTGAACCCCTGCCAGTCGGGTTCGGCGGCGATCAGACCCCGCACCGAAGCCGGCCCGCACATCGGATGCCCCCACTGCGCGGTCGGTACACAGAGCGCGCGAGCCTCGGAGATCGGCTTTCCCAGAAGGTCCACGAGAGCCGCCCGGATGCTCGGGTTCGTGACCCCACCGGAGGTGAGCAGCAGTTTCAAGGCGCCTCCCCACAGGACGAACCCATGCTACGGGGGGAGCCGGCGCTGTCGCCGGGCGGGTTGCGCTTGCCGGCTGGTCCTCACCGTGGTTTCGGAGCGGGCATAACCACGGTGAGGACCAGCCCGGGGGGTAACGGGCTTGCGTAGATGGGGACCGGGTTATTTGCCGAACCAGCGGGTCAAGTGGCTGTCCAGGTCCTGCTGGTTGTCGCCGGTCCAGGCGACGTGGCCGTCGGGGCGCAGCAGGACCGACGGAACGCCCGGCGCCGGGACGTGGTCGACCCGGTCCGACCAGCCGCCGGCGGTCAGGTGGCCGGTGCCGTCCAGAAGGAGGCCGCGGCCCTGGTGCAGCAGCCCGTAGAGGCGACCCCGCGGCGTCGAGGTGTCGGGCATCCGGCGGCCGAGCAGGTCAGGCCCCGGGCCGAAGTCGTAACGGACGCCGATCGCCGTGATCTTCTCCAGCAGGTAGCGGTTGACGTCGTCGAAGTCCATCAGCTCGGTGAGCAGCTTCCGGGCGGCCCGTGCGCCCGGCGACGGGGACAGCAGTTCCGTCTGGGCGCGGGTGTTGTCGAGGACCTCCGCGGCGACCGGGTGACGTTCGGCCTGGTAGGTGTCGAGCAGCGTGTCTGGCGCCCACCCGCGGACCTGCGCGGCCAGCTTCCACCCGAGGTTGAACGCGTCCTGCAGGCCCAGGTTGAGGCCCTGCCCGCCGATGGGCGGATGGATGTGCGCGGCGTCGCCGGCCAGCAGCACCCGGTCGACCCGGTAGCGGTCGGCGAGCCGGGTGGCGTCGCCGAAGCGGGACATCCAGCGCGGCGAGTGCACACCGAAGTCGGTCCCGGCGACGGCGCGCAACTGCCGCCGGAAGTCCTCGAGGGTGGGCGGTTGGGTGCGGTCGCCGACCCCGCCGGCGGCGACCACGACGCGGTAGACGCCAGGACCGGCGGGTCCGAAGATGAACCGCTTGTCGGCCTCGCGGGCCTCGACGACCTTGGCGCCGATCTCCTCCGGGGACAGGTCGGAGGCCAGCTCGCCCATCAGCGTCTCGTTGCGTGTGGGCTCGCCGGGGAATCCGACGCCGAGCAGTTTACGGATCGTGCTGCGCGCGCCGTCACAACCGGCGAGGTAGCGGGCACGCACCCGTTCCCCGCCGGCGAGCTCGACCGTCACGCCGTCGTCGTCCTGGTCGAAAGCGGTCACGGCCGCACCGCGCCGGATCTCGGCGCCCAGCGCGCTCGCGTGGTCCTCGAGGATCTGGACGATGACCGGTTGCGGGATGCCCAGGAGATAGGCGTACGCCGGGTCCAGCCCCGCGGGCGCCGGCTTGTCGATGGCGGCGAAGTACGCGCCGGCCGGACGCTGCCGGCCCTGTTCACGGACGCGGTCCAGGAGCCCGCGCATCGCCAGTAGTTCGAGGGTGCGGATGTGCAGTCCGACGATGCGGGCGAACGACACGGGCTCGGTGTCCTGTTCGAGGACGAGGACCCGTACGTCGTGCAGGCGAAGTTCAGCGGCGAGCGTCGCGCCGGTGGGACCGCATCCGGCGACGATCACGTCGTACATGTGCATGGGTTTGGTGCCTTTCGGGAGAAACCTGCTGGTGAGGCGCTCCCGGCGACGAATTACCTCGATCGCCCGACGGTGACGGGACGGGGGAGCACCCACTTCGGAACAACGTTCATGGGTCTCACCTCCTCGGGTCGCGTCACGTCCGGGAACAAGCTATCACGGGGTGAAGGGGCCGTGGCGCCGTGCGGTCCCGTGGTTTGATGGGCCCGTGAGCAGAGCGATCATCTTCCATGGGACGGGCGGCAATCCGGACGTGGCCTGGTATCCGTGGCTGGCCGGGCAGCTCACGAAGCGGGGCTACGCCGTCGAGGTGCCGCACTATCCCCGGCTCAACGTCGAGCCGATCGCCGCGTTCCTGCCCAAGCTGCTGGCCCGGCACGACTTCGACGAGAACACCGTGCTCGTCGGGCACTCCGGCGGCGCCGCGCTGCTGCTCGCCGTCCTGGAACACCTGCAGGTCACCGTCGCGCAGGCGATTCTGGTGGCCGGTTACTGCACGCCGCCGAACACCAAGGACGAGCCGGTTCTCCAGCCCGGCTACGACTGGGCGGCCATCCGGTCGCACGTGCGTGACATCTATTTCATCAATTCCCGTACGGATCCGTACGGCTGCGACGACAGCCAGGGCCGGGCGATGTTCGAGCGGCTCGGCGGCACGCAGATCGTGCGCGACGACGGCCACTTCGGTGACTACAACCAGGAGTACGACACGTTCGAGCTGGTGGACCGCCTCATTCCCTGACCCGGCGGCCCGTGTTCTACGGTGGCCGCGTGGAGAATCGCGCGCTGCTCGGCCAGTTCCTCCGGCGACGGCGGGAGGACCTGACTCCCGAGGCCGCCGGTCTCCCGGCGCGTGGCCGCGGTCGCACCCCGGG
>KL571252.1:17535-20625 GCA_000715855.1 Actinoplanes liguriensis
GTGTATAAGAGACAGCTGCAGCACCTGCTCGCGGCGATCGCCGAGACGACCCCGGCGTTCGTCACCGACGACCTCGGCACCGTGCTGGCGCAGAACTGGCTCAACGTGACCCTTTTCGGTCGCTTCGCGGGTCTGCCGGGGCTCGCGGCCAACCTCGTCTGGCACTGGTTCACCCAGCCCGCCTGGCGCGACCGCCTCGATCCGAAAGATCAACAACAACAGACCGGATTGGCGTACGTCGCGGACCTGCGCGCCGTGATCACCCGGCACGGCCCCGGCGGCCCGGCAACCGAGCTGGTCGAGCGGTTGCGGAGGGCCAGCGACGAGTTCCGGGCGATGTGGGAGCGCCAGGCGGTCGCGATGCTGCACTGCTCGACGAAGGTGGTGCACGACGAGCGGGTCGGCCGTCTCGACCTGGACTGCTCGGTCGTGCTCAGCCCCACCGGCCGGCAGCGGATGCTCATGCTTAAGCCCGTGCCCGGCACCCCGAGCGCGCACCGGATCGCGGAGCTGGTCGCCGCAGCCCCGCACAAACGGGACGTGGTTGGCGCCGCCCGCTCTGCCTAGCGTTCCGGGGCATGCGTAACGTTGTGCTTCTTCACGGCGCCTGGCACGGCGCCTGGTGCTGGAACCCGATCACCCTCCGCCTGGCCGCGCGCGGCATCCCGGCGGTCGCCGTCGACATGGACGGTCACGGCCTGCGGGCCCGCTCGCCGGAGGCGCGCTGGACCTCGCCGCTGGACCCGGCCGCGTTCGCGACCGAGCCGTCCCCGCTCGGCGCGGTCACCGCCTCCTCGGCCGCCGCGTCGTTCGTCGAGCAGATCCGCACGATCGGCGGCGGCGACCCGTGTGTCGTGGTCGCGCACAGCATGGGTGGCGCGGTCGCGACCGCCGCGGCCGAGCAGGCCCCCGAGCTCTTCGCGCATCTGATGTACGTGGCCGCGTTCGCCCCGGTCAACGGCCGTCCCACGGCTGCCTACATCGGGTCGGCCGAGAACGCCGGCGAGCTGGTGGCCCCGCTGCTGGCCGCCGATCCGGCCACCGTCGGAGCGCTGCGCATCGCCGGGGTGCGGGCGAACCACGCCGCCCTGCGCGAGGCGTTCTACAACGGCATCGACGCCGAGCTTGCCGACGCGGCGATCGCGCTGCTCACACCGGATTTCCCGATGGGGGTTCCGGCCGAGACGATCAAGATCACCCCACAGCGGTACGGCACGGTGCCGCACAGCTACGTCGTCTGCGAGCGGGACAACGCGATTCGCCCGGGCCTGCAGCGCCGCATGGTCGAGGAGATCGACGCCGTTTCCGCCGTACCGACGAAGGTCTTCGCCTTTGACTCCTCGCACTCGCCGTTCCTGTCGCATCCGGACGAGCTGGCCGACGCCATCACCGCGATCTGGTGACGTTTCCACTATCGGAACAGCGTATCCATCCGTAGAGTGACCGGATGGCCGTCACCGAAGGATCCGAGCAGACCCGGCAGGTGACGGTCCATCCGGGACGCCCGCCGGTCACCGTGCGGCGCGGCGCCGGAGCGCCGTTCCGCTGGTGGCCGAACAAACCCCAGCCGGTCGCAGCGGATCGGGCGCATGTCGGTGGGTGCTTGACCTTTCAGCGGCTGCAACGTTGAGGATTCACCCATGGAAGAACACTCCGGCCTGCTTACCATCGGCCAACTGGCGCGCCGCACGGGTATTGCCGCGCGCACTCTGCGCTTCTGGTCGAACGAGGGCGCGGTCCCGCCGGCGGGCCGGTCGACGAGTGGCTATCGGCTCTACGACGCCGCTTGTGTGGCCCGCGTCGAACTCGTCCGGACCTTGCGGGAATTGGGTTTGGGGCTCGATGACGTGTGCCGGGTGCTCGATGGCCGGGCCACGGTCGCCGAGGTCGCCGCGGCGCATGTGGCTGCGCTCGACGCGCAGATCAGTTCCCTGAAGGTCAGCCGGGCGGTGTTGTCCACCGTATCGAAACGTGGTTCCACTACTGAGGAGACGGCACTGATGAACCGGCTGGCACGACTATCAGCTACCGAACGGATGCAGATCATCGATGACTTCAAAGCGGATGTGTTCGGTGGTCTCGAGATGGAGCCGCATCTGCGTGAGCGGGTGAGCGACTTGCGTATCGAATTGCCCGACGACCCTACGCCCGCGCAGGTGGACGCCTGGATCGATCTGGCGGAACTGGTGCAGGACCCGGTGTTCCGGGCTCGAATGCGAGCCTTCTGGGAACTGAACAGTCCGGTACCCGGGCGGAGCGATCCCCCGGGGGCGCGCATCTGGTGGGCCAGGCAGGTGGTGGAAACCGTCGCCGAAGCCAGACAAGGTGGGCTTCAACCCGATGAACCCGCCGCGGCCGAACTGGTCTCCAGGATGTTCGCCGGCACCGAACTGGCCTCTGTGCTGGCGTCTCTGGAGGCGGGCATCGAGGCGAACGTGGAACAGTACCTGTCTCAGGTCCATGATTGGCGTCGCCCGCACCGGCGTCGGCGCGGATACGATCCGTGTCATCGTCGGAACGGGAGGCTCCTGGGGAGGCGCTGATGATCACCGATCCCACGCTGGTGCGTATCGGTGAGGCAGCGCAAATGCACCATCACCGAGGTCAGGGAGATGCCGCTCGCCGCCCGCTCGGCCAGATCTGGAACGAGATCGGCGGTGAGCAGGGCAACCCCCTGCACGTGTGCGTGCTCGCCCACACCATGGCCGACGTGCAGGACGACGTACGCCAGGAACTGCTCTGGGACCGGCGGGCGCTCGCGGCGGCCGGCCTGCTCACCGACGAGGGGACAACGCAGGCCGGGGTAGCCCTGCCCGTCACCGCCCTGTACCCGTCACTGCATCTCAACCTCGCTGACTGCTACCGCAAGCTGGGCGACCTCGACCGCGCTCACGAGCATCTGCACCACGCACGGGCCGGAATCGACGCGCTCGGCGACGACGAGTACGGCCGGCTGATCAGAAACGGCCTGAACACCCTGACCCAGCAACTGACCACCGAGTAGGGCTCAGGTCGAGCCCCGCACGATCAGGGTGGTGGGCAGGGTGGTCGGCTCCGGGGGAGCGGGCGGCGCGGACAGCATCGTCATGA
>KL571253.1:0-9395 GCA_000715855.1 Actinoplanes liguriensis
GTTCGCCGGTTATCGGCCGCCGACCACGTTCACCATCCACGGGACGCCGAACCTGTCGACGAGCTGGCCGAACTCGTCGCCCCACATCTGCTTCTCGAAGGGGACGTGGACGGTGCCGCCGTCGGCGAGCTTGTCCCAGAAGTCGCGCAGGTTGTCGCCGGGGTCGCCGCTGATGCTGACCGTGTTGGTGTTGCCCGGGGTGAACGGCATCCCGGGCGGGCTGTCCGACGCCATCAGTGTGTAACCCTGCGGGGTCTCCAGCATCGCGTGCATGACCTTGTCCTTGATCGACTCGTCCGGCGCGCCGAAATCGCCGAACGTGGTGACCCGGAGCTCCCCGCCGAAGATCGACCGGTAGGCCTCCATCGCCTCACGGGCGTTGCCGTTGAACGTCAGGTACGGATTGAGTCGGGACGTCATTACGGGCTCCTTGCCTCGAACGCTGTCCCTCGGGAGGCTAGACCCAGCCCCCGACATTTTCCGCCCGATCGCCTGCCTGCCACCCGGACGAGAAGAGGACACCATGACCGTCGACGAGGCCGACCGGCAGCGGATGGCCGCGATCGAGGCCAACTGGGACGAGCGCGCCCCGATCCACGTCGCCAGCAAGTTCTACGACGTCCAGAACCGGGCGCCGGAGAGCTGGTTCGCCGACTACGAATGGGCCGACCTGGGCGACCTGACCGGGCGCGACGTTCTGCACCTGCAGTGTCATCTGGGCACCGAGACCGCCGCGTTCGCCCGGCGCGGGGCGCGCTCGGTGGTCGGGCTCGACCTCTCCGAGGTGTCGATCCGTGAGGCGCGCCGGCTGGCCGGATCCGCGGTCGAGTTCGTGCGGGCCAATGTGTACGACGCGGAGCAGGCCCTGAACGGCCGGACGTTCGACGTCGTCTACACCGGCAAGGGCGCCCTCTGCTACCTGCCGGACCTGGATCGCTGGGCGGGAACGGTCGCGGCCCTGCTCAAGCCGGGCGGCGTGGTCTACATCGTGGAGTTCCATCCGGTGCTGCGCTCGCTCGGCCTGGTGCCTCGCGGGGAGGACGACGATCGGCTGGTGCTGCGCAACGACTACTTGGAGGGTCGCGGGGCGCGCGAGCTGGACGCCACCTTCACGTACACCGACGGGCCGCGGCTGACCGGGGCGACGACCAGTTACGAGTGGGAGCACGGGCTCGGCGAGGTCGTTTCCGCGCTGGTGGGCGCCGGTATCGCCGTACGCCGGATGCGGGAGGGTGACCAGCTGCCCTGGCCGCGCTGGCCGCGGATGGTCTCCACCGGGGATGGTTTCTGGCGTCTGCCGGACGACCTGCCGCGGGTGCCGATGTTCTACGCCCTGCTGGGATCGAAGGGATAAGGGATCTCACCCGCCCGGTGGGTGCCAGTGACGCGGGTGAGATCCCTCGACTGCGGTCAGCGGTGGTCGGAGCCCGCTGACTCGATGGCGGCCCGCCCCGCTTCGAGGCGGGCGATCGGGACCCGGAAGGGCGAGCAGGACACGTAGTCCAGCCCGACCTCGTGGAAGAAGTGCACGGAGTCCGGGTCACCGCCGTGCTCGCCGCAGACGCCCAGCTTGAGGCCGGGGCGGGTGGCCCGGCCCTCCTCGGCGGCGATCCTCACGAGCCGGCCGACGCCCTCGGTGTCGATCGACTCGAACGGGCTGATGCCGAAGATGCCGAGCTCGAGGTAGCGCCAGAAGAACGCGCCCTCGACGTCGTCGCGGGAGAAACCCCAGCCCATCTGGGTCAGATCGTTGGTGCCGAAGGAGAAGAACTCGGCGGCCTCGGCGATCTGGCCGGCGGTCAGCGCGGCGCGCGGCACCTCGATCATGGTGCCGATCACCACCTGTACGCCGGAGTCCCCGGCCACCTCAGCGATGATCTTCTCGGCCTCGGCGCGGACCGTCTCCAGCTCCTGCACGGCGCCGACCAGCGGCACCATGATCTCCGGCCGTGGTGCGCCACCCTCGGCGGCGAGCGCGACCGCGGCCTCCGCGATGGCCCGCACCTGCATGGCGAAGAGTCCGGGAATGACCAGGCCGAGCCGGACGCCACGCAGGCCCAGCATCGGGTTCTGCTCGTGCATCCGGCGGACCGCGGCCAGCATCTGCACGTCCTGCTCGACGCGTTGTCCCTGCTCCTCGGCGACCGCGACCTTGACCGCGAGCTCCTCCAGGGACGGCAGGAACTCGTGCAGCGGCGGGTCGATCAGCCGGATGGTGACGGGCAGCCCGTTCATCTCGCGCATGATGTGCAGGAAGTCGGCCCGTTGCAGCGGTTGCAGCGCTGCGAGGGCGTCGTTGCGGTCGGTGTCGCTGCGCGCCAGGATCAGGCGTTCGACCAGCTCGCGACGGTCGCCGAGGAACATGTGCTCGGTCCGGCACAGGCCGATGCCCTGCGCGCCGAAACGCCGTGCCCGGGCCGCGTCGACGCCGGTGTCCGCGTTGGTGCGGACCGCGAGACGGCGCTTGCCGTCGGCGTGCGTGAGAATCCGGTGCACGGCCGCGACCAGCGGATCGTTGGCCTGCGCGGGGTCCAGGTCGCCCTCGAAGTACTGCACTACCTCGCTCGGGCGCACCGGCACCTCGCCGAGGTAGACGCGTCCGGTGGTGCCGTCGACCGAGATCAGGTCGCCTTCGCGGACTTTGTGGGGACCGATCGTGAACGACTCCGTCCCGACCTCCATCTCGTCGGCACCGCAGACACAGGTCTTGCCCATGCCGCGGGCCACCACGGCGGCGTGTGACGTCTTGCCGCCCCGGCTCGTCAGGATGCCGTTCGCGGCGATCATCCCGGGCAGGTCGTCCGGGTTGGTCTCCCGGCGGACCAGGATGACCGACCTGCCCTCGGCGGCCGCCTCGACGGCGCGTCTCGAGGTGAAGACCACTTCGCCGTAGGCCGCGCCCGGGGACGCGCCGACGCCGCGGGTGAGCGACTCCGGCGAGCCGGAGAGGTCGAAGCGGGGGAACATCAGCTGGGCGAGCTGGGCGCCGGTGACCCGGGTGAGCGCCTCGTCCAGGTCGATCATGCCCTCGTCGACGAGCTGCGCGGCGATCGTGAACGCGGCGGCCGCGGTGCGCTTGCCGACCCGGGTCTGCAACATCCACAGCTTGCCGCGCTCGATCGTGAACTCGATGTCGCACAAGTCCCGGTAGTGGCCCTCGAGCGTCGCCATGATCCGCAGCAGCTCGTCGTAGCTGCGCTTGTCGAGCTTCTCCAGCTCGGCCAGCGCGAGCGTGTTGCGGATGCCGGCGACGACGTCCTCGCCCTGCGCGTTGGCCAGGTAGTCGCCGTAGATGCCCTGCTCGCCGCTGGCCGGGTCGCGCGTGAACGCGACGCCGGTGCCGGAGTCGTTGCCCAGGTTGCCGAAGACCATCGCGACCACGTTGACCGCGGTGCCCAGGTCGGCCGGGATGCGCTCCTGACGCCGGTAGAGGACGGCGCGGTCCGCGTTCCACGACCGGAAGACGGCTTCGATCGCGAGGTCGAGCTGCTCCCGGGGATCCTGCGGGAAGTCATGGCCGGTGTGTTTGACGAACACTTTCTTGTACGCCGTGACCAGCGCCTTCAGGTCGTCCGCGTCCAGCTGGACGTCGTCCTTGACGCCCTTGGCCGTCTTCGCCTCGTGCAGCGCGTCCTCGAACTCGCCGCCCGGCACGTCGCACACGGTCTTGCCGAACATCTGGATGAGCCGGCGGTACGAGTCCCAGGCGAAGCGGTCGTTGCCGCCGGCCTGCCGGGACAGCCCGGCCACCGACTCGTCGTTGAGCCCCACGTTGAGGACGGTCTCCATCATGCCGGGCATCGAGAACTTCGCGCCGGACCGCACCGAGACCAGCAGCGGGTCCTGCGAGTCACCGAGTCGTCGGCCCATCCCCTGTTCCAGGGCGGCCAGATGCGCGTCGATCTCGGCGGCCAGGCCGTCGACGTGCGTGCCACTACGCAGGTAGGCCTGGCACGCCTCGGTGGTGATGGTGAAACCGGGAGGAACGGGGAGGCCGAGGTTCGTCATCTCCGCGAGATTGGCGCCCTTGCCACCCAGCAGGTCTTTGAGGTCCTTGTTGCCTTCGTGGAAGTCGTAGACGAACTTCATGCCGCACCCACCTCCGCCTAAGAATCCGCGGCTGAACTCGTTGAGTGCCCCGGGATTCGTAAGGCTAAGCACGGGCGTGGTGAATAGTTAACAGTCCCGTGGCTTTTTCCACACCGGTTCGTGGACGCGTGTTCGGATCGCGCTCTCTCCGAGCAGTTACGCGCACGGCACCGGGCCACGACGGTCCGCAGCCGGAATGGACGGGGGTTCTCAGGCTCCGGGTGAGGTCACCGGGCACAGTAAGACGCCGCTGCGAATTCCACGGGGGAAGAACTCGCAACGGCGCACCGCGAACATTAGACCAAGCGCGTCCGGCTGTCTATCCCACCCGCTGGACGACCGAGCCGACCAGCTTCTTCCAGTCGGCCTCGAAGCCGGCCGCCGGATCGGACTTGTCGAGCTGATAGATCGCATAGGTGTCCACAAGCACCACGTTGCGCGAGGTCACGACGGCGACGGCGGTGTCCGCGGTGCCGGGGTGCGTCTTCTCGTAGCTCTTGTGACGGATCAGCACGAACCCGGACCAGCCGCCCTCGTCGAGGTCGCGCACCTCGACCGTCTCGGCATAGGCCGGCTCGGACTTGTCGGAGGTCACCGCCGCCGGGACGGACACCGTCGGCGCGCAGCCGTCGGCCACCGCGCGCAGCAGCGACTGCCCGGCCTTCGCCCCCTTCTCGTCGGAGTAGACCAGGGCGAGCTGCTCCAGCGTCTGCGCGCCGGTCTCCCCCTCGTCGGCGAACGACGAGGACACCGTCTCGGCGCCCGGCGGCAGGGCCGGCGCGGCCGTGGTGCCACCGCAGAAACTGACGAGCTGCTGCGGGTCGGCGCTGGTCTCGGGCGCGGTCCAGGTCGGACCGATCTCGGCGGCCTGCAGGAACGCGCCGCGCATGGTGGTCACGTCGATCAGGCCGGCGTCCGGCTTGTCGTCGTCCGAGGTGCAACCGGCCGCCGCGAGCAGGGCGAACGCGGCGGCGACGGCAACCCGGGAGGATCTGGCGGTCACGAACATCGGGCCATCTTGACAGACTTCCGGCCGTCGGCGAAAAGCTTGCCCACAGCATCGACGGGGCGTCATCCTGCGCCCACCCAGGGCTGCGGAAACCGGCGCCGCGGTTATCCACAGGGAGTGGCGCGGCCGTCGCGTTCAGGGTCGATCACCGCTAGCGTGATGGCAGGCGTCAGCGAGGAGGCCTGCGATGACCGACATCGATGCATTGGCGGCTCGGCTACGCGCCGAGATCGGGGTGCGACGGGTCCTGACCGACCGGCAGGAGCTGCGGACATACGAGTGCGACGGTCTCGCGCACTACAAGGTCGTCCCGGCCCTGGTCGCCCTTCCGGTGACCGCCGAGCAGGTGGCCGCGGTGGTCCGGGCGTGTGCGGAGACCGGCACCCCGTTCGTCGCCCGCGGCTCCGGCACCGGCCTGTCCGGCGGCGCTCTCCCGCACGCCGACGGTGTGCTGGTCGTGACCTCCCAGCTCCGCGAGATCGTCGAGGTCCGGCCGGAGGACGAGCGCGCGATCGTCCAGCCCGGCGTGATCAACCTGCAGGTCACCAAGGCCGCCACCCCGCACGGTTACTACTACGCGCCCGACCCGTCCAGCCAGCAGATCTGCTCGATCGGCGGCAACGTCGCGGAGAACTCCGGCGGCGCCCACTGCCTGAAATACGGGTTCACCACGAATCACGTGACCGGCCTGGAGGTCGTCACGCCGGACGGCGAGCGGGTCCGGCTGGGCGGTCCCGCCCCCGACGCGCCGGGCTACGACCTGCTCGGCGCGTTCGTCGGCTCGGAGGGCACGCTCGGGGTCGCCACCGAGGTCACCGTCAAGCTGACCCGGTTGCCCGAGACGGTCCGCACCCTGCTCGCCGGGTTCCCGTCCACCGACCAGGCCGGCGCCGCCACCTCGGCGATCATCGCGGCCGGTGTGGTCCCGGCCGCGATCGAGATGATGGACGTCCTGGCCATCGAGGCCGCCGAGGCCGCCGTGAGGTGTGGCTATCCGGCCGGCGCGGGGGCGGTGCTGATCGTCGAGCTGGACGGCCCGGCCGCCGAGGTCGAGGCGCAGTTCGACGAGGTCAGCGCGCTCTGCTCGGAGCACGGCGCGTTCGAGACCCGGGTCGCCGCGGACGACACCGAGCGGGCGCTGATCTGGCGCGGGCGCAAGTCGGCGTTCGCGGCCGTCGGCCGGATCAGCCCGGACTACATCGTGCAGGACGGGGTGATCCCGCGGACCGCGCTGCCCACGGTGCTGCGCCGGATCGGTGAGGTCGCGGCCGAGCACGGCGTCCGGGTGGCGAACGTGTTCCACGCCGGGGACGGGAACCTGCATCCGCTGGTGCTCTTCGACGACGCGGTGCCGGGGCAGGCCTCGCGGGCCGAGGCGGTGTCCGGGGCGATCCTCGACCTGTGCATCGAGCACGGCGGGTCGATCACCGGCGAGCACGGGGTCGGGGTCGACAAGGCGAAATACATGCCGCGCATGTTCAGCGACGACGACCTGGACACGATGCAGCTGGTGCGGTGCGCCTTCGACCCGGCCGGGATAGCCAACCCGGGCAAGGTGTTCCCCACCCCACGCCTGTGCGGCGAGCGCCCCGGCCGCCACCAGGGCACGCATCCGATGCACGCGGCGGACGTGGCGGAGATCTTCTGATGGGCGCGCTCGACGAGCTGACCTCCCCCGCCGGGGAGCAGGATGCCGTCTGCGGGGTGCCGGCCCGGCTGGTGGCGGCGCCGCGCGACACCGCGGAGGCGGCGGCGCTGGTCACGGCCGCGCGGGGCCTGGCGGTGGTGATCCGGGGCGGCGCGACCAAGCTGGACTGGGGGCCGCCGCCCCGCGAGCTGGATCTGATCATCGACACGCGGCGGCTGGCCGGGGTCGTCGAGCACGCCGCCGGGGACCTGATCACGGTGGTCCGCGCCGGGACACCGATGGCGGAGCTGCACGGCCTGCCCGGGCAGCAGCTCGCGCTGGACGCGCCACCGTCGGCAACGGCCGGGGGCACGGTCGCGGCGAATGCGTCCGGGCCGCGGCGGCTGCGCTACGGCACGGCCCGCGACCTGCTGATCGGCATCACCGTGGTCCGCCCGGACGGGACGATCACCAAGGCCGGCGGCAAGGTGGTCAAGAACGTCGCGGGCTACGACCTGGGCAAGCTCTACACCGGCGCCTTCGGCACCCTCGGGCTGATCACCGAGTGCGTGTTCCGGCTGCACCCGGTCCCGGCCGCGACGTCGTTCGTCCGGGCGGCGGCCCCGCCCCTGCACGCGGCGAAGATCCTGGCCGGGCAGTTCGCGGCCAGCGCGCTGGAGGTCAACGCCGCCCCGGGCGCCGAGCCGGAGCTCGCGGTCCTGCTGGAGGGCACCCCGGCCGGGGTGCGCGAGCGCGCGGCCGCCGTCGCCGAGCTGCTGGACGGCGAGGTCAGCGCGGAGGCCCCGGAGTGGTGGGACGTGCCGCCCTGGCCCGGCGACGGGGTCGGCATCAAGCTGACCGGCACGTTGTCGCAGGTCCCGGCGCTGGTGGCGACAGCGGTCGGCGCAGGCGCCACGGTCCGCGGCTCGGCCGGCGCCGGCGTCCTCTACGCGGGTTTCCCCACCGACGACACCGGGCGGGCCGTCGAGCTCCTCCGCGCCGCCGCGGTCCGGGCCGGTGGGCACGCCGTGGTGCTGACCGCCCCGGCCGGGGTGCGCGAGACCCTGGACATGTGGGGTCCGGTGCACGGGCTCGCCCTGATGCGCCGGGTCAAGGACCAGTTCGATCCGGGCCACCGATTCGCCCCGGGCCGCTTCGTGGGAGGCATCTGATGGCTGACGTGGACGCCACCCGCGGCACCGGCGGGACGCCACCAGACGCGCTGCGGGCCGCGGAGAACGGGACCGGGCCGGGCGCTTTCGACGACCACCACCCGCCCCGGGCCGATCTCGTCTCGGATTGCGTGCACTGCGGGTTCTGCCTGACGACCTGCCCGACGTACGTGTTGTGGGGCGAGGAGATGGACTCCCCGCGCGGGCGGATCCATCTGATCGCGCAGGGGCTGGAGGGCGAGCCGCTGAGCGGGTCGATGGTCGACCACTTCGACCGGTGTCTGGGCTGCATGGCGTGCGTGACCGCGTGCCCGTCCGGTGTGCGGTACGACCGATTGATCGAGGACACCCGCGCGCAGGTCGAGCGGCGGCATCCGCGCACCGCACGGGAGCGGGCGCTGCGGGCGGCGATCTTCGCGGTCTTCCCCTACCCCCGGCGGCTCCGGTTGGTGCGGGGGCCGTTGTGGGCGTACCAGAAATCGGGTTTGCAGAGGCTGGTCGCCCGCAGCGGTCTGCTGGAGCGTCTCGCGCCCACGCTGGCCACCCTGGACGCGCTCGCGCCACGGCTGCGCGGCGTGCCCCGGCCGCCCCGGAGGGTCGCCGCGCACGGCACCCGGCGCGCCGTGGTCGGGATGCTGACCGGGTGCGTGCAGTCCGCGTTCTTCCCGGACGTCAATTCCGCGACGGTCCGCATCCTCGCCGCCGAGGGCTGTGACGTGCTGATCCCGTCCGGTCAGGGGTGTTGCGGGGCGCTGAGCGTGCACAACGGGCGGCGCGCCGAGGCGGAGCGGTTCGCGCGGCGGCTCATCGACACGTTCGAGCGGACCGGCATGGACTATTTCGTGGTCAACGCGGCGGGCTGCGGCTCGTCGCTGAAGGAGTACGGCGAGTTGCTCGCCGACGATCCGGCCTATGCCACCCGCGCGTCCGCGTTCGCCGCCAAGGTGCGTGACCTGGCGGAGCTGCTGGTCGAGCTGGGCCCGGTCGCGCAGCGGCATCCGCTGCCGGTGACGGTGGCCTATCACGACGCCTGTCACCTCGGGCACGCGCAGGGGATCCGGGCGCAGCCCCGCGCGCTGCTGCGCGGCATCCCCGGGCTGGAGGTGCGGGAGATCGCCGAGGCGGAGATCTGCTGCGGGTCGGCCGGGGTGTGGAACGTGCTGAATCCGGTGCCCGCCGCCGAGCTGGGTGACCGCAAGGCGGCCGCGGTTCTGGAGACCGGCGCGTCGCTGCTCGTGACCGCCAATCCGGGCTGCCTGATGCAGGTGGCCGCGGCCGTCCGGCGCCGGGGTGGGTCGATCGCACTGGCGCACACCGCCCAGGTCCTGGACGCCTCGATCCGCGGATCGGACGTCACCACGCTCACCGATCGGAGAGCCTGACCATGCCCACCGTGGGAATCGTGAGTCCCGGCTTCATGGGGTCCGGCCTGGGCCAGGCCCTCCGCGCGGGTGGCGCCCGGGTGGTGACCACGCTGGACGGCCGCTCGGCCCGCACT
>KL571253.1:9592-10468 GCA_000715855.1 Actinoplanes liguriensis
CCGAGCCTCGTCGACGTGGTCGCCGCCGCGGAGGTGATCCTCTCGGTCACCCCGCCGGGCCAGGCCCCGGCCACCGCTCTGGCCGTCGCCGCGGCCGCCCGCGAGGCCGGCGTCTCGCCGGTCGTCGCCGACCTCAACGCGGTCTCCCCGGAGACCATGACCGCCATCGCGAAGGCTCTGGACGGGTTGCCGGTCGTCGACGGCTCGATCTCCGGCCCGCCCCCGAGCGCCGAGCCCGGCGCCCACGTCTACCTGTCCGGCGCCCGGGCCGCCGAGGTCGCCGCCCTGCCGTGGGACGACCGGGTCGTCCCGGTGGTGCTCGGCCCGGAGATCGGCACCGCCAGCGCTCTGAAGATGTGCACGGCAAGCGTCTACAAGGGCTTGAACGGCCTGCTCACCCAGGCGCTGCGCACGGCGGGGCACCACGGCGTGCTGGATCAGGTCCTGGCCGACCTGCACCGCAACGGCCTGCCCGGCTCGGCCGGCATCGCGCGCGCCGCGACGAAGGCCACCCGCTTCGTCGACGAGATGCACGAGATCGCCGCCACCCAGTCCGGAGCCGGCCTCACCCCGGCCCTGTTCGAGGCGTTCGCCGAGGTCTACGCGGACGTCGCCACCACGGCGCTCGCCCGGGGCGCTCCGGAGTCCACCGCCGACCTCCCGCCCGACGAGATCGTCCGCCGCCTGACCTCCCCGTGACCCCTTCATTGACGTACGTTGATGGGAGCGCTCCCAGATTCCCCGTCAAAGGAGGCACATCCCCATGCATGGACGAAGACTGGCCGCCCTCGCCAGCGTCTGCGCACTCCTCGCCGGCGCCCTGCTCGCGACCGCCACCAGGGCGAACGCGGCAGCCGGATGCTCCGTGAAATACAC
>KL571253.1:10706-12387 GCA_000715855.1 Actinoplanes liguriensis
CCCCGCCCCCAGCCAGTGGCAGGGCGGCTTCGGCGCCACCGTCGACGTCACCAACCTCGGCGACCCGGTCACCTCGTGGTCGCTGGCGTTCACGTTCCCGAGCGGGCAGACGATCAGCCAGCTCTGGAACGGCTCGGTCACCCAGACCGGCTCGTCGGTCACCGTCCGCAACGCCGCCTGGAACGGCGCCATCTCCACCGGTGGCACCGCCTCGTTCGGCTTCAACGGCGCGTGGACCGGGTCGAACACGGCGCCTGCCGCCTTCACGCTGAACGGCGTCGCCTGCACCGGCGGCGTCAGCAACCCGTCGACGCCACCGGCGGCGGAGAAGACGAAGATCATGGCGCTCGGTGACTCGATCACCGGCTCCCCCGGCTGCTGGCGCGCCCTGCTCTGGCAGAAACTCCCCGCCGACCAGGTCGACTTCGTCGGCACCCTGCCCGGTCAGGGCTGCGGCTTCGACTACGACGGCGAGAACGAGGGGCACGGCGGCTATCTGGCCACCAACGTCGCGAACCAGAACCTGCTGGTCGGCTGGCTCGCCGCGACCGACCCGGACATCGTGCTGATGCACTTCGGCACCAACGACGTGTGGAGCAACCTGCCGGCCGCCACGATCCTGGCCGCCTACACGACGCTCGTCGGCCAGATGCGCGCCAGCAATCCGAGCATGAAGATCCTGGTCGCGCAGATCATCCCGATGAACCCGTCCACCTGCGCCGAATGCGCTCAGCGCGTCGTCGACCTGAACGCCGCGATCCCGGCGTGGGCCGCGAGCCTGACCACCGCCGCGTCGCCGATCACCGTCGTCGACCAGTGGACCGGCTTCGACACCGCCACCGACACCTACGACGGCGTCCACCCCAACGACGCCGGCAACGTCAAGATCGCCAACAGGTGGTACCCGCCGCTCGCCGCCGCCCTCCCCTGACCCACCGTCCGGCCTGGCCCTGCGACCAGGCCGGACATTCACCATCAACAGACGATTCCGGCGTACGTCGTGAGCCGCCCGCTACCGGTCGACGCTCATCTCGCCCAGCTCCGCCCAGCCGTCCTGATCGATCGACTGGCTGACGATCTTCGGAGTGCTCATCAGATAGGGCGGAAGGTCGCGCTGCGCCTGCTTGAAATGCGCGGACCCGACGTGCTCGGCGCCGGCCGCACCGTCCTGAAAGGCCTCCACCAGCACGTACTCCTGCGGATTGTCGACACTGCGGGACCACTCGAACCACAGGCAGCCCAACTCGGCTCGGGTCGCCTCGGTGAACGGCCCCGCGATCCGCGGCCACTCGTCGGCATGCTCCGGCTTGATCAGGAACTTGGCGGTAATAAAGATCATCGTTGCTTCCTTTCGCACTATCGGTCGGCCGGGTTCCCTCATCATCGCCCCGGACGCAGGCTGAGGAGATGCGAGGCAAAGGAGCCGGGCTGCTGCAATCCGTCGAGCGGGCGATGCGGGTCCTCGATCACGTCGCCGTGTCCGGCCCGGTGCCGGCCCGCGACGTCGCCGCCACCCTCGAACTCACCCTGCCCACGACGTACCACCTGCTCAGTACCCTGGTCGAGGCCGGTTACCTGGTTCATCTCAGCGATCTGAAGGTGTACGCCCTGGGCCATCGCGTCGACGACCTGGCGCGCGCCCTGCACCGGCAGATCGCCGCCCCGCCCGAGGTACGCCGGG
>KL571253.1:12628-16640 GCA_000715855.1 Actinoplanes liguriensis
CGCCCCGCCCGAGGTACGCCGGGTCGCCGCCGTCGTGCACCGGCAGGCGCACGCCCCCGCGTACTACGCGGCCCTGCGCAACGCCGAGATGATCGTCGCCCACGTCGACGAATGCCCCACCCACCCGCGGGTCCGCATCCTCGACGTCGGCTTCCACGAGACACCGCACGCCACCGCCTTCGGCAAGCTCATGCTCTCGACACTGACCCCGGCCGACCGTGAGGAGCTGCTCGACCGCACCGGCACACCCGCGGTCACCGCCGCCACGGTCACCGACCGCTCCCTGCTGCTGCGCCAGCTCAGCCAGGTCCGCGGCACCGGCCTGGCCGTCGAGGTCAACGAGTTCCAGCCGGACCTGAGCTGCCTCGCCGCCCCGGTCAACGACGCCGCCGGCCGTTTCGTCGGCGCGGTCGCCGTGTCGATGCCCACCCCCAGGATGCGAGCCGACCGCTGGACCGTCGAACGGGTCGTCCGGTTGGGCGCGGTCCGCGCCAGCCGGGCGGTGGCCTTGGACACCGCCCTGCGCACCGGCAGCGCCAACTCCCCCTGACCAGTCCGTTCCCCCCAAACCGCGCCGGCCGTCCCGCTCCACCAGGCCGCCTTGTCCGGCTGCTCTCTCCGGCCGCTTTGTTCGACCGCTCTTCTTCCGCGGATCGGTTGGCTGCGCGCCGTCCGGCAGGACCCGGAATTTGTGGCGCGGCGTCTCGGCAACGACGCCGCGCCGGCTCGGGTGCCCCGCACCGGTCATGGACCGCCGGGCGAAGGCGTCAGACCGTAGCGCGTCTCCAGCAGTCCACGGCAGAGCGTGGCGTTGCCCTCGACGCTGACCCGCACGGTGCGGGCGAACCGCAACCAGCCCGGCAGCCGGTCCGCGGCCACCGCCGCGCCCTGGTCATCGCAGACAGCGAACTCACTGACCAGCCCGAGCCGCTCCCGCCGCCGCACGACCGCCGCCGTCGCGCCGGGCGCGATCCTGGCTGCCTCGGCGAGCGTGAGCCGCTCGCTCAGATGCGGACCGAGCGCCCGGGCGAGCCGTTCCTGGGCTGCCACTTGCGCTTTCCGCTCGAACACCGCCCGCAGCTCGGCCAGCTCCGGGTCACCGCCGTCGGTGGCGAACCCGTCCCCGAACCCGCTCGCGGCGGCCACCCCCGCGTTGATCTCGTCCGCCGCGAAGTGGTCGAGCAGGACGACGTCGACCCGCCCGGCCCCGGGCAGCGCGGCGAGCACGTCCCGGGCGTCGGCGACCATCAGCCACGCGAAGTTCGGGGCGCAGAAGTACGTGGGCAGCCGCAGCTCGACACGTACCGCATGATCGTGGGTTATCCACAGGCCGGCGACGAAGCCCAGTTCGGTTATGGGTTGGTCGAGCTCCGGGTCGAGAACGTGACCCAGTGCCACCCAAGCGGCCTCGCGCACAGTGGTGGCCCTGTCGGGCCCCGCCCCACCTACCGCAGCGTCGGGCCCCGCCCCCGCCTCCGCCGCCTTGATGCCATGGTGCATCGCCGCGATGACCTGCGAAGTCATCGCGGAGCCGTCTCGACCGCCGGCCCCGACCCGATCCCCGGGCCGGCGTCGGTCGTGCCGTCCGGGATCTCGAATTCCCCCGGAATCTTCAGGTCGTAGAGCCGCGCCGCGTTCAGCCCCAGAACCTTCTTCTTGATGTCGCTGGTGAGCTCCCCGTACTCCCCTTGCATGTCCTCCGGTATCTGGAAGTCCACAAATTTCTCGACCAGCCACTTCGGCTGCCAGATGGCGTAGTCGCTGCCGAAGAGGAGCCGGTTGTCGTCCAGCCAGTAGAGCAGTTCGCCGATGATCTGCGCGAAATATCTGGGGCGGCTGTGGATAAACGGCATGGCGACGGCGAGTCCCGCGTACACGTTGGGTTCTTGGGTTGCGATCCAGCAGAAGTCGTCGAGTCGCGGCAGCCCGACGTGTTCGACGATGAAGTTGAGGGCGGGGAAGGCGGTGGCTGCGTCGTCGACGTCGGCGACGTCGAACGCGTCCCGGTTCATCGGGTAGACGGTGGGCCCTTTGTGCACGTGGATGTTGCGAATGCCGAGTTCCTGGCATTTCTGCAGGTACCGGTACGCCCACGGGTCGGAGAGCTTCCAGCCTTTGGAGTCGCCTTTCCATTCCGCGGTGTAGAGCTTGACGCCGCGTAGCTGCCACCGTTCGTGGAGTCGTTCGAGGGCGGAGAGCCCGGCTTCACCGTCGCGCGGGTCGAAGCGGCCGTTGACGATGAACCGCCCGGGGTGGCGTTCGGCGATCTGGCCGTTCTGGTCGGTGGTGTTGAAGCCGTTGACGTACCAGTCGGTGAGGTACGTGGACTGCAGGATGGCCACGTCGTCGTATCCGGTTTCGAACAGGTCGTGGATCATCCGTTCTTCGGGGTAGCGCTCGAATTCTTCGAGGGTCCACTTGTATTCGTCCGGTGACAGGTTCGAGTGGTAGTCGTAGAAGCACTTGATGAAGCCTTCGCCGTACCGGTTGATCTGGTTGGCCGGGCTGCCGTCCCAGAAGTGGGTGTGCCCGTCGACGATGTAGTAGTTCTGTCCGTCTTTGCTGTACATCACGCCTCCACCGCGGGTCACGGGCCGAAAATTCGGATGAGGGGACGAAGATTCGGATCACGGGATGAAGATCCGGGTCACCGAACCAAGATCCGGGCCACCGAACCAAGATCCGGGCCACGGAACCAAGATCCGGATCACGGGACGAGGATTCCGCGTCCGGCGAGCCGGCCGGTCTCCAGGTCGTCCATCGCCTCGTTCACCGCGCCGAGCGGGTATTCCCGGGTGTGCAGCGTGACGCTGCCCTGCGCCGCGAGCGTCATCAGCTCGGCCAGGTCGAGGTAGGACCCGACCAGGTTGCCGATGATGTTGCGTTCGGTGGAGATCAGGTCGATGGTCGGGACGGTCACCGTGCCGCCGTAGCCGATCACGAAGTAGCTGCCGGCGCGCCGGGTCATCGCGAGGCCGGCCGCTTCGGCGCCCTGTTCGCCGACGAAGTCGAGGACCACGTGGGCGGTGTCGGTCAGGTCGTCGGTGGGCGCGGTGACCTCGTGTGCGCCGAACTGGCGGGCGAGCTCGCGGGCGCGGGCGCTGGGGTCGACGACGATGATCCGGGCGGCGGTCATCGCGAGCAGGCATTGGACGCCGATGTGCCCGAGTCCGCCGGCGCCGATCACGACGCAGGTGGCGCCGGGGTGCAGCAGCGGGACCGCTTTGCGCACGGCGTGGTAGGCGGTGAGTCCGGCGTCGGCGAGCGCCGCGACGGCCCGGGGTTCCTGCCCGGGTGCGAGTTTGACGACGGCGCGGGCGTTGGTGAGCAGCAGTTCGGCCATGCCGCCGTCGCTGTCGATGCCGGGGAAGGTCGCGTTGTCGCAGTGCACGTCGTCGCCGCCACGGCAGGCGCGGCACAGTCCGCAGGTCGCCAGTGGGTGCAGGATCACCGCGTCGCCTACGGCGACATTGCTGACGGCGCTGCCTACCTCGCGCACCCAGCCCGCATTCTCATGTCCGATGGTGTACGGCAATGAGACGCCCGATTTCTCCGCCCATTGTCCTTCGACGATGTGCAGGTCGGTGCGGCACAGTCCGGCGGCGCCGATTTCGACGAGCACGTCGAACGGGCCGGCTGCCGTGGGTTCCGGCACGTCGTCGATGGTGGGGCGTTTGCCGTACGCGTGGACCCGGACCGCCTTCATCGCGTCTCCTTTCCCGTCGTCTTCCGCGGACTCTGCAAGGCGGACGACCCGTGGTGGAAGCGCGAGTTCAGACTGTGACAACGGCGCGCGCCGGTCGGCACGCGCCGTTGTCGTCGTCAGTCGGTCTGCGGGGTGAGGACGGCGGGCGCCGGGGAGATCGGGGCGTCGACGGCCGGGTCCTGGTGGGTGAGTTTGCTGGGCCACCACATCCACCGGCCGATGTCCAGGTTCAGGGCGGTGACCAGCACGGATCGGACGATCAGGGTGTCCAGCAGGACGCCGAACGCGACCTGTCTCTTATACACA
>KL571253.1:16817-20223 GCA_000715855.1 Actinoplanes liguriensis
AGGCTGCCGAGCGCCGCGAACGTGCCGGCCAGCACGATGCCGGCCGAGGTGATCACACCGCCGGTGGCGGCGAGGCCGATCAGGGCGCCGCGGCGGGTGCCGTGCTCGCGGGTTTCTTCGCGGACCCGGGTCATCAGGAAGATGTTGTAGTCGATGCCGAGGGCGACCAGGAACACGAAGACGAACAGCGGGAACGCGGTGTCCTCCCCGCCGAAGCCGAACACGTGCCGGAAGACCAGGGCGCTGACGCCGAGCGCGGCGGCGAAGGAGAGGACCACGGTCGCCATCAGGATGACCGGTGCGACGAGCGAGCGCAGCAGCACCGCGAGGATGACGAGTACGACCAGCAGGACGAGCGGGATGATCAGCCGGTTGTCGTGTTTGTTGGCCTCGTTGATGTCGTAGGTCATGGCGGTGGTGCCGCCGACTTTGGCGCCGGTCCCGGCGAGGGCTTTGCGGACGGCGAGCACGGTGTCCTCGGCGGCCTGGCTGTCCGGGGCGGACTTCAGCGTCCCCTCGAACTCGACCAGCCCGTTCTTCACCACCGGGTCGCCGACCGTGCTGATCCCGGGCACGGCGGCGAACGCGGCCCGGACCGGTTCCTGCCGGTCGGCGGCGGCGATCACCACGACCGGGTCGCCCTGGCCGGCCGGGAAGTGCCGGCCGAGCACCTCGAGCCCGGCGACCGAGGGTTGTTCGCTGGTGAACGAGTCCTTCTGGCTGAGCCCGCTCGCGTCGAGCTGGACCAGGCCGAGTGCCATCACGCCGAGCGCGGCGGCGGTGCCGATCCAGACCACGCGGGGGCGGCGGGCGATCCGGGCGCCCATCCGCGCCCACATGCCGGTCGCGGTCGGCTCCGGGGTGCCGTAGCGCGGGCGGACCGGCCAGAACAGCCAGCGGCCGCAGATCACGAGCAGGGCCGGGAGCAGGGTCATCATGGCGAGCAGGCCGACGACGATGCCGAGCGCGGCGACCGGGCCGAGGCCGCTGGTCGAGTTGACCTCGGCGAGCATCAGGCAGCCCATGCCGATCGCGACGGTGGCGGCGCTGGCGATGATCGCCGGGCCGGCCCGGTGCAGGGCGAACATCATCGCCTCGTGCCGGTCGGCGTGGCGGCGTAGTTCCTCGCGGTAGCGGGCGACGAGCAGCAGCGCGTAGTCGGTGCCGGCGCCGAACACGAGCACGGTCAGGATGCCGGCGCTCTGCGCGTTGACGATGAGGCCGGCGTTCTTGGCGAGCAGGTAGATCACCGCTTGGGCGCTGGTCAGCGCGACGCCGGCGGTGACGATCGGGAGCAGCCAGAGGACGGGGCTGCGGTAGGTGACGAGCAGGATGATCGCGACCACCACGAGCGTGGTGTAGAGCAGTGTGCCGTCGATGCCTTCGAACGCGCCGGCGGAGTCCGCGGCCACCCCCGCGGGGCCGGTCATGGAGATGCCGAGGCCGTTCTCCCCCGTACCGGAAATCGTCTTGATGTCGGCGACGGAGTCGGCGATCTTGTCCCAGCCGTCCGTGTCGACCTTGATCGGCGCGATGACCTGCAACGCGGCCTTGTCCGCGGAGGGCACCGGGCCGATGATCTGGCCGGTCACGCCGGGCACCGCGGCGATCGCCTTCGCGTCGGCGGCGGCTTTCGCCTGGTCGGCCGGGGTGATCCCGCCGGCCCGCTCGTAGACCAGGATGGCCGGCACGATGTCGTCCGGCTGGAACTGTTTCTGCAGGTCGGCGACCTGGGTGGCTTCGGCGTCGCCGGGCAGCCAGGAGGCGTTGTCGTTCTTCTCGACGCTGCCGAGCTTGCCGGCCATCCCGCCGGCGAACACCAGCACCACGATCCACAATGCCAGCACGACCCATTTGGAACGCCGGCCGCAGACCAGCCGGGCGAAGGTCCCCGTCGTCATCGCTTTCCCCCTCATGCGTCAACGGGCGGAGCGTAGACATGGGTAAAGATCGAGATGAACCCCGAGACGGTCAGATCAGGGGATACTCAGGGTGGGCCTACGCCCGGCGGCTTACGCGCCCGAGTGTCCAGTACGGACGGCGGCGTACTCCCGGTAAGGGGCATAATCGTCCGGGTGACCAATTGGGAGTATGCGCGGTTGGAGTACCGCGCCGCGGGCACGCTGGGCACCGACCGGTTCATGGACTGGACCGCCACGTTCCATCACCCGGGCGGCGTGCTGCGGTGGGGCACCGACGAGCGCTTCGATGATTTGCGCCATATGAATCGGGCGGGTGCGGCGGGCTGGCAGGCCTACGACCGCGCGGTGATCCACGTGAAGGACGAGCCGCATCGGCTGAGCAGCGTGACCTATTCCATGCGCCGCCCGATCCCGACCGACGGCGTTTAGGTTCTGTCTGGATAACCTCTACGGGTGGGCAAGGAGACCGGGACCAAGCTGATCGCCTCGAACAAGAAGGCGCGTCACGACTACGCGATCCTGAAGACGTATGAGGCGGGCCTGGTGCTGGCCGGCACCGAGGTGAAGACGTTGCGCCTGGGCCGCGCGTCGCTGGTCGACGCGTTCGCCCAGGAGCACGAGGGCGAGCTGATGCTCTACAACCTGCACATCGCGGAGTACGGGTTCGGCAGCTGGACCAACCACGCCCCGCGCCGCACCCGCAAGCTGCTGCTGCACAAGGTCGAGATCATCAAGATCCTGAACACCCTGAACGACGGCAGCGGGCTGACCCTGGTGCCGCTCTCGCTGTATTTCAAGGACGGCTGGGTCAAGGTCGAGCTCGCGATCGCGCGCGGCCTCAAGTCGTACGACAAGCGGCAGGTGCTGGCCGAGCGGGACGCCAAGAAGGAGATCGCGAAGGAGATGGGCCGGCGTCTCAAGGGCCGCCGATAGACTCTTGATCATGAAGTTCGGTCTCGACACGTTCGGCGACGTCACCGCCGGCACCTCGTACGCCCAAGTCATCCGCAACGTGGTCGAGCAGGCCGTCCTGGCCGACCGCCTCGGTGTCGACGCCTTCGGGGTCGGCGAGCACCACCGCGACGACTTCGCGATCTCCGCGCCGGAGATCATCCTGGCGGCGATCGCCGCCCGGACCGAGAAGATCACGGTGGGTACGGCGGTGACGGTCCTCAGCTCCGACGACCCGGTCCGCGTCTTCGAGCGCTTCGCCACGCTGGACGCCGTGTCGAACGGGCGCGCCGAGATCATCCTCGGCCGTGGCTCGTTCACCGAGTCGTTCCCGCTGTTCGGCTTCGACCTCGGCGACTACGAGCAGCTGTTCGAGGAGAAGACCGAGCTGATGGCCGAGCTGCTCAAGGAGAAGCCGGTCACCTGGTCGGGCACCGTCCGGCCGGCGTTGAAGGACCAGAGCGTCTTCCCGAAGACCGAGTCCGGGACGATCCGCACCTGGATCGGCGTCGGTGGCAGCCCCGAGTCGGTGG
>KL571253.1:20475-20930 GCA_000715855.1 Actinoplanes liguriensis
TGGCAGCCCCGAGTCGGTGGTCCGCGCCGCCGGCTACGGCCTGCCGCTCTGCCTGGCGATCATCGGTGGCGAGCCGGCCCGTTTCGCGCCCTACGTCGAGCTCTACCACCGGGCGCTCAAGGAGTTCGGCAACGCCGAGCAGCCGATCGCGGTGCACTGTCCCGGTTTCGTGGCGGCCACCGACGACGAGGCCGTCGACCTGCTGTGGCCGCACGCGCGGCGGATGCTGGACCGGATCGGGCGGGAGCGGGGCGGGCCGCCGCTGACCCGGGACCGCTTCGAGCACGACGTGACCGAGGGCGCCTGGCACGTCGGCTCCCCGGAGACCGTCGCTCAGAAGATCGCTTCGACGGTACGGGCGTTGGGCGTGCAGCGGTTCGACCTGAAGTACGCCCACGGCACGCTGCCGCACGAGCACCTGCTCACCGCGATCGAGCTGTACGGCAGCCGGGTGA
>KL571253.1:21163-23002 GCA_000715855.1 Actinoplanes liguriensis
CGGCAGCCGGGTGATCCCGCGGGTCCGCGAGCTGCTGGCCGGCTGAGAGCACCGGTTCAACGCAAAGAAGCCAGGGCCGGCGGGACCGGTCCTGGCTTCTCTCTGACGCCGGGGGTTACTGCGAGAGCTTGTTCGCCTCGCAGTACTGCTGGATCTTCGCGGTGCAGATGTCCGAGGTCTTGACGGCGCCGGTCTTCACGACCGCCTCGTACATGTTGGTGGCGGTGACCGCGACCGGGTCCAGGAGCTTGGCCGGGATGTAGGCGCCCGACTCCGGGTCCTTGACCTTGTCGGCGAAGGTCTGCTTCTTGTTCTGGACCAGCTGGACCGCCAGGGCGGCGGCCGCGTCGGCCTCGGTCTTGATGTTCTTGAAGACGGTCATGCACTGGTCACCCTTGAGGATGTTCTGCAGACCCTCGACGGTGGCGTCCTGCCCGGTGACCGGGACCTTGCCGTTCAGCGCGGGCTTGGCCGCCTCGAGCACCTTGATCGCGGCGCCGCCGAGGCCGTCGTTGGCGGAGAGCACACCGGCGATGTTCGGCCACTGCTTCAACATCTGGGCGAAGATCTTCTCGCCCTCCTTGTTGTCCCACTGCGGGACGAACTGGTCAGGGCCCTTGACGTAGTCGCCGCTGTCGAACTTCTCCTGCAGGACGCTGTCGTAACCGGTCTTGAACAGGGTGGCGTTGTTGTCCGTGGGCGAGCCGTTCAGCTCGGCGATCACGGGCTTCTCCGTCGGGTTCTTCTGGTCGATGCATTTGATCAGGCCCTCGGCCTGAAGCTGACCGACCCGCTCGTTGTTGAAGCTCACGTAGTAGTCGGCACCGCCGTTGAGCGTCAGCCGGTCGTAGTCGATCACCGGGACCTTGCGGGACTTGGCGAGGTCGATGACCCACTTGCCGCTGTCCGAGTCCAGGTTCGCGATGACCAGCACCTTGACGCCGCTGTCCAGCATCGCCTTCGCGATGCCCTTGAACATCTCCGGGTCGCCCTGGGCGTTCTGGATCTCGTACGGCGTGTTCGACGACTTGAACGCCGCCTTCAGGTAGTTCGGGTCGTCCTTGCTCCACCGGGTGGAGCTCTGGGTGTCCGGCATGACGACGCCGACGCCGCCCTTGCCCTCGCCCGACGAGGTCGCCGTCGAGTTGAACCCGCTGCCGCTGGCAGTGGTGTCACCGTCGTCCGAGCCGCCGTCACACGCCGTGAGCGTGACCGACGTCATCAGCCCGGCAGCGACCAGTCCGATCAGTGCCTTGCGCATGGCAGTTGAAGTCCTCTCAGGGGTGGATCCCGACCTGCGTGGGGGGTGCCGGGAAGCCCGCCAAGTATCGGCTACTGCGCCTCGGCCGCAACATCGGGTGTGGGCCTGAGTGCAAGATTATTCACTTCGCCCCCTGTCACGGGCAAGCCATCACGGAATGTATTGACGGGTGCCACTTCCCGGAACTTCTGGCACGACTGTGGCGGCCCACTTCCGCGGGCCGCCATAGTGCCTGGTCAGACCAGTTTTCGCCGGATCCACCACAGGGCGAAAAGGGACAGCACCGCAGTGATCGCCACCAGGAGACCGAACTCGCGCCACTGCACGGCCCAGAACTTCGTGCCGGGAATATAGGACATCCGTACCTGAAGGTTCTGGCTCTTCAGCCACTGCTGGCAGGTCTCGAAGCCAGCCTTGGGACCACATTTGGTGAGATCCGCCGGCCCGGTGAACGCTTTGCCGTCCGAGCCCAGCACCTTGTTCTCCAGCACCCAGGCGCCGGGAAGCTCGGCGTTGGTCCGCAGGTGCATCTGCCCGGTGTCCACGTTCATCCCGATCCCGTCCAGCTGCCCGGCGTC
>KL571253.1:23220-23937 GCA_000715855.1 Actinoplanes liguriensis
GGGTAGACCAGCGGCGTCAGCCGGTTGCCCCCGGCCGCGTCGATCTGCTGGGCCCAGCGGGTCAGGAGCAGACTGAACAGGCCCACGCCGAGGACCACCGCCCCGCCCCCGATCGCCAGTTTCGTCAGGAGCCAACGGCCGCGGCTGACGGACTGGCTGAAGACCATCCGGAAGGTCCCGTTCTCCAGCTCCCGGGCCACCATCGGCGCGCCCCAGAAACCGCCGACGACGGCGGGCAGCAGGACCAGCGCGGCGATGCCGGCGAAGTAGACGGCGGCCGGGAACCCCTCCGCGATCTGGGACCGGAAGGTCTTCGCCGCGGCGGCGCATGCGTCACCCGTACACCCGGTGTACCCGCTGCTCGACGCCAGGTCGGCGACCTCCCGCCAGGAGTACAGGACCACGGCCACGAGCAGGAGGATCAGGACGCCGACGGCGATCGCCTGGACCCTCAGTTGCCGCCATGTCAGCCAGATCATCGCTGCCCCTCCAGCACCCGCTCGCGGCCGGAACCGGCCGCCCCGGCCATGTACGCCAGCACGATGTCCTCCAGATCCAACCGGTTCACCTGCCAGGACGGGTCGTCGATCGGCGCGGTGCTGCGCACCACCAGCGTCGACTGGACGTCGGTGTGGCTCTCCTCGATCACGTCCCGGCCGCCGCCGAGATCGCCCGCCGAGCGCCGTGGGCCGACCAGCCGGTGATGGCTGGCCAGCA
>KL571253.1:24197-24369 GCA_000715855.1 Actinoplanes liguriensis
CGACGTCGCCGGCCACCTGCACCCGCGAGCCGACCAGCACGATCATGTGGTCACAGACCCGCTCCAGGTCGGCGACCAGGTGCGAGGACATGATCACGCTCATCCCGTTCTCCGCGGTGAGCTCCATCAGGCCCTGCAGGAAGGTGCGCCGGGCCAGCGGGTCGAGCGCGGC
>KL571253.1:24617-25156 GCA_000715855.1 Actinoplanes liguriensis
GCAGCAACTCGGGGCGCTTGGCGGCGGCCACGGTCAGGGCGAGCTGGGCGCGCTGGCCGCCGGAGAGCTTGCCGGCTTTCTGCGCCGGGTCCAGCCCGACCTGGGCGATCCGCCGCTCGGCGAGCGTGGCGTCCCACGACGGGTTCAGGTGGGCGCCGAGTTTGAGGTGCTCGGCGACGGTCAGGCCGGCGTAGACCGGGGTGTCCTGGGCGACGAACCCGACCCGGGGCGACCCGCTGACCGGCCGCCCGCCGAGCACTTCGATCCGCCCCGCGGTCGGATCGAGGAGCCCGCAGGCGAGCTGGAGCAGCGTGGACTTGCCGGCGCCGTTCGGCCCGACGAGGCCGACGACGTGGCCGGCCGGGACGTCCAGGGTGCAGCCGTCGAGGGCGGTACGACGCCCGTACCGCTTGATCAGTTGCTCGGTGCGTAGTGCGCTAGTCATGCCTGCGCCTCCGAAAAACTCCGAAAAGTACTGAGAAAGAGGGCCTCGATACTCTCGTTGTCGAGACCGGCCTCCCGGCTGTCTCTTATACACA
>KL571253.1:25355-30386 GCA_000715855.1 Actinoplanes liguriensis
CCCAGGCTCTGCCGCAGCGGCTCGTGCGCGCTCAGCGAGCCCAGCGTCTTGGTGACGAACGTGCCGACCCCGGGGCGGGCGGTGACCAGCCCCTCGTACTCCAACTCGCGGTAGGCCTTCGACACCGTGTTCGGATTGATCGCGACCAGGGCCACGACCTCCTTGACGGTGGGCAGCTTGTCGCCCTCCTTCAGCAACCCGAGCCGCAGCGCGTGCCGCACCTGCCGGATCAGCTGCATGTACGGCGCCACCCCGGACCGCGCGTCCAGGTGGAACTCGATCACCTCACCACCCCGTTTCACTAGTTGCCTAGTACTTTAGGGGTAGGAAAAAGGCGGCCCTAGGGCCGCCTTTTGCAGATGGCGCAAACTACCAGTTCACGGCGATGTATTTGGACTCCAGGTACTCCAGGAGGCCCTCGTGGCCGCCCTCCCGGCCGATGCCGCTCTGCTTCACCCCGCCGAACGGGGCCGCGGGGTCGCTGACCAGGCCACGGTTCAGGCCGACCATGCCGGCCTCGATCCGCTCGCTGACCCGCAGGCCGCGGGCCAGGTCACCGGTGTAAAGGTAGGCGACCAGCCCGTACTCGGTGTCGTTGGCCAGCCGGACCGCCTCGTCCTCCCCGGTGAACGTGACGATCGGAGCGACCGGGCCGAAAATCTCCTCCCGCAGGATCGCCGAGTCCGAGCCGACCCCGGTCAGCACGGTCGGCGGGTAGTAGAAGCCCGGCCCGTCCGGGCGGCTGCCGCCGGTGACCGCGGACGCGCCGGCCTCCAGGGCGCCCTTCACCAGCGCGTCGACCTTCGCCACGGTGTCCTCGTTGACCAGCGGGCCGACCTGCGTCTTCTCGTCCGTGCCCGGGCCCACCACCAGCGCCGACATGCGCTGGGCCAGCCGCCGGGAGAACTCGTCGGCGATGCCGGCCTCGACGAAGAACCGGTTCGCCGCGGTGCACGCCTCGCCGCCGTTGCGCATCTTCGCCAGCATCGCGCCCTCGATCGCGGCGTCCAGGTCGGCGTCCGCGAAGACCAGGAACGGAGCGTTGCCGCCGAGCTCCATCGACGTGTTCACGATGTTCTCCGCGGCCTGCGCGAGCAGGATCCGGCCGACCTCGGTGGAGCCGGTGAACGACAGCTTGCGGACCCGCGCGTCGCGCAGCATCGCCGAGACGACCTTGCCGGAGCTGCGCGACGGCAGCACGTTGACCACGCCCTCGGGCACGCCGGCCTCGGTCAGGATCGCGGCCATGGCGAGCGCGGTCAGCGGGGTGTCGCTGGCCGGCTTGAGGACCACGGTGCACCCGGCGGCGAGCGCGGGGCCGATCTTGCGGGTGGCCATCGCGGCCGGGAAGTTCCACGGCGTGACCAGCACACAGACGCCGACCGGCTGGCGCGTCACCAGGATCCGGTTCGCGCCGCCCGGAGCGGAGGTCAGGTTGCCGTCGATGCGCACGGCCTCCTCGGCGAACCAGCGGAAGAACTCGGCGGCGTACGTGACCTCGCCCTTCGCGTCCGTCAGCGCCTTCCCGTTCTCCAGGCTGATCAGCTTCGCCAGCTCGGCGGCGCGCTCGGTCATCAGCTCGAACGCCTTGCGAAGAGCCTCACCGCGTACGCGCGGAGGCGTTGCCGCCCAGCCCGGGCCGGCCACCGAGGCCGCGTCCACGGCCGCGATCGCGTCCGCCTCACCACCGTCCGCGACCGAGGCGATGGTGTCCCCCGTCGCCGGGTCGAGCACGTCGAACCGGTTCCCCGAGGACGCGGCCACCCACTTGCCGCCGATGAAAAGTTCGGTCTCCACTACTGCTCCTCCACGGTCCGGTTACACCCCCAGCATTCTCCGTACCCACCGCCTCCGCCATGATTCCCGGCGTGCTGACGGATCTGGACACCGTCGACTGGGCCGGGCTGACCCACGCCTACGGATCCGCCGAGGACATCCCCGGGGTGCTCCGCGCCAAGGCAGCCGGTGACCCGGAGGCCTGGTCCGGTCGTGACACGTTCGTCCACCAGGGCACCCGCTTCCCCGCGACCGCCCCTGCGGTGCCCCTCCTGCTGGACTCGGCGACGGGGACGCGACGGTCCGGTGGGCGGCAGCGCTCGTCGCCGCTCGTCTCCGGTTCCCCGCGGTGGCCGGGCGGGCGACTGAAGTCCTGCGGGAGTGGGCGGCCCACCTGACCGACCCCTCGGTGTACCCGTCGGGCCGTCACGACGCCGACCGGGAAACGCGCTGCGAGCGGGCCGAGCTGGCGCTCGCCGCGCTCGCCGGCCACGACCCCGACGGTCATGCCGAGTCGCTCGCCCGGGCTGTCGACACGCTCCTCACCCAGCAGCCGGGCGACGTCTGGCCCGGCAAGTGCCTGGCTCTCGCCTGGGGCGGCTGGTTCGAGCCGTCCGGCGCGCCGATCGACCTGTCGCCGGTCCAGCGACGCACGGTGGAGCAGATCTGCGACCACCCCGACGTTTTCGAGGACCGCGGGTTCACCGGAACGCTCGCATGGACGGCCCTTCCGAACACCCTGGCGGGGATGCGGTCGCTCCTCGAAGCCGGAGAAGCCTGATTGGCTACTCCCGGAGCGGGCGCGCACGGCTAGCGTGAGCTGCGTGACCATGGGATTTCTGGGGCTGGGTGTGATGGGCCGGCCGATGGCGCTCAACCTCGTGCGGGCCGGGACCGAGCTGGTCGTGTGGAACCGGTCGGCCGGGGCCGCCGACGAGCTGCGGGCGGCGGGCGCCACGGTGGCCGCGGACGCCGGGGAGGTGTTCCGGGCGGCGGACGTCGTCCTGATGATGCTGGCGAACGATCGGGTCGCCGACGAGGTGCTGGGGCGGGACACCGACGGGTTCGCGGCGATGGTGGGCGGGCGGACGCTGGTGCACATGGGGACGACCGCGCCGGCCTGGTCGCGGGGGCTGGCCGAGCAGGTGCGCGACGCCGGGGGACGCTACGTCGAGGCGCCGGTCTCCGGGTCGCGGGTGCCCGCCGAGAACGGGGAGCTGGTCGCCATGCTGGCCGGCGCCGGCGAGGACCTGGACCGGGTCGCGCCGCTGCTGCGCCCGATGTGCCGGGAGGTGGTGCGGTGCGGGCCGGCCCCGAACGGCCTGCTGATGAAGCTCTCCGTGAACACGTTCCTGATCAGCATGGTCACCGGCCTGGCCGAGGCGTTCCACTTCGCGCAGCGTCACGACCTGGACCGCGGGACGCTGCTCGCCGCGCTGGACGCCGGCCCGATGGCCAGCCCGGTCTCCCGGCTCAAGGGGCGCAAGCTGCTCGACCGCGACTTCAGCGTGCAGGCGTCGATCCGGGACGTGCTCTACAACAACCACCTGATCGTCGAGGCCGCCGAGACGGCCGGCATCCCGTCGCCGCTGCTGGACACGTGCCTGGAGCTCTACGCGGAGACGTCGTCGGCCGGGCACGCGGGCGAGGACATGGCCGCGGTCATCCGGGCGCTGGAGTCACGCTGAGGCGGGCGTGCTCACGACGTACCGAATCGGGAAGTTGATCGAAGAATCTCACCGAGCGCCGGGGGCTCCAGGTCGTCGGGGAGCGCCGGGAAGTCGGCGGGGTGGACCCAGGCGTGGCCGAGCAGGTCGGCCTGCTCGTAGGGCAGCAGGCCCTCGCGGGCGATGTGCGGCGTGACGGCGGGGTAGGCGGCGGCGAAGAACTGCTCGGGGCCGACCATGCGGCGGCCCTTCCAGATCGTATCGCGCTCGACGACCAGGAAGTCCGGGTCGATCGCGTCCGGGTCGAGGCCGGTCTCCTCGGTCAGCTCGCGACGGGCGGCCTCCAGAGGCGTCTCGCCGGGGTCGATGCCGCCGCCCGGGGGCTCCCAGAGTCGATGGCCGTCGATCGGATCCTGCCAGTTGAGCAGCAGGACGCGGCCGTCGGCGTCGACGCAGATGATCCGGACCGCGGGGCGATGGGCCGACTCCATGACACGTGAGTCTAGGCACGGCCTAAGCTGGGCGGAGTGGCGAAGTACTTCGACGTGCATCCGGAGAATCCGCAACCCCGGACCATCTCCCAGATCGTGCAGCTCATCCGGGAGGACGGGCTGATCGCCTATCCGACCGACTCGTGCTTCGCACTCGGTTGCCGGATGGGCAACAAGGACGGGATCGACCGGATCCGCAGCATCCGGCATCTCGACGACAAGCACCATTTCACGCTGATGTGCCACGACTTCGCCCAGCTCGGGCAATTCGTGCAGATCAACAATGCGCTGTTCCGGGCGGTGAAGGCGAGCACGCCGGGGCCCTACACGTTCATCCTGCCCGCGACCAAAGAGGTTCCGCGGCGGCTGCTCCACCCCAAGAAGAAGACCGTGGGGGTACGCATCACCGCGCACACCACCGCACAGGCCATCCTCGCGGAGCTCGGCGAGCCCCTCGTCTCCAGCACGCTGCTGCTGCCCGGCGAGCCGGAGCCGATGACGCAGGCCTGGGAGATCAAGGAGGCCCTGGATCACGCGGTGGACGCGGTGGTCGAGGGCGAGTGCGGCACCGAGCCGACGACCGTGGTCGACCTGTCCGGGGGTGTGCCGGAGATCCTGCGGGTCGGCGCCGGTGACCCGTCGCGCTTCGACGGCTGACCGGTCTCACCTCAGCAGCTGCAGGGGCACCGCGGAGGCCAGCGCGAGCATGCCCGCGTCGTTCGGGTGCAGGTGGTCGCCGCTGTCGTAGCCGGCCCGCAGGCGTTCCGGGACGGTGGCGTCGCGGACTGCCGCGTCGAAGTCGGCGACCGCGTCGAACTCGTGGCTCTCCCGGATCCACCGGTTCAGCGTGGCGCGGACGGTCCGGTGGGCGCCCCGGTCGTAGACGCTGCCGCCGAGCGGGAGCAGGGTGCCGCCGAGCACGGTGACCCCGGCCGCCCGGCACCGCCGGATCAGCTCGCGGTGGCCGGCGATCAGCGCGGACGCGCTCGTGCCGGCGCCGAGGTCGTTCACCCCGATCAGGGTGATCACGTGGGAGACGCCCGGCTGGGCGAGCACGTCACGGTCGAAGCGGCGCCTGTCTCTTATACACATCTCTG
>KL571253.1:30580-31808 GCA_000715855.1 Actinoplanes liguriensis
GATGTGTATAAGAGACAGAGCCAGCGCCGGTCGGCGCCGGGCGTGCTGCTCGTCCCGCAGGTGATCGAGTCGCCGAACGCGACGATCGCGGAGCTGGGCCCGGCGGTGTGCACGCTGATGCCGCCGAGCAGCACGTACCGGCTCAGGTCGGTGCCGCCGGGCGGGGACGGCTCGGCCGCGTGGTTGCCGGGCAGCACCCGGTTGCGCTGGAACGCGTGCGGGTTGACCGTGCCGGTCAGGGTGCGCAGGGGCAGGTGGAAGCTGATCACCAGGTCGTCGCCGCCGGCGATCGTCAGGTCCGGGATCGGGTCGCTGACCCGGCTCGCGCCGGCCGGGAGCTCGACGCCGGCGCTCCCGCCGAAGGTGACCGGGCGGATGCTGTCCGGCCACATCGCGCAGCTGTCCCGGTCACCGGCGCGGCGGCCGGCCCAGACCTCGCCGAGGCTCACCGGCAGGGTGCCGTAGTCGTTGGACAACCGCAGGCGGGCCAGGTCGCCGCCGAGGCTGAGGTGCACGACCTGGCGGACGGTGCAGTCGGCGGGAAGTGGGGTGAGCCCCGCCGTCGCCGCGGTGGCCCAGGAGCCGGTCCACGTGGCGTCGGCGGCGTAGCCGGGGGTGGCGACGAGCATCGCGGCTCCGACGCCGCCGAGGAGCAGGGCTCGCCGCGTGGTGGCACGCCCCGGCTCGGGGAAGGGTTGCGATCGCACGACAGGCACGAGACAGGACACGATGTTCGCAAGATAGGAAACGGGAAAAGGCACCGTCAAGGCATTCCGGCCAAGGCGACCCGGGGGTGTGACAAGCGCACACCCCCGGGTCGCCCGGATCAGCCGGTCGAGCAGCTCAGGTTCTGCACGGTCGCCGGCGCGGTGCCGGAGCCGAGGAACCCGAACGTGGTGTAGTTCCCGGCCGCTATGGACCCGTTCCACGTCTCGTTGCTCGCCGTGACCAGCGAACCGCTGCTGGTCGCCTTGGCGCTCCACGCGGTGGCCAGGGTCTGCGCGCCCGGCCAGGTCCAGGAGACGTGCCAGCCGTTCACCGCGGTGGTGCCGGCGTGCACCATGATCTCGCCCTGGAAGCCACCGCTCCAGGCCGAGGTGACGTTGTACATGGCCGTGCAGCCGTCACTGGTCCCCGGCGAGGTCGAGGTCGACGCCGACGGGCTGGGCGACGGCGAGGTCGGCTGGGTGCCGACGCCGGTGACCTCGCCGTTGCCGCCGTCGAAGAC
>KL571253.1:32072-34264 GCA_000715855.1 Actinoplanes liguriensis
AGCCGTAGAACGTCTCCTGGCTGTCCGAGCGCGACCAGACCGAGTAGATCAGGTGCTTGCCGGTCTTGCCGGACGGCAGGTTCCCGGTCCAGTAGTAGTGCCCGTCGTCGGTGCCCGGGCCGCCGACCACCGCCGGGTTGGTCGCCTGGGAGAACGGCGTCGGCTCGAGGTCGCTCCAGGCGAGCGGCTTGGTCGGGTCGTAACCGTCCTTGGTGATGTACAGGTAGAACGTGCCGGGGTGCTTGGCCCAGTCGTTGTAGTGGAACTCGACGGAGGCCCCGGCGGTCAGGTGGGTCTGCGGCCAGTCGTCACGGGCCAGGTTGAAGCCGGTGAAGTCGTACGGCCCACCGGTCCCGCCGCTGCACAGCCCGCCGTCCGGGAGGAAGCCGGAGACCCGGCCCGCCCCGTCCGAGCGGAGCACGGCGAACCAGTTGTAGAGCGAGTTCGTGCCGCTCTTGGCGACCGCGGCGGCGCAGGCCGCGTTCTTGGGCTCGATCGCGCCGGTCGTCGGGTTGCGGCCGTCCTGGTAGCAGAGCCAGGTCCGGCTGCCCGGCACCTGCAGGGCGCCGTGTGCCTGGGCCGCGCCCGGCAGGGCGAGGATCCCGGCGGCGGTGGCGAGGGCCAGCGCCGCGATGATGCGGACGATTCTCATGCTTGTCACCCGTTCGGGAACAGCCGGGCGAAGTCCGCGTAGCCGGTTGCCACGTCGACCTGGGCCCAGAACCGGTGGTAGTTGAACGTGGGTGCGGCCCCTCCGTCGAGATACGCCTGGACCTTCGGGAAGTCCGGGTCGTTCTTGTAGAAGGAGCGGATGTCGAGGAACGACACCCCGGGCTTGATGACGTCGCCGTTCGGCATCTTCCCGGTCCAGCCGGACGGGATGTAGAGGCCCTGACCCGTGGAGGCGTTGTAGACGTCGTCGAACCGGTTGTAGTCGGTGCGCGTCTCGGTGACCGACACGCCCTTGCTGTCCTTGTGCGTCCAGATCGCGTCGAGCAGGTTCTTCGCCGCGGTCTTGGCCGTCGCGTTGCCGGACTTGGCGGCGTAGTAGGCCAGCAGCTTCGCGAACGAGCCGGCCACACCCAGGTCGGTGCCCTTGGTCTTCACCGTGACGTGCAGGTTGGTGTTGGCGGCCGGGCTGGAGGCGTTCCAGGTGGCCGGCGCGCCCGACCAGGTCAGGTCGGACGGGATCTCGAAGCTGCTGGCGGTGATCGTGGAGTTCGCCAGCGCCCAGGTCACCCACTTGTCGAGGACCGTCTTCGCCTTGGCGTCACCGGTCGTGTAGTAGTACTCGGCGAGCCGCTCCAGCGACCAGGTCTGCATGCCGAACCACTGGTTGGACGGCGGGTCGGCGTAGACGGGCGCCTCGACGTACGACAGGCCGTAGAACGTCGGGGTGCCGGACGGCGGGGCCGAGTAGTCGCCGTTCCAGCTGTTCGTGGCGCCACCGGCGATGGCGCCCTCGGAGGACTGCAGCCACTGGTAGAACTCGAGCTGCCGGGTCAGGCTGGACTGCCAGTCCGCCTTCGCGGTCGCCGACTTCGGGGTCAGCGCCGAGACGTTGGACAGCACGTACGCCGCCATCGGGTTCTGATAGCCGAAGTGGCTGGTGCTGGAGCCGATCCGCCACGCCCAGCCCGCGGACGTGTCGTAGGCGCCGCCCCAGGCGTAGTACCAGGACATCAGGTTGTTGGAGGCGTTCTTGCCGGTGCCCGCCGCGCACGACGTGGAGGTGCAGCCCGGCTGCTTGAAGTACTTGTCGTAGAACGAGTACCGCAGGTAGTCGCCCATCTTGGCGGCGTTGGCCACCGCGGTGGAGACCTGCGAGCCCTTGCCCTGCGCGGTGGCCCAGGTGTTCGCCCAGTAGGCGGCCTGGACGGCCCGTGCGTCGGCGTCCGGCGCGTCGGTGTACTTCCACTGCTTGGCGTAGGACGCGTCCTTGGTGAACAGGTCCAGGTAGCCGTTGGGGCCGCCGTACTTGAACGTGTCGCAGGACGGCTGCGGGACGGTCTCCCACGTCGACTCCTGCGGGCCGCGCTGGAACGTGTTGATGTACGTGACCCGGCTCGTCCCGTCACCGCAGTGGCCGAAGCCGTACGTGTTGTCCACGTCCAGCAGCCAGTGCATGCCGTAGATGTCGTCGGTGCCGTACGTGCTCTTCAGCTCGGCGGCCAGCGGGTCCGTCCCGACCG
>KL571253.1:34494-34933 GCA_000715855.1 Actinoplanes liguriensis
CAGAGATGTGTATAAGAGACAGGGGTACTGCGAGGGCAACGGGTGCTCAGCCGCGTAGGTGGCCGGCTTGGACGCGTTGTAGTTCGCGTTCGTCGGCTGGTCGGCGTGCGACGGGATGATGTACTTCTCCATCGTCGTCCAGGCGCTGTTGAACGGCGCCCAGTCCCCGGTGACCTGACCGTGCTCGGCCTCCAGCCACAGCCAGTAGCTGAACGCCTCGCTGGTCGTCTCGTGCCCCTGGTCGGGCGCCTCGTCGATCAGCGTCTCGATCGAGTGGTAGGGCACGCCCTCGGGGCTGAAGTAGCCGTTCGCCGAGTTCTTGATGTCGTTGTACATCTGGGTGAACCGGGCGTCGACCGCGCCCGCCTTGACCACTGTCACGCCGACGCTCGCCGCGGTGTACCCGCTGGAGGTCGCCGCTGTCTCTTATACACATCTC
>KL571253.1:35160-35580 GCA_000715855.1 Actinoplanes liguriensis
GGGGTGAAGGTGAGCGTGGCCGGGGTGGCGGTGACGTTGGTGCTGCCCGCGCTGCGGGCCACCGCGACGGTCACGTTCGCGCTGGGCGCCGCGCTCAGCGCCAGCTTGAACGAGCCGCTCGCGCCGGGTTCGAGGGTCGCCGAGGTGGCGTCCGCGACGATCGCCGGGGCGGTCGAGGCGTCCACGAAGACCGGGACGTCGGCGGTGCTGCTCTTGGCGCCGGCGCCGTCGTACGCGATGGCCTGCAGGTGGTAGGCCGCCGTCTGGGCGGGAACCCCGGTCCAGGTGTACGCGTACGGCGCGGTCGTGTCGGTGCCGAGCAGCAGGCCGTCGTGGTAGAACTCGACCTTCGCGATGGTCTGCCCGCTCGTCGGGGTGGCGGTGGCCGCGATCGGGATGGACGCCGGCGCGGTGTAGCGG